>NZ_JASAUT010000009.1:0-193882 GCF_029952935.1 Bradyrhizobium sp. Mp19 | reverse complement strand
CGGCGTCAAGCGCCAAGGACCCAACGGCTTCCCGCCCACCCTCATCCTGACAGACTTCCAAGACACAGGGACCCATAACCACAGGGTTGCGTTGTTGAGAGCAGGCTGTGGCCCCAGCGTCGGGCAACAATTCGCATTCGTGGTAATGGGTCCCGGCCTTCGCCGGGACGACGCCGAGTGTGGTGTCGCCTGCGAGTCAAACATCCGCATTCTCACAACATGATTTGTCTGAGTTCCGCTCTTCGTCTCGCCCTCTCGTTGAAGAGGGCGCAGGGAAAGCCGGGTGCCGATCGCGCGATTTTGTCCGTCGGGGTGATCTGTCGCAGGTCAATTGATCTGCGCTCGCCGCAATTGCGGGATCACCTCTTCGCCGAACAGCGCGGACAATTCGCGCCAGGCGCGGCCACCAGCAGCGCGCCGCCGCCCAAGACGCGCCCCTCACATTTCGGCTGCCAGCTGGGCCACCTGGTTTCGCAGCCAGGCATGAGCTGGATCGTGATCGTAGGAGGCGTGCCACAGCAACGTCACCGGCATCTCGCTCAGCTCCACAGGTGGCGGGCTGAGGCTGAGCCCGAGCTCGGCGGAGAACCGCGTGGCCAGCCGCGCTCCCATGGTGACGATAACGGGCGCAAGCGCCACCAGATGCGGGACGGTAAGGAAGCGCGGCGTGGTCAACGCAACGGTGCGCTGCAGTCCCAGCTTGTCGAGCGCTTCGTCCACAATTCCGCGCACGTTGCGCGCCGGCCGCAGGCTGGTCAGCACATGCGGAAGCCGCACGTAATCCTCAAGCGAGATCGGCGGCGTGATACCGGTCTTCTCGGCGTTGAACATGCACACGAAGCGCTCGGACAGCAGCGTGCGCCGCTTGTGATGCAATTGTCCCTGCGGGAGCGGCCCATGGGCGACGGCGAGGTCCAACTCGTCGGCGTCGAGGTCATCGAGCAGCCGCGACGCATCGACATTATAAAGCCGGAAGTGAACGCCGGGTGCGATCTCGCGCACGCGCGCCAGGAGAGCGGGCATGATCAGGATTTCCATACTGTCCGATAGTCCGAGCCTGAACGTCCGCACTGCCGTGGCCGGGTCGAAGGTCTGATCGCGCAGGACCACCGCCTCGACATGTGCGAGCGCGGTGCGCACCGGCTCGCGCAGGGTTGCTGCACGCGGGGTGAGACGCATGCCGTCAGCCCCTCGCGTCAGAAGCTCGTCATCGAACAGCTCGCGCAGGCGGGCAAGGTTGTGACTCATCGCGGATTGGCCAATCCCGACGCAGGCGGCTGCCCTTGTCATGCTCCGTTCGGTCAGCAGGGCGTCGAGATGAACCAGCAGATTCAAGTCGATACGACCTAAATTGACGGTATCGATGGCCATTATCGATCCTATCTGTTTGATCGATGATCATAGCCTGACCATGTCTTGCGGCAAGGGGCGGACGGGCCATCGCCCGCCGCCAGGTCAACACCCTCAAGCCAATGGAGGATCTCATGTCGATCCGCAGCACAATTCTCGCCGCCGCCTTCACCCTGGCCTCACTGGGAGCCGCGCACGCAAGCCCGCTCAGGCCGATCGAAGGCCGAAGCATCCATCTCGGCGATCTGTCCGGCGTCGTCTACTACACGGTCGAGCCTGATGGATATCGCGTCGTGACCACACTCGCACAGGGCGAGGCCGGAACGCCGGTCCGCTTCGTGTCGGTGCTGTCACCCGGTCAGCGTGCCCTGCTCTCGACGCCGAACCAGGCGGGCGCACTGGAGATCAGCCGCAACGGCGACAGCCTGACCCTGCGCAAGTCGGGCGCACTCTCCAACTAGTTCCGACGCCGCCGGTGCCTTTCGATTACCAGTGCAGGAGCCACAGATGTCCACGATCCGCCTTCATCGCACGACGAGCCTGACGCCCGAGCAGTACGTAGCCGGCCTCACCGACTTCGGGCCGGGCCGCTCGAAGCTCTTCGCCAACAGTGCCGACGCCGATCTCAAGGTGCATGATCGCGGACCTCTGCATGCCGACGTGACGGAAGGCTCGGGCGGCATCTGGGAACGCCTGCACTACGACTGGTCAGATCCCGACCATGTCGTCCTGACAACGACCGATTCCAATGTGTGGGGCGGAGCGTCGGGCCACATCTACCACTTCACGCGCCGACCCGATGGCAGCACCGACATCGACGTGGTCGTGGTGCGCGACGGCAAGAACCTGAAGGGATAGATCGAGGTCTCGTGCTCCGCACCGTCGGCAGAGGCGTCTTGGAGAAAGCGTTCGAAAACTCGGTCAAGGCGATGGAGGCCCGGAGTGCTGCCGCCAGCCGTCGCGATCGGGTCGCCGCATAGCGCCCACCCTGCACCCGCCGCGCGACTGAAGTTCGGCCCCGCGGCCTCGCAGCGCGAGACCTGCGCGTGTCAGCTTCCGAGTTGAATGGTGCGCTCCAGCGCCGCGGCGAAGCCGTTGAGAGGGACGTTAAAGACGACCGCCTGCCCGTTGCTGATGTTCTGGGCGGCAACGGTGAGCGTTTTGGCCCTGCTGATGGTGTCAGTCACGACCGTGGGAAAGGATACCGGCAGCAAGCAGCCTTGCGCCGTGCAGGTGGAAAAGCGCGTCTGCTCCAGATCCTTGCCGTCCAGCCTGAGGACGGCGCCGGCGTCGAACTTCAGCCCGAACGGCATCAATATGTTGCCTTCGGCCTTTCCGTCCCTGGGAATCAGTTCGATGGCGAAGATTTGCTGATTGGTTTCCTTGGCGAGCTGTGTCTGCCCGAGGGTACACAGCTTGGCCCCGCCGTCGAGCTGGCATTTGACGATCCAGTCTCCGTAGGTCTCGCTGATTGCGGAAGCGCCCTTGGGAAGCTGGACGGCGCGGACCACGCCATCCATAGCGGACGTCTGGCTCCGCGTGTCGATCGGCATGGAGGCGGTGCTCCCACCGGCATCCGACACATCGGGAGTTCGGGCGGCTTGCGCCGAACCGACGCCGGCCATGACGACGAGAGCGACGATCGCCCGAAGACGCCTGTCTGCTGCGCTGACCGTCACCATTGCACTCGCTCCGCCTCGTTATGTCCCGAAACCGACCTGCCTTTTCGTTGGCATATTTGTGGGTATAATTCCCACGTATTCGAGGTACGAATACTTGGAGAACCGCTGATATGCAAGAGCTGATCGCCGCCGGTGTGATTGTCGCGATTGTTGCATTCTGCGGCGGGTATTTCTGGGCAATTGCACGTGAAGTCAGGACGACCGCGAACAAGCGACAACGCAAATGGTAGTCCGGCGCCGTCACCTTGCTCCCGTGATTTGCCCGCGGGACGCGTTTTCAACTAAGCTCGCCGGATGGACATGCTCGTCAAGCTCTACGCCCTGCCCGATTCCCGGCCCGCCTATGATCGATTGCTCAGGGCCGGAATTGCGATGCGCCGCGCGCTCGCGCCTGAAAAGCACAAGGTCGTGGCCTGGGTGCGGGAGACATTCAGCGAGGCGTGGGCCAGCGAAGCCGAGGTCGCGTTCAGCCGCCAACCGGTTTCCTGCTTCATCGCGATCCAGCAAAAGAAGATCGTGGGATTTGCCTGCCACGACGCAGCCTGTCGCAACTTCTTTGGCCCGACCGGTGTCGCGCCGAAGGCGCAGCAGGGCGGAATCGGCAAGGCGCTGCTGTTCGCCTGCCTCGAGGATATGAAACACCAGGGCTTTGGCTACGCCATCATCGGCGGCGTGGGGCCGGCAGAATTCTATTCGAAGGCCGTCGGCGCGGTAGCCATCGAAGGCTCCGCGCCGGGAATCTATCGAGGATTGCTGTAGCTGCGCCTTTCCGGTCTTGTCGCGCTACGAGACAGACTGACAATCTCTGCGTTCACGGAGGTCGGACAATTCAAGGATGGCGGGCGGGTTGAAGATCACGACCGGCATCATCGCCGCGGTGCTGGTCATTGCGGCGGTGGCTCAGGCGCGCAGCGTGCTCGCCCCGCTTGCGGCCGCCCTGTTCATCATCGCGATCGTCTGGCCCGTTCAGCAAAGGCTCCAGTCGTGGCTGCCGAAACTCCTCGCACTCGCGGTTACCGTCGTCGTTACGACCGCTACCTGCGTCGCATTTGCCTCGCTGGCGGCGTGGGGGTTCGGCCGCGTCGGGCGCTCATTGATTACGGATGCGGCGCGGTATCAAGCCTTCTACGATGCCGCGGTGATCTGGCTCGACGGCCATGGCGTCTCGTTCGCCGGCCTTTGGGCGGAGCATTTCAATGTCGGCTGGCTGCTGCGCACCACGCAATACGTCACCGGCCGCGTCAACACCACGTTGAGTTTCTGGCTCGTCGCGCTGGTCTATGTCGTGCTGGGACTTCTCGAGGTCGAAGACGCTGGTCGACGAATCCAGCGGTTGGAGAATCGCACCGCTGCGCGCGTCCTGCTCAAGGGCAGCAAAGCGACGGCCGCCAAGTTTCGCAAATATATGCTGGTGCGGACGCAGATGAGCGCGATCACGGGTCTCTTGGTCGGCCTGTTCGCCGCCGTGACCGGACTGCCATTCGCATTCGAATGGGGCGTGATCGCTTTTGTCCTCAACTACATTCCTTTCATCGGCCCTTTCATCGCGACGCTGTTCCCCACGCTGCTGGCCATGACGCAGTTCGAGAGCTGGCCCGCGGTGTTTGGTGTGTTCGCCTGTCTCAACGTCATCCAGTTCGTGGTAGGCAGCTATATCGAACCGCGGGTGGCCGGTTCGACATTGTCGATCTCGCCGTTCCTGGTGCTGTTTGCGATCTTCTTTTGGAGCTCGCTTTGGGGCCTGTTCGGGACCTTCATCGGCGTGCCGATCACGCTCGCTATTCTGACCTTCTGTGCCGAGAGTCCGTCGGCCGCCTGGATCGCTGATCTGTTTGGCGGATCGCACGAAGATAAGCCGGAAGCGTCCTAGCTTCCGGTAATCTCGACCCGCTCAGGCTCGGCGAGGCAGAGCTTCCGGTCCGGGCCGACCATCATTCTGTGGATATAGAAATAACTGACCGCATCATCGGCCCCCATCACCGGCGAAGGGGCCGAGACGACCTTCGACGCACCACACGTACCGATCCAATCGATATGCCGGTGACCGTGCATCACCACCGAGCGATCGGAAAACCTTTGCAACCTGCGTACAAACCAACTGCCGTTGATCAAGGCCGTCCCAATGCGCTCGGCAAATGTCTTCACCGGCATAGGATATTCCATCAAGTGATGATGTAGCGCGATGGTCCAGCATGCCGTCGGGAAATGACGGATCGCAGCCTCCAACCGCCGCGTTTGCGCTTCCGAAACCAAACCGAGCGCGTTGGTGAAGGAGAAGTGGGTTTCGGCGTTGGAGTTGAGAATGGCGATCCCGAGGCCACCGTCCTGGTCCGGCGGCAGGATCATTGGGAATTGATCATCGAACAGGCCGCGGAGCGCCGCCGCGCGGCGCACGCCCCCGTGCTGCGCAAATTGCGTTATCCGATCATGATAAGGGGCCAGCGCCTGGTTCAGCGTGGCCGACGGTTTGCCGTAGCCGTCGATGACGCGGACGCGATCGCCCTGAACGGCCGCGATCGCCGACAGGGTGCGCATCTGCCGTAGCCGCTTGCTTGGGCTGAACGGCAGGTCGAGGCGCGCAGGATTGGCACGATCCACGACGTTAACGTCATGATTGCCCGGAAGCATGATGATGCGTGCTGCGAGCTCGGGATGACCTGCCAATGCATCGAGAAATTCCGCCCATTCGCCGGGCCGGCCGGCGTCCGTCATGTCGCCGCTGATCAGCACATGGTCGAGCGGATCAACGGTATGAATTTCGGCAAGGCGAGCCAACACGCGATTGAAGCGTTCGTTTCCCCGCGGACCGGCGGTCCCGCTTTCGATGCGGAAGCCGTATCGCTCGCCGACCACGTGGAGATCGGACAGATGCGCAACGCGCCAGCAGCGGCCTCCGGACGGCGCCGCGGCGAATCCGGCAAGGTCGGCCGGTTGTTCCATACTGGCGTCGGCCACGCTCCAGGCCAGTGATGCGACCGCAAGATAGCAGGACACCAGCACCACGGCGTTCGCGAAGGTCGGCAGCACAACACGATGGATCAGAACCAAGTCATTGATGGTCGCAGTCCATTGCGAAGCAGGCCAGGCCAGGACCGCGATCGATGCCGCCCCCACAGAGAGCAGTATGCCGGCGCCGACCGAGCACTTGCGGCGCAGCCTCGTGCGAGAGGCAGGAGTTGCGCCGGCGCGCCAGAGCAGCTCCGCCAGGTGGCCCAGCGCCTCGCGCGTGAAGGCGTAACTCGGTTGGACCGCGAGCGCGTTCAGCGACCAGAAGCTTGTTTCCGCGACTTGTAGCAGCGGTCGCCCACCGAGCCATCCCAACGCCGCGATCACAACCAGCGCCAGCACGGCGCCCACTTCGGACAGGGCAAGAGCGTGCTGCGAAAGGCTCGAAATCCAGGCAGACGCGACCAGTGGCGCAAGGCCGAGCAGCACGCCCGGCAGCAGAAGCGAAATCGTCCAGGCGAACAACAGTTTCGCCGGGCTTATCTCAACCAGAAGGCTACCCACGATCGCCAACAACGAACGCTGTTCCGGGCTGGCGGCATTGTCCTCAAAGTCGCCGTGGCGGGGATCAAGCAGCACGCCGACGTCCTCCGTTGCACGGCGCATTCTGTCACAAACCGCTTCAGACCAACATACGCGCTCCCGACCCTGGTGGGTTGCGTCGTTGACACCATGCTTACCTGGAGGTTTCGCCAGGGCCTTGATCGGGAGGCTGAGGCGATCGAGAGCGGATGGTTACAGCGGTCGCGAGGCGTGCCGCAGCTTGCTTGAGCATGATCTGTTCGGAAAACCGCTTCGCACTTTTCCGGATCATGCTTCAGCGCAGCTTGCCGAAGAACTCGCGCACCTCGCCGATGAACAGCTCGGGCTGCTCGAATGCCGAGAAATGTCCTCCTTTCGGCATCTCGCTCCAGTGCTGGATGTTGCTGAAGTTCGTCTCCATCCATTTGCGGACCGGCGTGACGATCTCCTTGGGGAACGCGGCAACGCCGGTCGGCACGCTCACCTTGTGCGGGGTTCGCTTGCCCGGCCCAAAACTTTCCCAATAGAGCCGCGCCGACGACGCGGCCGTCGCGGTGACCCAGTACAGCATGACGTTGTCGAGCAGTTCGTCGCGGCTGAGGATGTTTTCCGGATGGCCGTCGCAATCGGTCCAGGCCCAGAACTTTTCGAGAATCCAGGCCGCCTGCCCGCTGGGCGAATCCGTCAGGCCATAGCCGAGCGTCTGCGGCCGGGTGGACTGCTGCTTGGAATAGCCGGAATCCCAGTCGGCATAATATTTGATGCCGTTGAGCGCCCTCGTCTCCTCCGGCGTCGGCTGCCCCTCGACATTGGGCCGGGTCGACATCGCAAGCGTGATGTGAATGCCGGCGCAATGTGCAGCATCCTGCCCGCCGATCGCAGTCGTGACCGCGGAGCCCCAGTCGCCGCCTTGCGCAAAATAGTTCGCATAGCCGAGCCGCTGCATCAGGATGGCCCAGGCCGTGGCGATCCGGTCGACGCCCCAGCCGGTCGCGGCCGGCTTGGCCGAGAAGCCGAAGCCCGGCAATGACGGGCACACCACGTGGAAGGCATCGGCAGCAACGCCGCCATGCGCCACAGGATCGGTCAGCGGCTCGATCACCTTGTGGAATTCGACCACCGATCCCGGCCAGCCATGGGTGATGATCAAGGGCCGCGCCTCCGGATACTTCGAGCGGACATGGATGAAGTGGATGTCGAGCCCGTCGATTTCGGTGGTGAACTGACTGAAGCGGTTGAGCCGCGCCTCGCGCTGCCGCCAGTTATACGTCTCGGCCCAATAGTGGCAGACGTCCTTGATCCAGTGCAGCGGCGCGCCCTGGCTCCAGTCGTCGACCAGTTCGGCTTCCGGCCAGCGGGTCCGGCGCAGCCGGCCGCGCAGATCCTCGAGGACATCGTCGCTGACGGCGATGCGGAACGGGCTGATGGCGGTCATGGCGTCTCCCCGGGGTGCTGAACTTTCAGGGAAAGATAGGCTGGCGCGGGTCGCCGATCAAACCCCGCGCCGCAAACCTCGCCTGCACGACAAACCGCGAAGTCTGCACGACAATATCCATTATCGGCACCGCGATCTTGCTAAGACAGCAGCCGCGATGGATCGACATCAAACGCGATCGAAGCGCTGATGTCGCAGGAGATGGAGCGCGTGGTGGCAAGCTATCTGATCAGCATCCATGACAGGCAAGATGCGGTGTTGAAGTTGGGATTGCCGCTGGTCATCGCATTCTTGTCCGCCTGGATCATGATCAGGAGATGGGTGAAAAAACCCGGAATCGATTCGACCGAGTTTTCACCGGCAGTCACGTCCGCCCTGTTTGCGCCCGTGCTCCTCGTCACCTACTTCTTCGTGCTGCAATCCATCCTGGAGACAGGCGTTACCGGTCACGCGTCGCTCGTCATCTCCTATGGCGTGCTTTTCGCACCGACATTTCTTCTGCTGGTTCCATTTGGGGTGGCCTCCCTCGTGAACGTGCGCCGAGGTCGGAAGGCGCTGCCCAATTGGCTGTTGAGTGCCGTATTTGCTGCCTGGCCAATCATGCAGGTGACGTGGGCGTTATGGCTGTTCGGCGAGTGGGAATAGCTCGCTGAACTATTTGCCGATCGCCGTCTCAAGCAGCGCCTGGGCCTGCCTGGTGGCCGCGGCGAAGGCCGGCTGTTGCGGCGCGCGCTCGGTGAAGCAGCGCTTGAACGCGTCCTCGCCCTGCTGGCGCAGGTCGCCGAGCTTGTCATAGGCCTGCTTGGTGATCTGCTTGCGCTCGAGCTTCTCGGCCGCCGCGTCGGCCTTCTTGTTGTAGTCGGTGCGGATCGCGGTGCAGGCCGGCACTTGCACCGCCGGCTCGATCTCGCCATAGGCGACATACATCTTGCCGCCGGCGAGCGCCGCCACGAACACCTCGTCGGCCTTGTCGGGGAACGAATCCTGGGTGCGGCCGGCCAGGAAGCCGTAAGCCAGCGTGACGGACTCCGGCTTGGCGATCGGCAGCTCGTCGAAATTGACCACCGCGGCATCGGTCGAGATCGCCTGGGTGTAGAGGCCCTCGAACTTCAGCGCAGCATCGACCTGCTGCGGCACGTTCTTGCTGCCCTTGTCCCACCACGTCTTGTGTTCGTGCAGCCAGCGCGTGAACAGAGGCTCGGTGGTGACGATGATATGGGCTTTCGGCTCGACGAAGCTGCCGTCGGCACGCTTTTCTCCGATCTTTGCCCCGTCCCTGCCGGTCTCGGCATCGAAGCGCAGGCCGTCCAGCATGCCGAACCCCATGTCGCCCTTATATAGAGTGTCGAGGTTGAGCTGGGCGGGAGCAAAGCCCGGCCGGGCGGGCTGGGACAGGATGGCCGTCAGCTGCCCCTTCAGTTCGTCGCGCGCGGCCGCCTCTGCCTTGTCGACGGCCTCGTTGATCTTGTTGTCATTCGACAGCTTGGCGAATTTGGCGATCGCGGCGTCACGCGCGGCGATATAGCGGTCTTCCGGCGACGCGGCACGGGCCGGCGAAAGCAGCAGGATCGGGGAAAGGACGAGCGCAAGTCGGAAAATAAAATGCATGCCCTGTGGTCGTCCGCAGGGCATGCAAGGTTCAAGGTCACGGGTACTACCAGCATATCCCTCGCCGGCAGATCCTCTGCCGGCGCAGGATCGCGTCAAGGCGAGCCGGTCAGGCCGCCTTTGTCACGGTGCCGTCGTCAGGCCGCTTTGGACTTCGCCACGTGGGTGGCGATCGCATCCATCAGCGGCGGCGACAGGCAATCATAGGGCTCGAGCCCAAGCTCCTTGAGCCGCGACCTGATCCCGGCCATATCGGACGGTTTGACGCCGGACTCGATCACCGACGACACGAAGGCGGCAAATCCGGGCGCAGCCGAGCCGGACTCCTGGAACAGCTCGGGATGGATGAAGTCGAGGCCATAGAACGGATGGCCCTTGTTCTCGATCCGGCCGTACATATGGGTGCCGCATCCGGTGCAGGCATGGCGCTGGATCACCGCCGCAGCGTCAACGATCTTCAGCTTGTCGCCGTTCTCCAGCACGGTGACGTTCTCGCGCGGAACCACCGCGACCACCGAGAAGGTGGCGCCCGAGGGCTTCCAGCACTTGGTGCAGCCGCAAGCATGGTTGTGGGCGACGTCGCCCTTGATCCCGACCTTGACCGGCTTGTCCGCGCATTTGCAGACCAGCGTGCCGCCGGCAAAGCTGCCGGAGCCTTGCTTGACGCCATTGTCGACCGACGGGTGGATATGAACAGTCATTGACCTATCCTCCTAGTGCTTGGTGTTTTGATTTCAGAATACGACGACCGAACGGATCGATTTTCCCTCGTGCATCAGGTCGAAGCCCTTGTTGATCTCGTCGAGTTTGAGCACGTGGGTGATCATCGGATCGATCTGGATCTTTCCGCCCATGTACCAGTCGACGATCTTCGGCACGTCGGTGCGGCCGCGCGCGCCGCCGAACGCGGTGCCCTTCCAGACCCGTCCGGTGACGAGCTGGAACGGCCGGGTCGCGATCTCCTTGCCGGATTCCGCGACGCCGATCACCACCGAGACGCCCCAGCCGCGATGGCAGGCTTCCAGTGCCTGCCGCATCACGTTGGTGTTGCCGGTGCAGTCGAAGGTGTAGTCGGCGCCACCATCGGTGAGCCCGACAAGGTGCTGCACGATGTCGCCCGACACCTTGGTCGGGTTGACGAAATGCGTCATGCCGAACTGTTTGCCCCAAGCCTCCTTGGAGTCATTGATGTCGACGCCGATGATCTTGTCGGCGCCAACCATCTTGGCGCCCTGGATCACGTTGAGGCCGATGCCGCCGAGGCCGAACACGACCACGTTGGAGCCCGGCGTCACCTTGGCGGTGTTGACGACCGCGCCGACACCGGTGGTGACGCCGCAGCCGATGTAGCAGCTCTTGTCGAACGGTGCGTCCTCGCGAATCTTGGCCACCGCGATCTCGGGCAACACGGTGAAGTTCGAGAAGGTCGAGCAGCCCATATAGTGGAAAACCGTCTTGCCCTTGTAGCTGAACCGCGAGGTGCCGTCGGGCATCACGCCCTTGCCCTGGGTGGCGCGGATCGCGGTGCAGAGATTGGTCTTCTGGCTCAGGCAGCTTTTGCACTGCCGGCATTCCGGCGTGTAGAGCGGGATCACATGATCGCCCGGCTTGACCGACGTCACGCCGGCGCCGACCTCGCGAACGATGCCAGCACCTTCGTGCCCGAGGATCGAGGGAAAGATGCCCTCGCTGTCGAAGCCGTCGAGCGTATAGGCATCGGTGTGACAGATGCCCGTCGCCTTGATCTCGACCAGGACCTCGCCGGCCTTGGGGCCCTCCAGATCGAGTTCGACGATCTCAAGCGGCTTCTTTGCTTCAAATGCGACTGCGGCGCGGGTCTTCATCTTGGTCTCCACAAAACATCAAACAGGTTTCTCATTCGCGCCGGACACGCTCACTTCTTGTCGTTGTGACCCATGCAGGCGTCTTCCGCCTTTCCATAGGCTTCCGACTTGTCTTCGTGCTTGGCCGGCCGAACACGCCCAACCGCATCATTGGCGCGGGCGCGCAGGTAGACATAGAGGTCGTCCATGTAGCAGGCAACGTTCGGGTTATCGCCGAATGCCGGCATGACGTTTTCCTGCGCCGTCGAGACGTTCTTGCGCCCGCTCGCGACCACGCCCATGAAATCCGGATAGGTCATGGTCTTCAGCGAATTCGCCAGCGCCGGAGCGTAGGTCGATCCCATTCCGTCGGGACCGTGGCAGACGTGGCACTCCGAATGATAGCGGCGGTAGCCGGAGTAGGTGTACCAGTCCGTCGTGCCGTCGGGCGCGACCTTGAACGTCGGGTTTCCATCCTTGTCGACATACTTGCCGTCCTCGGACTTGACGGCGGTCGGGTCGCCAGCGTCCTCGGCGGAGGCGACTCCACCCATTGCCACGACAAAGATCGCAGCACTCACAAACCAGATCTTACGCAAAAGCATATCCTCGCGTGCAGATTGAAGACGGACCGGCGCATGGAGATCGCCCATGCGCCGGAACGAGGTTGCTCAGCTCACTGCTGCGGCAGCGAGAACACGGTGAGCGTTCCGCCGAGCGCGGTGTAGTTGCTCAGCGCGGCATAGCCGCCGACTGCGCCGAGACCGGCCGTCGGATCAGTCAGACCGGCCGCGAGGCCGATGCCTGCCCAACCGCCAACACCCGACAGAATGGCGACGTACTGCTTGCCGGCATGCTCATAGGTGGTGACGTTGCCGATGATGCCGGACGGGGTCTTGAACTTGTAGAGCTCCTTGCCCGTCTTGGCATCGACAGCCTTCAGGTAGCCTTCCAGCGTGCCGTAGAACACCACGCCGCCGGCGGTCGCAAGCGCACCCGACCAGACCGAGAACTGCTCCTTGTTCGACCACACGATCTTGCCGGTCTTGCCGTCCCAGGCGATGAAGTTGCCCATGTTGGTCTCACCGGGAGGCGGATACATCGACAGCGTCGCGCCGACATAGGGCTGACCTGCGGTGTAGCTCACCTTGAACGGCTCGTAGTCCATGCAGACGTGGTTGGTCGGCACGTAGAACAGTTGCGTGTCCGGCGAGTAGGCTGCCGGCTGCTCGTCCTTCGAGCCGAGCGCGGCCGGGCAGATGCCCTTGACGTTGACGTCCTCGCCGGCCTTGTCGGTCGACGCGGCATCAAGAACCTTCGGACGACCATAGGTCGGCGAGTCCTTCTTCATGTCGACGCCGGAGGTCCAGTTCACCTTCGGATCGTACTTCTCGGCGACCAGCAGTTCGCCGGTGGTGCGATCGAGGGTGTAGCCGAGGCCGTTACGGTCGAAGTGGGTCAGCAGCTTGCGCGCCTTGCCGTCGATCGTCTGATCCGAGAGGATCATCTCGTTGACGCCGTCATAGTCCCATTCGTCATGGGGCGTCATCTGGTAGACCCACTTGGCAACGCCGGTATCCGGGTTACGCGCCCAGATCGTCATCGACCACTTGTTGTCGCCGGGACGCTGCTTCGGATTCCAGGTCGAGGGATTGCCCGACCCGTAATAGACGAGGTTCAGTTCGGGATCATAGGAGATCCAGCCCCAGGTCGCGCCGCCGCCGATCTTCCATTGATCGCCCTGCCAGGTCTTCAGGCTCGAATCCTTGCCGATCGGCTTGCCAAGCTCGGTGGTCTTGTCGTCGACCAGAAGCTGGTCATCCGGACCTTCCGAGTAGCCGCGCCAGACCTGCTTGCCGGTCTTGATGTCGTAAGCGGTCACATGAGCCTGGACGCCGAACTCACCGCCGGAAATGCCGAGCAGCACCTTGTCCTTGACCACCAGCGGCGCGGAGGTGCCGGTCGAGCCCTTGCTGGGATCGCCGTTCTTCACCGTCCATTCCACCTTGCCGGTCTTGGCATCGAGCGCAACCAGCGTGGTGTCGGCCTGGTGCAGGAAGATCTTGCCGTCGCCATAGGCAACGCCGCGGTTGACCGTGTCGCAGCACATCACCGGAATGACGTTCGGATCCTGCTTCGGTTCGTACTTCCAGACGATCTTGTTGTCCTGCGAAAGGTCAAGAGCATAGACCTTGTTTGGGAACGGGGTGTGGACGTACATGATGTTGCCGATGATCAGCGGGCCGCCCTCGTGGCCGCGCAGCACGCCGGTCGAGAACGTCCAGGCGACTTGCAACTTTCCGACGTTCGAGGCGTTGATCTGATTCAGCTTGGAGTAACGCTGATTGGCGTAGTCTCCGGCCGGCATCACCCAGTCTTTCGGGTTCTGCGACATCTTGTGGAGTTCGTCATTGGCGTTGGCAGCTCCGACGGCAAATACCGCCATTGCCCCAAGGCCGGTCGCGTAAAGCATCTTGCGCATCGTGGATTTCCTCCCAGGTTCAAGAACTCAAGGGTTTCCGCCGAAACGGCCCCACTTCTTCCATTTTGGTACCCCAGTCGTAGTCCTCTCGAAGCACGCTGACTTGCCCAAAAGAGAAGAGCCGTTTGCTCAAAAGCGAAGCTTCGTCAGATTTTTGTCGACCGGCCCTGAATTGGCTGGAAAGCTTGCTTCATGTTGCAGGGCATCAATCGCGGCCGGCACGATCCGGATGCCAGATTGACGCGTGCTAAGGTTGCGCTTGACGAGCCCAGAACTAAGTCGGAGGATCACCCGACATTAACCGGGAAGAAATCCCGCCGCCTCCCTAAGCTATTCAGAATCAGGGAGAAGGCGCATCATCCCGGGCCAGACTTAAGCTCGGTGAGCAGTCACGTGGGGATCGAATCGGTGGCTGGAAAGATGTCCGATACAGTCCATTCTCTCAGCACGAACGGATTGACGCCCAAGCGGCAGATCCAGCGCTGGTCGGATGCGCTCACTGACCTTTGCGGCCAGTTCGACGTCGATGCGCTGGAGGGATCCTCGCTCGAAGCCCGGGTCAATTTCACGACGGTATCGCGCCTGAAGCTGTGCCAGATCGAGGCAAGCCAGCACCGCATCGCGCACACCATCTCGCGCATCAAGCTGAGCGAGCACCCCTACATCAAGATCGTGTTCCAGACCCACGGCGTCTCGCATTTCGAGCAGGACGGTCTGCACTTCGACATCATGCCGGGCGACTGCTTCGCCTACGACGTGTCGTGTCCGCACACCATCATCAGCCCGTCGCTGACGCGGCACGAGGTTGTCATCGTTCCAAAGGACTTGCTCAAGGAGCGCGGCTTCCAGCTCTCCAAGATGGCGCCGTGCAAGCTGTCGGCGCGCAACGGCACCGGCCGCATCGCCTATGATTTCGTCCATGCCGCCTTCGGCGAGGCACCGACGCTGACGCCGGTCAACGCCGTAGGCGTGGCCGATGCGCTGATCGACTTGCTGCTGTTGCCGCTGCGCGAGACCGGCGCCATGTTCGACCGCGGCAGCGCCGAGGCTACGTACGTGCGGGCCCAGGGCTTCATTCGCGAGCATCTGCGCGATCCGGACCTCTGCATCGACCGCATCTCGGCGGCGCTCGGCTGTTCGAAGCGCTATCTGCACATGCTGTTCAGTGATCGCGGCATGACGGTCAGCGACTACATCTGGAAAGCCCGGCTGCAGAATTGCCGGCAGGAGCTGGAGTCCCAGAACGGCAAGACCATCACGGACGTCGCGTTCTCCTGGGGCTTCTCGAGCTCGTCGCATTTCAGCCGTGTCTTCCGGAAGTATTTCGGCATCGCGCCCTCCTCCGTCCACAAGGGCCTGCACGGCGGTATGCCGGCCGATGTGGTGCTGGAATAGCGGTTCCAGCCGACGCGCAGGCGTTGCGCCATGCCGTCCGCCAACAGACTTTCCCCAATCAAGTTGTCCTCAACCAAGCTGTCCTCGATCAAGGTTTGGGCACGCAACCTCAAGCGGGACAGCGTTGCGCTGTATCTCGCATCGCGTGATCCGCGCGTACCCTGGTATGCCAAGGCCCTTGCCGTCGCCGTCGCCGCCTATGCACTGTCTCCCATCGATCTGATCCCGGATTTCATTCCGGTGATCGGCTATCTCGACGATCTGATCCTGCTGCCGCTCGGCATCTGGCTCGCGATCTCGCTCGTGCCGGACGAGGTGATGACGGAATGCCGTGCCAAGGCGAGCGCCGTCTTGCAGCGTCCGACCAGCCGGGCGGGAATGATCGCGATCGTCGTGCTCTGGATCGCCGGCGCAGCGGCGCTGGCTTGGGCGGCTTTCAGATACTGGCGACTGCCAATCGTCTAGGACCGTGCGGCCTTTGGCACGAGCGCCTCGACCGTCACGCCGTCATCGCTGGAACTGATGTTAAGCGTGCCGCCGAGCGCGAGGATCCGCTCCTGCATCCCGGTCAAACCGCGACCAAGCCTGTGATCCCTCAGCAGGCCGCGGCCGTTGTCACGAACCCGCACCAGCGCACAGTCGCGGCTGCCGCGGAGGCCTGCCTGCCGTTCCGCCGGTTCGATCGTGATATCGACCGCCGTTGCGCCAGCATGGCGGAACACGTTGGTGAGCGCTTCCTGGACGATGCGATAGATCGTGAGGTCGGCCATCTCGCCGGTATCGCCGAGCGCCGGCGAGATGCGGCTCTCGATCTCCACCTCCGGGTGGGTTTCGCTCCATAGCCGAACCAGCGCGCCGAGCGCTTCCGCAAGCCCGAGCTCGGCCAGTCCGACCGGCCGCAAGCGCTCCAGAATCCGGCGCGTGAACTGCTGGAGCGCGTTGACCTGCTCGAGGATGGCGTTGCCGTGCTTGCGCAATGCCGCAGGGTCCGGCCGTTCGACTTCCGACAGCCGGGTCAGCGCGCCGGCATGCGCGCGCAGGGCAAACAGATAGGGCCCGAACTCATCGTGCAATTCGCGCGCGATCTCCTTGCGTTCGGAATCCTGCACCGAGACCGCGCGCTCGGCGAGCTGCCGCTTGCCCTCCACGGCGTCGCCAAGGGTCGCCGCCAAATGGTTCAGTTTGGCACAGATCGCCGCCAATTCCGGCGATCCGCCGGGCTCGACGCGTGCATCGTAGTCCCCGGCCTCGATGCCGGTCATGGCCTGCGACAATGCCTCCAGCGGCGCCAGCGCGCGGCCGACCACCAGCATGGTGACCAGAAGCAGCGCGACTGCGATTGCGGAGCCGACCTCGAGCTGGGTGACGATGCCGTCCCAGATCTCGGCGATTTCGTCGTCGGGATGCGAGGTGATGACCAGCGATTGCGGCTTGCCGTGCACCGAGATCGGCACCCGCACCGAAGTCTGCTCGGGATGGACCAGCGCGACGAACCACTGCGGCGGAGCGCGCGGATCGCCGGCGTCCTCGGGGCGATCAGGAGATTTTGCGGCCGCGCCATCCTGCCGCGTGATGCTGACATGACGCAGCCGGCTCAGATCCTGGACGATCTGGTCGAGCCTCGCATCGGGATCCGGCGCCTCGTCGAGACCGGCCACAATCGTCGCAACGAACTCGCGCGCCAGGCGGATCACGCTCTGGTCCTCGGCCTGGACACGCGGCCCCGCTTCCAGCACGAGCCGCGCAATATTGATGCCGAGGCCAAGCGCCAGGATCAGCGCCAGCAGCAGGTTGATCCGCGCGCGCAAGGATAGCTTTTGCCACATGACGTTGCCCCCGACCGCGATCCCTCCTCCGAGAGGATCGTTGACAGCCAAATTTGCCCGGCTATCTAATCGCACCCTATCGCAATCTCGCACGAGGTGCACAACCGGTCGGAACCGACCTGTCCTTCGCGCAAACCGATGTGATGACGAGTGAATCGAAGCAGGTCGCCGGAACAACGCCATGCGCATTCTGATCGTTGACGATCATCCCATCGTTGCCTCCGGTTGCCGCACCGTGTTCGCCGACGATCCCGAGATCACGCTGCTGGAAGCCGCCGATGCCGAAAGCGGCGAACGGGCGTTCGTCGCGGAGAAGCCCGATCTCTGCGTGATCGACATCAACCTGCCGACGGTCTCCGGCTTCGAGCTGGCGCGCCGCATCCTGACGCATGATGCATCTGCGCGCCTCATCATGTTCAGCATGAACGACGACCCGGTGTTCGCCGCCCGCGCCATCGACATCGGTGCCAAGGGTTACGTTTCGAAGACCGGTGATCCCAACGATCTGGTGGAAGCGGTGCGCGAGGTCGGCAATGGCGGCGTCTATCTGCCGCCGGCGATCGCGCGCAACGTGGCGTTTGCGCGGCCAGGCTTTGCGCAAAATCCGCTCTCCAAGCTTACTTCGCGCGAGATGGAGATCCTGCGCCTGCTCAGTTCAGGCAAGAGCCTGTCGGAGATCGCCTGGCTGGTGCATTCGTCATACAAGACGGTCGCAAACACGTCATCGATCATGCGCCAGAAGCTTGGCGTTCGCACTTCGGCAGAGCTGGTGCGGCTGGCGATCGAGAGCGGCGTCGCCTGACGCAGCGCTCCAACCAAGAGGAATACGACAATGCAGACGGTTTCCCAGAACAAGTCGCATGGCGGCACGCAAGGCGTCTATCGGCATCCAAGCCGCGAGACCAAGACCGACATGACCTTCTCGGTGTTCATCCCTGACCATGCGGCCGGCACCAAGCTGCCCGTCGTCACCTACCTATCGGGCCTGACTTGCACCCACGCCAACGTCACCGAGAAGGGCGAATTCCGCCAGGCATGCGCCGAGCTCGGCCTGATCTTCGTCGCACCCGACACCAGTCCGCGCGGCGAAGGCGTCCCCGGCGATCCCGCCAATTCATACGATTTCGGACTCGGCGCGGGCTTCTATGTCGATGCGACGGAGCCGCCGTTCGCGACCAATTACCGGATGTGGAGCTACATCACCGCGGAATTGCCCAAGCTGATCGCCGAGCAGTTCCCGGTCGACACGACGCGGCAGTCGATCCTCGGTCACTCCATGGGCGGCCATGGCGCGCTGACGGTGGCGCTGCGCCATCCCGATCGTTATCGCGCGGCAAGCGCGTTCGCGCCGATCGTGGCGCCGTCGCAGGTGCCGTGGGGCAACAAGGCGCTGGGCGGCTATCTCGGCGGTAACAAGCAGGCGTGGCGCAAGCATGATGCGGTTGCGCTGATCGAGGACGGCGCCCGCTTCTCCGATCTGCTGGTCGACTATGGCGATGCCGACGGCTTTCTTACCGAACAGCTGCGGCCTGAGCTCCTGAAGGCCGCCTGCGAGAAGGCCGACATTCCCCTCACTCTGCGGCGTCAGCCGGGCTACGACCACAGCTATTACTTCATCTCGACCTTCATGGCCGATCATCTGCAGTGGCACGCCGCGCGGCTGAAGGCGTGATGCTTTCCCCAGCCAAGGCGGCGTGATACCAAAATATCGAAAACAACCCCATGCAAAGTAGCCGGCGGCGTTCAACCAGACGAGTTGACACGTCAGGCAACTCAGGGTTACTATTCTAATATTCCGAAATCATCCAAACGCCCGTCGCTCATCGTGCCTGCGGCGCGCCGTAATTCGGCGCGAGCAGGCGGTTGCGCACGAGGTAATCGGTGGCACGCGACCAGGATTCATCGGTATTGCCGCGCATGTCGGCGCTCGCTGCCGCCACCAACTGCCCGCTATGCACGTCGCGCAGATAGAGATTGATGTTGAGGATCAGGTTGGAGACCTTCTGCACGACGCCCGTCATCGCGAGATCGGCGCCGAGCTCGCCGGCCAGCTTCACGTCGCATCCGCCGCAGGCCTGAAGATTGCTGCCGTGCGCCGCAGCATTGACGGGTGCGATATCGAGCACGAGGAACCTGCCTGATTCCGCAAGCTCCTTGCGCACCTGATCGCCGGTCCGGAGCAGCCGCGCCTGTTCGTCGGCACGCAGCCCTTCCACCTCCCCTTGAAGGCTAGTGTCGATCATCTCGAGGTCGAACACCGCGAGCTTGGGCGGTTCGGCGCCCGCCGCCGCAGACATCAGCAGTAAAGCTACGACGAGGACGAACGCTGATCTCATGATTGTGAACCAATCCAAATTTGGTACCACGCAACGACAAAAAGCGGGGTTGCAAGCCGGGCCAATTCCGGCATCTTGCATATCAACGCATGGCCAGAAAAGCGGTAGCTTCTCGAAAATGCCAATGCCGAATGAAGAAAGACTATGGGAGGAGTTATGTTCCGATGGCTGATCGGCACGATCGCGCTCAGCATGGTAGCGACCGGCGCGCTGGCGGCTGATCCCGTCGAAATCCATATCGGCTATCTCGGCCATGCCGGCATCAAATCGACGCTTTCGCTGCTCGAACAGCCGGCCGACAATGACGGCATCGCCGGCGCACGCCTTGCGATCGAGGACAACAATACGACCGGCAAATTCCTCAACCAACGCTTCGTACTTGATGAAGTGAAGGTCAAGGACAGCGACGATGTCGCCAAGGTTGCGACCGATCTCGCCGGCCGCAACGACTATATCATCACCGACCTGCCCGCCGACGCCCTGCTCAAGGTCGCCGACGCGCTACGCGACCGCGGCACCGTGCTGCTGAATGCCGGCGCGATCGACGATCGGCTGCGCGAGCAGGACTGCCGCGCCAACGTCATCCATGTCGCACCGACCCGCTCGATGCTGGCGGACGCGCTCGGCCAATACCTGGTGTGGAAGCAGTGGAAGCGCTGGCTGCTGGTGACTGGCTCGCATGATCAGGACAAGCTCTACGCCGACGCGCTGCGCCGCGCCGCCACGCGCTTCGGCGCCAAGATCGTGCAGGAACGGACATTCGAGGACACCGGCGGCGCGCGCCGCACCGATTCTGGCGTGACGCTGATCCAGCGTCAGATGCCGGTGTTCACGCAGCAGGCGCCGGCCTACGACGTGCTGGTCGCCGCCGACGAGAGCCAGGTGTTCGCGAACTATCTGCCCTACCGGACCTGGGACCCGCGTCCCGTGGCGGGCTCGGCGGGCCTGGTGCCGACCAGCTGGGACGCCGCGCACGACCAATGGGGCGCGGTCCAGATCCAGAACCGCTTCGTCAAGCTGAACATGCGCCGCATGACGGCACTCGACATGCAGGCCTGGACCGCTGCGCGCATGATCGGGGAAGCCACGTCCCGCACCAATTCGGGCGATCCCAGAACGGTCGTCGCCTTCCTCAGGGGTAAGGATTTCTCGATCGCCGCCTTCAAGGGCACGCGATTGACCCTGCGCGACTGGAATCTGCAGCTCCGTCAGCCGATCCTGCTGGCCGATGGTCGTATGGTCGTTTCGGTCTCGCCGCAGGAAGGTTTCCTGCATCAGGTCTCCGAGCTCGACACGCTCGGTGTTGACCGGCCTGAAACGAAGTGCAAGCTGCAGTGAGGGAGATGAAACGCATGTGGCGCCGCTGTCTGTTGACCGGGATGCTCGTCTGGCTTGCCGCGACACCGGCGTCCGCCTTCGTTGCCTACGTCTCCAACGAGAAGGGCAACACCGTCACGGTGATCGACACCAACAGCTGGACGGTGACCAAAACCATCAAGGTCGGCCAGCGGCCGCGCGGCATCGAGTTCTCGCGCGACGGCAAGTTCGTGATGGTCGCGGTCGGCGACGACGACACGATTCAGGTGATCGATACCAAGACCCAGGAGATCGTCGACACCCTGCCCTCCGGTCCCGACCCTGAATTGTTCACCCAGGATGCCGCCGGCAAGACCATGTATGTCGCCAACGAGAACGACAACACGGTCACCGTGATCGATCTCGAAAAGCGCGCCCGGATCGGCGACATCCAGGTCGGCGTCGAGCCCGAGGGCATGACGATCAGCCCGGACGGCAAGATCCTGATCAACACCTCCGAAACCACCAACATGGCGCATTTCATCGACACATCGACGCGCCAGATCGTCGCCAATGTGCTGGTGGATTCGCGGCCGCGCTTCGCCCAGTTCAAGCGCGACGGCTCCGAATTGTGGGTGTCCTCCGAGATCGGCGGCACGGTGTCGATCATCGATCCGGTCAAGCGCGAGGTGACCGGCAAGATCACCTTTGAAATTCCGGGTCTGCGCAACGAGGCAATCCAGCCCGTCGGCATCGGCATAACCAAGGACGGCAAGACCGCATTCATTGCGCTGGGCCCCGCCAACCGCGTCGCGGTCGTCGACGGGGTGACCCACAAGGTCCTCAAATATCTGCTGGTCGGCCAGCGGGTCTGGCACATGGATTTCACCCCGGACGAAAAATATCTGCTGGTCACCAACGGCGTCTCCAACGACGTCTCGGTGATCGACGTTGCATCCCAGAAGGTGATCAAGACCATTCAGGTCGGCGAACTGCCCTGGGGGATCACGATCGCGCAGCCATGACCGCAACCGACGCCCATATCGCGAGCCAGCCCTCGCCGGATGCAGGCCCTGCAACCGACGCGGCCGTGCAGCCGGCGCTGTCGATCGGCAATGTCAGCCACAGCTACGGTCCGCGCCGCGCCCTGATCGATGTCAGTTTCACGGTCCAGCCTGCGAGCTTCACCGCGCTGCTGGGCCTCAATGGCGCCGGCAAGAGCACGCTGTTCTCGCTGGTGACGCGGTTGTTCGGCATCCAGAACGGCCAGATCAAGATCTTTGGCCACGACATCAGCCGGACGCCGGGTGAAGCGCTGCGGCTCATGGGCGTGGTGTTCCAGCCGCGCACGCTCGATCTCGACCTCTCGCTGACGCAGAACCTGCTGTATCACGCCGCGCTGCACGGCATTTCGCGGCGCGAGGCGCGGCTACGCAGCGCCGAGGTGCTCGGCCGCATCGGGCTTGCCGACCGCGCCGCCAGCAAGGTGCGCGATCTCTCGGGCGGCCAGATGCGAAGGCTTGAGATCGCCCGCGCGCTGCTGCACCGGCCCCGGCTGCTGCTGCTCGACGAGGCCACGGTCGGGCTCGACGTCAAGGCGCGCGCCGACATCCTCGACCATGTCCGGCAGCTCGTCACCGAACAGGGCATTGGCGTGCTCTGGGCGACGCATCTGTTCGACGAGATCATGCCAAACGACGACCTCGTCGTGCTGCATCAGGGCCGAATGCTGGCGCACGGCCCGGTGTCGCGCGTGATCGCGGACGCAGGCGCCCAGGACGTCAATACCGCGTTCATGCGGCTGACCGGAACGGCAACACTCGCGGGGAGACCGCCGTCATGACCAGCACGACGGTCACGCCTGAGCGAAGCGGCTTCTCGCTGTCGGAATATATCGTCTGCCTAAACGGCATCGTGTGGCGCGAGGCGCTGCGCTTCCTGCATCAGCGCGAGCGCTTCGTGTCGGCGCTGGTCAGGCCGCTGGTCTGGCTGTTCATCTTCGCGGCCGGATTCCGGCAGGTGCTCGGCATCTCGATCATCCCGCCCTACGAGACCTACATCCTCTACGAGGTCTACATCGCGCCCGGGCTGATGGCGATGATCCAGCTCTTCAACGGCATGCAATCCTCGCTGTCGATGGTCTACGACCGCGAGATGGGCAACATGCGCACGCTGCTGGTCAGCCCGCTGCCACGCGGCTATCTCCTGTTCTGCAAGCTGCTGGCCGGCACGGCGGTGTCGCTACTCCAGGTCTATGCTTTCCTTGTCATCGCGTGGTTCTGGGACATCGCGCCGCCGACGATCGGCTACCTCACCGTGCTTCCGGCGCTGGTGCTGTCGGGCCTGATGCTCGGCGCACTCGGCATGCTGATCTCGGCCAGCATCAAACAGCTGGAAAATTTCGCCGGCGTGATGAACTTTGTGATCTTCCCGATGTTCTTCGCATCGTCGGCCCTCTACCCGCTGTGGCGCGTGCAGGAAGGCAGCCCGATGCTGTATTATTTCTGCCAGTGCAATCCGTTCACGCATGCGGTGGAGCTGATCCGGTTTGCGCTGTACGGCAAGATGAACTGGGTTTCGCTCGCGGTGGTCGGCGGCTGCACGGTCGTCTTCATGATCGGCGCGATCCTGGCTTACGATCCATCGCGCGGCCTGGTGCGCCGCGGACCTGGCGGAGGCGAGGCATGACAGGCTGGCGAACAGGACTGGGCGCGCTGCTCGCGATGGTTCTGTCGAACCAGGTCGCATCGGCCGCCGACCCGCGCTATCCGGACTGGCCCTGCCAGCAGGCCAAGGTGCCCGAGATCTCGCTCGCCGCGGTCTGGGCCGGGCCGCCGCTCGGCGATGCCGAGACCAAGTGGAAGGACGACCCGAAAGTCAGCGCGCTCGCGATCAAGCTCGCGGCGCGCCGCGTCCCGCTGGAGGAGGCGCAGAAGCAGATCACCGAATTCCTGTCAGCTGCTGCGGCCGACAAGGCCAATGCGGGAAAGCTGCTGTTCGCGGGCCTGTTCGATACGCTCAACGGACAGCGCGCCTCGGTCATGAACGGGCTCGAGCGCGTGATGCGCAAGCAGCGCGAGGCCGCGGAGAAGATCCGCGACGACACGCTCAAGCTGCAGGCGCTGCAGGACGCGACACCGCCGGACCAGGCCAAGGTCGACGATCTCGGCAATCAGCTGGTCTGGGAGACCCGCATCTTCGAGGACCGCGGGCGCGTGGTGAAGTTCGTCTGCGAGGTGCCGACCGCCATCGATCAGCGGCTGTTCGCGCTCGGCCGCACCATCCAGCAGGAGCTGGATTGAGGCCTGCGACCGATCGCCCCGGGATCGTTAACGTGCCGCTTTGACGATCTCTTGGGTAACAATCTTTTGGGCCACGCCGATCCGGAACAAACATCGCTGCCCGCTCGTTGTCTCCAACTATATCTGAAGTTGGGAGACCTCCATGAAAGCAGCCAAGATCGTCATGACCAGCCTTGCCGCCGCGAGCCTGGTCACCTCAGCGGCTTTGGCCCAGCAATCCATGTCGGGAATGGTCACGAAGATTGACCGACTGACTGGAACCATCTCGATCCAGCAGACGCAAAGCGGCACGGTGGGCGCGTCCGGCGGCGCGATCCAGGAATACAAGGTGCCCAAGGGACAATCGCTGGAGGCCTTCCACGCCGGTGACAAGGTCACGTTCACCACAACGGACAGCGATGGCGGCAAGACCATCAACAAGCTCGACAAGCAGAAGTAACGCCCGGGTGGCGCGTTGGGGGCGGGCTCATTGCTCGCCCTCGCGCGGCTCGGGCTCGGCATCCGCCAGCGGCAATTTGGCACGCTCCCAGCCGTCGGTTCCCTCCGGATACCAGGCCACGTTGCGGTAGCCGTAGGACAGCACGCGCTTGGCGGCGTTCCATGACATCCAGCAATTCTCCTGGCAGTAGATCACGAGCAATCTGGTCGCCTTGCCGCCTGAGGCGCGGACGAGCCCGCGTCGCAGATAATCCTCCGTGGGCGCAGCGAGCTTGCCGTAGCCGGTGTCGGGCAGCCAGATGCTGCCGGGAATGTTGAGGTGCGGCCGTTCGCGCCACACCGTGCCGGCGGGCAGATTTGGCTTCGGCGCGCGCGGCAGCACGTCGACGAAGCCGGCGGACTTGTCGCGCCAGATCGCTTCCGCTTCCGCGGTCGTGAGCACCCGTGCGCCGGTAAGCGTCACCGGCACCGGCGCGCGGTAGTCCTCGGTGCGATAGCTCTCCGGCTCTGCGGGCGGGTCCTGCGCGCGGACAGGCGAAGCGGCAACGAACATCACCGCAAGCATGGCCGCGAGCCTGATCATGGTGATTTGGTCGCGGTCTCCGGCCCGATTGGACGGTCGTTCTCGTCGAGCAGCGGGACGCCGTAGTCAAGCAGGATCTTGTTGATCTCGGGCTGGTTCTCCTGGATCAGGCGATTGAGCTGGCGCTTCCAGTTCTGGTCAGACGCCCGCACGCCCATGCCGATGCGGTAGATCAGCTTCGGTCCCGTGGTCTCCTTGACCAACGGCGTGATGTGCAGCGGCGGGTTGGCCTTCTTGGCGTAAAATCCCGCCATCGGTCCCCACAGGATGCCGGCGTCGATCTCACCCTTGGCGAGATCGTTCATCATCGCCTCGGCGGATGAGTCGTAGCGCGTATCGATCATCAGCGGATAAGGCTTCGCATTGGTCATCAGGCCGTTGATGGCCATGTTGGTCGCGGGCGGCGTTCCCGCCACGATGCCGATATGCTTGCCCTTCAGCCGCTCGTCCTCGAGCGTCGTGACCTCATCGAGCCCACTGCCCGGCTTGGCGACGATCGCATAGGCCGTGCGGTAATAGGGATTGGTGCCCTGCGCGAGGTCATCGCCTTGCGGAAAACCCATGATCACGTCGCAGCGATGCGCGCTGAGCGTCATCCGCACGAACCCGGTCGCCTGCGGAAAGAACATGTAATCGAGCTTCTTTTGCAGCTTCCCGGCCAGCAGTTCGCCGATCTTGTTCTCAAATCCCTCGCCCTTGTCGTTCGAGAACGGCAGATTGCGGGGATCGGCACAGATGCGCAGCACGCGGGCATCGATGAGCTCGATGGAAAGTTCGCCCTGATCGTTGACCTGCGCGCGCGCAGTGCCGGCCAGACAGGTGATGAAGCCGACAAGCGCGAGCAGAACAGGACGGCATCCGACAATTCTCATTACGCGGTCTCCTCTTGATCGGATCGATCGCCGCCATCCAGCAATTGCCCGGCGCACCATGACGTGCAACAGGAATAATGATCGCGACCACGCCGCGTTGCTTGCTGCAGCGCAAACTGGAACGCGACGACATCGATCGCGCGTCCCGGAGTAACTGAGGCGGAAACATGGCTCATGGCGGTTCGGTGCTTGCGCTGCTCCTGATGCTTTGGGCGCCGACCATAGCGCGGGCGCAAGAGGTGGAATTGCCTGTAAGCGAAGTCGCTCCCGGAATATTCGTTCACACCGGGGTCACCGCGTTGATGACGCGCGAGAACGAAGGCGCCATCGCCAATGTGGGATTCGTGATCGGCGGCAGCGCCGTCGCCGTCATCGACACCGGCGGCAGCGTCCGCGAAGGACGACAACTGCTCGCCGCGGTCCGCAGCCGTACCGACAAGCCGATCCGCTACGTGATCAACACCCACGCGCATCCGGATCACAGCTTCGGCAATGCGGCTTTCGTCGGCGACGGGACCAGCTTCGTCGGCCACAAGTCGCTGCCGCGCGCGCTGGCCGCGCGCGGGCAATTCTACCTCGACGGGTTTCGCCGGACCATGGGCGATGAGCTGATCGACGAGGTGAAGATCGTCCCCCCGACCGTGCTGGTCGCGGACACGCTGAAGCTCGACCTCGGCGGACGGGCCCTCACCCTGAAGGCGTGGCCGCCCGCCCATAGCGACAACGACCTCACGGTCCTCGACGAGCAAACCAGGACCTTGTTCGCCGGCGACATGGTGTTTCTCATCCATATTCCTGTAGTCGACGGCAGCCTCAAGGGCTGGCTGCGTGCGCTCGACGAGCTCGCGGCGATCTCCGCCGAGCGCGTGGTTCCCGGTCACGGACCCGTGAGCGCGTGGCCGGCAGCGCTTGCCGACGAGCGCCGTTATCTTGCGGTGCTGGCCGCGGATGTGCGCGCACTGGTCGCAAGCGGCAAGCCGATTACGGCCGCGGCAGAGCACGCCGCAGCCGCCGAGCGGCCGCGCTGGCAATTGTTCGACGATTACAACGCCCGCAACGCAACTGCAGCATTCTCGGAAATTGAATGGGAATAGCTGTTCGTCCTATAGTGACGCGGCTGCATAGGATTTCGCGACCATGACCGGACATCGCGCCCGCCTGATTTGCATCGCAAGCTTGCTCACGATCGCGCTGGGCACACCGGCTGCGCCCGCGGCGGAGGCCTATGATCCCTGGCCGGGTCTCGTCCAGGACATCTTCAGCAACCGTCCGATGAATGACGGCAATGATGTCATCGGCATCGAGATGCCGATGCGCGCGGAAGACGCCGCGATCGTGCCGGTGACGCTGCGCACCAAGCTGCAGCCGAGCGACAGCCGCCGCGTCGTCGCGATCACGCTTGTGATCGACGAGAATCCGGCGCCGATGGCCGCGAAGTTCACGCTGGGGCCGGCCGCCAACGTCACCGAGATCTCGACCCGCGTCCGCGTCAACAACTACACCAATGTGCACGCCGTCGCGGAGCTCAGCGACGGCAAGCTCTATGTCAGCAAGGTCTATGTCAAAGCCTCCGGCGGCTGCTCGGCGCCGGCCGGCAAGAACGTCGAGGAAGCCAAGAACCGCCTCGGCCAGATGCGCTACCGGCAATTCACCAAGTCCGAACAGGGACCTGCGACCAGCACGCGGGAAGCCCAGATCATGATCGGGCATCCCAATAATTCGGGCCTGCAGATGGACCAGGTCACGCAGCTCTATATCCCGGCCTTCTTCGTCAACGAGCTGCACATCTGGCAGGACGACAGTCCGGTGCTGGCGATGGAGGGCGGAATCTCGATTTCCGAGGATCCCAATATCCGCTTCACCTACGTCTCGAATGGCGCCAAGCGCTTCCGTGCCGAGGCCAAGGACACCGAAGGGCACATCTTCGAACACGAATGGAAGGTCGAGAATCCCGGCACCTGACGCGCCGGCGATTCTCACGACCAACGCCAGAGCCCCGGTCCGATTGAATCGGAACGGGGCTCTAGATTTTTGTTTTGACGCGTTTTCTTCACGCGAACCGGGGTCCACTTCGCTCGAAAGCGCTCTAGAAGCACCTGACTTCGGCTTCGGCCTGGGCGCGCCTGAGGTCGTTGAGCGCATTCGCGGCCTGCTCGGACGAGCGGAACTGGCCGCCCAAATTGCCGCGCACCTGCGCCATGCTCAGCACGGTCTCGGCGGTGACGTAGCGGTCATAGGGGATGATCGAGGCGACGACGTCGATCGAGCAGGAACATTGCTCGATTGACTGCCGGGATTCGCCATTGGCCTTCATGCAGCCGAACACATATTCCGCCCGCGCCGAGGTCGGATAGTCGTTGATCTCCTGGGCCCGCACGCTGACGGCCGTCCCGGCGAGCACCAGGATGGCGACAATCGGTCGTAGCATGCCAGCTCCTGCCATGGTCCTGCTTCCTCTTCTCTTTCCGCAAGCTATGCTATGGATGTTGATCAGAAAAGAAAACATTCGGGGAAGTGGCTCAAGAAGCGATGATCATCTCTGTACGCACGGTGTTGGCTGCGGCAGTTCTGGCGGTCATGCAGTTCGGCACCTCGTGCTACGCGCAGACCATCCGCGTTGCAGCGCAGAAGACCGGAACGCTGGCCTGGGAACTGGCCGTCATTCGCTCCCATGGTCTCGACAAGAAGGCCAATCTGTCGATCGACGTCGTCGAGCTGGCCAGCCCCGAGGCCGGCAAGATCGCGCTGCGCGCCGGCACGGCCGACGTGATGGTATCGGACTGGCCCTGGGTGTCGCGCGAGCGGTCGCTCGGCGCCAAGCTGCAATTCTATCCCTATTCGAGCGCGCTGGGCGCCGTGATGGTCCCGGCCTCCTCGCCGGCCAAGACGCTCGCGGACCTCAAGGGGCGCAAGCTTGCCATCGCCGGCGGCGCGATCGACAAGAACTGGCTGTTGCTACAGGCCGCATCGAAGCAGGACGGCGTCGACCTGAAGTCGCAGGCGACCATCGTCTATGGCGCACCGCCGCTGCTGGCCGCCAAGACGCTCGGCGGCGAGATGGACGCGACGCTCAATTACTGGAATTTCTGCGCCGCGCTCGAAGCCAAGGGCTTTCGCCGGCTCGCCGGCATGGAAGAGATCCTGCAAAAGCTCGGCAGCAAGGGCCGCATCGCCATGATCGGCTACGTGTTCGACGAAGCCTGGGCCAACGCCAACAAGGATCTGGTGGCCCGCTTCATCGCCGTGACGCGCGCCGCGAAAGAGCTTCTGGCGACCTCGGATGCCGAATGGGACGCGATCGCGCCGCTCACCGGCGCGCAGGATGCCGCAACCCTGCATGCCTATCGTGAGCGCTACCGCGAAGGCATCCCGCGCCGTCCGATCGCCGAAGAGGAGGCGGACGCGCGCGTGCTCTACCGCGTGCTGGCGCAGCTCGGCGGCCGCGATCTGGTCGGCACGGCAACCGAGCTCGATCCCGGTACCTTCTATCAAGCGATCCCGGGAGACTAGCGGTGCTGCGTCTCCTCTCATTCGCGCTGTTCATCGCGACCTGGTGGATTGCCTCGCTGCTGATCGGTGATGCGAAGCTGCCGGCACCGCCGGCAGTGCTGTCGGTGCTCGTCGCCGAGGCCCGATCGGGCGCGCTGTTCGTCAATCTCGGCGCGACGTTGGCCCGCGTCGCGCTGGCCTTCACTCTTGCGATGGCGCTCGGCTCGGCGATCGGCTATTTGATGGGCCGCGTCTCGCTTGCCAATCGCCTTGGCGATCCCTGGCTGATCCTGCTGCTCAACCTGCCGGCGCTCGTCGTCATCGTGCTCGCTTACATCTGGGCCGGCCTGACCGAGGTCGCCGCGATCGCCGCGATCGCCATCAACAAGCTGCCGACCGCCGTCGTCACCCTGCGCGAAGGCGCGCGCGCGCTCGATCCTGCGCTCGACGAAATGGCGACGGCGTTTTCTTTTCCGCGCGGCCGCGCCTTTCGTCATGTGATCCTGCCGCAGCTTGCGCCCTACATCGCGGCCGCTGCGCGCTCCGGGCTCTCGCTGGTCTGGAAGATCGTGCTGGTCGCTGAATATCTCGGACGGCCGAACGGTGTCGGCTTCGAGATCGGCGTCGCCTTCCAGCTGTTCGATATCCCCTTGCTGCTCGCCTATTCGCTGAGCTTTGCGGGTGTCGTGCTCGTCATCGAAACCCTGCTGGTGCAGCCGTTTGAAACCAGGCTAACGCGGTGGCGGCTCCGTGCAGCTTGAGGTCAATATCACGGGCAAGAGTTTTGAGAGCGCGGCCGGGAAGCGGCACGACGTGCTCGACAACGTCACCTTCACGTTGAACGCTGGCGAGGTCGGCGTGCTGTTCGGCCCGTCAGGCTGCGGCAAGAGCACCCTGCTCCGGATCCTCGCCGGGCTCGACGGCAACTACCAGGGCCATGTCACGCGATCGCCGGGCATGCGCCTTGGCATGGTCTTCCAGGAGCCGCGGCTGTTGCCCTGGCGCACGGTCGAGGAGAATGTGCGGCTGGCCGCGCCGCATGTCGGCGACAGCACGCTCTCTGCGCTGTTCGAGGTGCTCGAACTGGGCGCGCACCGCAACCATTTTCCCGCGGAGCTGTCACTCGGCCTCGCCCGCCGCGTCGCGCTGGCCCGCGCCTTCGCCATCGAGCCCGATTTCCTGATCCTCGATGAGCCGCTGGCCTCGCTCGACAATGCGCTCGCGGGACGGCTGCGCGACCAGGTCGCGACGCTGGTGGCCAGCCGGAAAATGATGACCTTGCTCGTCACCCACGATCTCGACGACGCCGTTCGCCTCGGCGATCGCCTGTTCTTCCTGTCGTCGCGGCCGGCCCGAATCCTTCACGTCGAGACCATTGCCGCACCACGCGCGACGCGCGGCGAGCCCGAGATCGACGAAATCAAGCGGCAACTCTCACAGTTGGACCTTGCAAATATGTGAGACGCCGTCATCCTTGGACGAAGCATAAGGGAGAGGCTGGATGTCGCGCGCGTTGATCGCTGTTGGTGTTGCGTTGCTTGTGCTGCCGGCGACAGTGCTCGCCCAAAGCAAGGGCAAAGGCATTCGGCTGTGGAATCTGACCAGCGCCACGATTTCGAGCTTTGAGCTGTCGCCGGCAGGCAAGAACGAGTGGGGTCCCAACCAGACGCTCAACGACAAGGACAAGGAGGTCGACCACGACGAGCGGCTGCGGATCACCGGCGTCGAACCCGGTCGCTACGACGCCAAGGTCGGCTACAGCGGCGCCAGGCAGTGCTTCGTTCGCGACATCGAGATCAAGGCCGACGCGGTGTTTTCGGTATCCGACAAGGACCTGAAGGACTGCAACAAATAGGAAGGCTAACCCGCCGGCGGCTCGCCGCCCGCGCCGGCCCGATCGTTGCTGTGCGGATATTCGCAACGCCAGCGCACCGCAGTCCATTTCGGATGTTCGCCGACCCATCGCGCGATGTAAGGCGGCGCGGCCATGGCGCATTGCTGCAGCGAGCCGTTCCAGTTGAACACCAGATGCTGCTCCTCGCAGGTGGCGGGCGACAGCACGGCACATACAGTGACGATCAGATCAATCGGGTTCATGCGCGATCCCCAAGCGTGCTCATGCAATAGATAACACGACGAAATACGTAATCCGCCAAGTCCGGGTTTCACAGCCCCGTGAAAAGTTGGGGAACCCGGTGCCAGAGGCTTCACGCTCTAGAAGTTCAAACCGTACACCAGCCGCGCCTGGTGGCGCTCGAAATTGACGAGGTCGAGGGCAGCGTTGCTCCCGGCCCGCTGCCCCCAGGCCTGGACGCTCCAGGTCGCGGTCAGGCGTGAACGTTCGGAGAGCTGGAAATAGGCGGTGGGCCCGATGAACAGCGCCTGCCCTGACAGTTCATCCAGGCCGATTCCTTCATACTTCCTGAAATAGCGCGCTTCGCCGCCGATCAGGATATCCGGCTTAACCCTGGCCATCAGGCCGAATGCCGCACCGATGGTTGCATCCTGATCCGCAGCGCCGGTGCGCGGCGTGCGCGTCCATTCCGGCTCATAGCTTAGGTTAAGGGCCGCGATGACAAAATTCGGGATCACCTCGCGGTCGAACGCGACCGTGAGTTCGGTGCCATAACTGCGGACCGCCGCGGCCGTCGTCTCGTCGACGCGATCGGCTCGCGTCTCCAGCGCGACCGTCATGCCAAAAGGTGCCGCCTCGCGATTCAGAAAGCGATAGCGGAAATCGACCGAGACGCTCTGCCACGACAGCTGGCGCCGATCGTCAAGACCGGGAACGCGGCTGATGTCGTATGCGCTGAATGACGTTCCGAGCTCGACGCGAAAATTCGGCGCGGGCACGAGCTCGAGCTCCATTTCCTGATTGAGCGTGCGATACCGGCCGCCGTCCTTGGCGAAGCGCCCGGTGGTCTGGCTCTGGAATTCACGCTCGCCGACATTGCCCACGTCGGAGCCGATCATGAAGCCGAAGATGTGCTCGGTATCAAAGTCCTCGGCATAGGCGCGAGGCGGCAGCACCGCCGCGATGCCGGCAACCACCGCGCACAGCATCCCCGCCCAACGCCCGGTCTTGATCTTTGGATTCATCGTCCCCGCACCACCGCCTCAGGCCACACTGTAGGACAAAGCAGCAAGGCCCGCCAATCGCGCAGGTGGTGTCGGTCTCAAGGTCTTGTGGGAAGGGTATGAGGGAAGCTGTCCGAGCGGCCGCATCAGGGCCCGCGAAAGACACTTTCCACAAAAGACGCCTGCCCGGCTCGATGCAGCGCGCTGCACGAGCCGGGCAGGCTGTCTCGCGTTACTTGTCTTAAGATTATTTGCGCGCTGCGCAGGCGTACATGTTGATTTCCATGCCCACCGGCACTTCGACGATCTTCGGTGTTTTCCAGGCCATTTCCTTCTCCCAAGTCATAAGTTGGCGCAAGCCTCGCGCCGCGCGGCAAGCTAGGGCTGCCTTTTCCAGGGCGCAAGCCGGCCGGGTAAGGACCCGACTTCGCTGCTGGACATGCCGAAGCGGACGACGGTTCGCTGACGTCTACCCGGCGTCGGGAACTCCGACACTGATCTGTCGGGCATTTTCCGGCTGCCGGGCGGCGACGCGCGGGTAAGGAGACCCGATTCATCCAGCCGCGTCTTGCCCAAGAGCGAAATCGCAACTTTTTTTGTTATGCGCGGAATCCTGCGTCAATATCCGGCAATCCGCCCCGGCAAAGTTCACCGGCTCGTAAGCTATTTGAGCAGGCGCAGCAGGGCCCGGCCGGCACGCGACTTCAACTCTTTCGCGTCCAGCGTTCCGTCATTGTCGGGATCGGCGGCCTTGAAGCGCTGCTCGACGACCGCAAGGTATTCGTCGAGCGTCAGGGTGCCGTCGTGATCCGGATCGGCAGCGGCCAGTTCTTTCGCGGTCAGCCGTCCGCGCAATTCGCGCGCGTCGAGCGTGCCGTCATGGTCGGGATCAAGCTTCGCGAACAGGTCGGCGGCAGCCTTCTTGGCTTCGGCAAGGTCGACCGTGCCGTCATTATCGGGGTCGAGCATCCTGAGCGCACTGCGGCCGCCCGATGCGGCCAACGCGGGACCTGACAGGACAACCATAGCCAAACTCAGCGCAAGCGATCGGCGCGAAATCATCGTTCGTCTCCCGTAAGTGCCGCTCCGGCGAAGACACGGAGCGCCTGCGATCGGACCCTACCATAGCAGCTTCTTCAGCGGAGCTTCCCACGGTTCGTGTACGCGGCGAAATCCTGTCGGAATTCGGGTGGAAAGCGATTGCCTCACAGGCCATCTGTGGCGCTCTCGATTGCACCACAACGAGCGAGGTGACCCATGACCGGCATTTGCAAGAACGCATTGGGCTGCCTCGTTGCATTCGGTCTGATCGCGCCCGTGTCCGCGCAGACCCGGCACCCTGCCCCATCGGCGGAGGCGGTCCAGCAGCGCGTGCTCACCGGCAAGGAGCGGCTCGGCCGCAAATGGACCGACGAGCAGCGTATCGATAATTGCAACGTGCCGCCGGACAAGCGGGGCGCGAAACCGCGGCCGAGTGTCTGTCCCCCTACGCCGTCAAGCTGACCGTTCGCGCTGCGGCATAACGGCGGGCTGCACTGGTGTAGCGTATTCCACGCGACGGTAAGCCACGGACGCGTTTGCCAAAACCTGACGCCTTCGACCGGCCTCGCGCGGTTAGCGGGCGCTCGTTCACGTTTTCGTATTGACCCGTTTTGGTTTCAGGCGGATGGTTCCGTCCGCAACGTCAGGAATAGGCGTGCAGAAAAAGGTTCATTGGGAGGATATGATGAGACGTATTGCGCTGGCCGCGAGCCTCGTAATTCTTGCATCCTATGGGGCAAGCGCCCAGACCAGCGAGCAGTTGGTCAAGGGTGCGACTGATACATCGAACGTTCTCAATTATGGAATGGGCTACAATCTTCAGCGCTTCTCGACGCTGAACCAGATCAACAAGGACACCGTCAAAAATCTGGTGCCGGTCTGGAATTACAGTTTGAACGACGACCGCAGCGAGGAATCGCAGCCGCTCGTCTACCAGGGCGTCATTTTCGTCACCACGCACAACGCCACGATCGCGATCGACGCCAAATCCGGCAAGCAGATCTGGAAGACCAAGGTCGAGTATCCCGCCGAGACGCCGCGTATCGTTTGCTGCGGCATCATCAATCGCGGTGCTGCTCTCTATGACGGCAAGGTGTTCCGCACCACGCTCGACGCCAATGTGATCGCGCTCGATGCCAAGACCGGCAAGGAGCTGTGGCGCCAGAAGGCTGCGGATATCAAGGAAGGCTACTCGATGACGGTGGCCCCGCTGGTCGCCGACGGCGTCGTGATCACCGGCATCTCGGGCGCCGAATTCGGCACCCGCGGCTTCATCGATGGCTGGGATCCGGCAACCGGCAAGAAGCTCTGGCGGACCTACTCGATCCCGACCCCGGACGAGCCCGGTGGCGACACCTGGAAGGGCGACACCTGGAAGCTCGGCGGCGGCTCGACCTGGATCACCGGCTCCTACGATCCCGAACTGAACACGGTGTATTGGGGCATCGGCAATCCCGGACCGTTCAATTCGGCGGTGCGTCCCGGCGACAACCTCTACACCTGCTCGGTGCTGGCGCTCGATCCGAAGACCGGCAAGATCAAGTGGCACTACCAGTTCTCGCCGAACAATCCGTTCGACTACGACTCGGTGGCCGAGATGGTACTCGCCGACATGAACGTCGAGGGCAAGCCGACCAAGGTGCTGATGGACGCCAACCGCAACGGCTTCTTCTACGTGCTCGATCGCACCAACGGGAAGCTGCTCGCGGCCAATCCCTATGTGAACGTCAACTGGGCCACCGGCATCGACATGAAGACCGGACGGCCGATCGAGACCGACATCACCAAGGATGCGCGTGAAGGCAAGAAGGTCACGGTCTACCCGTCGATCCTCGGCGGCAAGAACTGGGAGCCGATGTCGTTCAATCCGCAGACCGGCCTCGCCTACGCCAACACGCTCGCCTTCGGCGGCAAGTACAAGGCCGAGCCGGTGACGTTCAAGCAGGGCGAATGGTATCTCGGCATGGATCTCACCGATCCCTGGGAATGGGGCACCGGACCGCGCGGCCACCTGAAGGCGATCGATCCGATGACCGGCAAGGCGAAGTGGGAAGCGCCGAGCGATATTCCGCGCTTCTCCGGCGTGCTCTCCACCGGCGGCGGCGTGGTGTTCTCCGGTCAGCTGACCGGCGAGTTCGAGGCGTTCGATGCCGATACCGGCAAGAAGCTCTGGCAGTTCCAGACCGGCTCGGGCATCGAAGGACAACCCGTCACCTGGCAGCAGGATGGCGTGCAGTATGTCGCCGTTACCTCCGGCTATGGCGGCGTCTATTCGCTGTTCTCGGGCGACGAGCGGCTTGCCAAGGTCCCACCCGGCGGCTCGCTGTGGGTTTTCGCGGTCAAGAACTGAGCGCGGAGCACACGTGACTGAACGAGTAACCCTGTTGACGGCGGCGATCTTCGCCGCCGTCGCGACAGCCTTGATCATGTTGATCCCGGCTGCCGCACAGCAAACCACCGCAATCGACCTTCAGGGTCAGGTCGACCAGGGCAAGGTCACCTACGCCAAGAACTGCTCGCATTGCCATGGGCCCAACATGGTCAACTCCGGCACCATCACGCCGGACTTGCGCGCGTTTCCCGACGACAAGACGCGCTTCGTGACCACCGTGAAGCAAGGCAAGAACGGCAAGATGCCGCCCTGGGTCGACATCCTGAACGAGCAGGAGATCGCCGACGTCTGGGCCTTCGTGTCGAGCCGGAGGACCCCATGAGGGCCCTCCTCGCGGCCGCGGCGTCAGCCCTGCTTCTTGCCATGTCGGCGGCAGCACACGCTGCCGACGACCCGCTCAAGGTATGCCTCGACGAGGATCTGCCGCCGCTGTCGGCGCATCATCGCGGCAAACCGGATGCCGGCTTCGACGTCGCGCTCGCGCAGGCCATTGCCGAGCGGCTTGGACGGCCGCTCAAGATCCAGTGGTTCGAGAGCAAGCTCGATGAAGATTCGAGCCCCGCGCTCGAAGCCAATGCGCTGCTGTCGGACGGGCGCTGCTCGCTGGTCGGCGGCTACGCGCTTACCACGGACTCGCTGAAGGCGCCCGGCGTCACGACGGCCAAGCTGCCGGACTTCGACGGCGCCACCCGCGAGGATCGCCGCCGGCGGATCCCGATCGGGGTGCTGGCGCCAAGCCAACCCTACATCTATTCGCCGATGACCGTCGTCCTCGGTCCCAAGGCCAAGATCAAGGAGCGCAAGATCACCGATATCGGCGATCTCGCCGGCCTTCGCCTGACGATCGAAAGCGGCACGCTGGGCGATGCCATTCTGATGACCTTCGACAAGGGAAGGCTGATCGACGACATCACGCACCTCGTTCCGGGGCGCAGCGACCTGCTCGGAGAGCTGGAACGCGGCGAATTCGACGCCACGCTGCTCGACCTGCGCCGCTTCGACGCCTACCGCGCTGAACATCCGGACACCAGGATCACGGCCTCGGGCTACTATTATCCGATCGGCGCCAACCGCGGTTACGTTGCGCTCGACACCGACAAGGCGCTGCTGGAATCCGTCAACAAGGTCCTCGCCGATCTGCAGGCCAAGGGCACCATCGCGGAGCTCGGCAAGACCGCCGGCCTCACCTGGCTTCCGCCGCGGGAGCCGATCATCCTCGGCGATGTCTGGCTGAAGATCCTGAACCGGTGATGCCGGCGATAGCTATCGCAAATAGCTCGCCAGATTCATGCTCTGGATCTTGGAGATCGCCGAATAGGACGCCGTCAGCTGCGCCTGATAGGTAGAAAGCTGCGCCGTCACGGCCGCAACGTCGACGCTGGTGAGGTCCGTCGACAGGGTCTTCGCAAAATTCTGATAGTCACTCTGGTTCGTGCTGGCGGTCTCGATCTGCGACGCCGCGGTCGACAGCTTTGCCTGCACCGTGGAGGTGGCATCCAGCGCATTGCTGGCGAGGTCGAGCGCCTGAGAGACATCGCTTGACGACAAATTCGAGTTGTTGCCGACGAATTTCAAGAGCCGCATCACCTGCTCGAACGCCGGATTGTCGGCGGTAATGCCGTAGGAGATCGACTGGCTGTCCGACACCCGCACGGACGCGATCTCGCTGTCGCCCTTGTAGTAGCTGGTGTCTGATGTCGTCAGCGATCCGGTGCCGGTCCCAAAGCTCGACAGGTCCGCCGGCGCAGTGTCGGTGCGGGCGCCGCTGAAGACATATTCGCCGTCATACTGGGTGTTGAGCAGCCCCTGCATCTGCGCCATGGCCTGCTGGGCATAGTTGATCACCGATGCCGTCGCCGTGCTGCTGCCGGTGGTGGCTGCGCTGAGCTGGGTCCGCAGCTGCGTGATGATGTCGGTCACCGAGCCGACCGCCGAATACATCACCTGCACCTTGTTGTCGGCGAGTTGGCTGGCATCGATATAGGACTGCGCGCGCGTCACCGACACCTGCAAATTGATGACGCGTCCGGCGCCGGAACCGTAGCCGCCGAAATCCTCGGACTGCAGCCCGGAGGACTCCTGCACCTGCTCGTTGGCCATCACCGCCTGAACCCGCAGCGCGTTTGAGATCATCTGGTCCGACTGTGCAAAGGTGGCAACACGCATCATCATGACGACGGCCTCGGGCTCAGCTGGCGCTCATCGCGGTCATCAGCGCCGAAAACATGGCGTTGATGGCGGTAATGATCTGGGACGCGGCAGCATATTTGTTCTGCAACGCACTCAGATTTGCGGATTCCTCGTCAATGTTGACGCCGGACTGCGACGACAGCGAATTCGCATAGGTCGCCTGCGCCGTCTGCTTTGCGGTATAGGCCGCCGATGCCTGGGTCGCCTTGCCGGCGACGTTAGCAACGATGGCGGCCGCGTAGTCCGTAAAAGAGCCGGTGGTCGCGCCGAGGCCGCCGGCCATGCCGAAATTGGTCGACCCCGTCAGCGCGCTCGAGAGCGCGTTCACCACCGTCGCCGAGCCCGGCGACAGCACCGAGTTTCCGGCCGTCAGCGTGGACGACGCATCGAGCGTCGCCGTCGGCAGCGCCGCCGTGCCGTTCAGAATGTCGCTGCGAACGGCGATGTCGGACGCGCCGGTCCCTGTGATCAGGTCGTTGAACCCGAAGTAATCCGAAAAGCCCTCACTCGAACTGCCGACCGAGCTCGTCATCTCGTTGATCGCAACGCCGTTGCCGGATGTGGTCGCCGAGATCGACAAGTGTCCATTGGCATCGACCGAAGCTGACAGCCCCGAGATACCGTTGATCGCAGTGGCGAGATCACCGACCGTGGCGTAGGATGACAGATCGAGGTCTTGGTACGACACCAGGTTGCCGCTCTTGTCCGCAACCGCGATGCGCACCGTGCCGGTTGCCGAGAACGGTGTCGTGCTGCTCACGGGGGCAGTTCCGGTCAGGCTGGCCGGCGGCGGCACCGATGTGCCCTGGTTGGACACAGCGTTGACGGTCGCGGTCAATTGCTGAGCCAACTCGTCGAGCTGCGACTGCGCCGCCGGCAGCGTCTGGTCGCGCAGCGTGATCAGCGCACTGACCTTGCCTGAGGAGATCTGCGAGGTGATGTCGACCCCGTTGACGGTGATACCGCTGAAACCGCTCGACGATCCCGCGCTATACGTCGTCGACGCCGTGACGCTGGGCAGCGCCGTATAGCTCAGCGGATGCGCCGTGCTATCGACCAGCGCCTGCCCCGAGCCAGTATAGACCTGCAGATCGCCGCTCGACGTGGTGAAGTAGCTCACATTCATCATCGACGCGAGATCCTGCAGCGCGCTGTTGCGCTGGTCCTCCAGATCGGCCGTCGACTGCCCGGCTGCCGCCTGCTGCCTGATCTGCTTGTTGAGGTCGGAGATCTGCTGCAGGTCGGAATTGATGTCGGTAACCGACGATGCGATGTCCTGGTCGGCATTGGAGCGCAGCGTCTGGATGCCGCTCGAGGTCTGCTGCAATTGCGTCGTCACCGCCGCAAGCGCGCTGACGGCGTTCGATTGCAGCGACGCACTGCTCGGCGTGCTCGCCAGCGACGACAACGCCGACTCGAATGCCGCGATCGTGTTGGCCAGCGAGGTGCCCGTCGTGGAGCTGTCCGAGCTCGATGTGCTGCCATAGAGCTGCTGGAGCTCGGTCAGAAAGCTGTTGGTGGTGTCGGCGGCGCCGAGATCGGAATCGGCCCCGACCAGCGACTTCAGGAGCAGCTTGTCGACCGCGCTGCTGATCCCTGTGATCGTGACGCCGGTACCGACACCGGAGGTGACGCTGCTGCTCTGGTTGGCGGTCTTCTCGGTATAGCCCTTGGTGTCGGCATTGGAAATATTGGCCGAGGCTACGCTGATCTGCACCTGCGTGGCTGACAGCCCGCTGAATGCGATGCTTCGTGCAATATCGAGCGACGACACGACCCACTCCCTCCGGCGTCGGCCCGATCAGGCCCGCACATTGGTGCCGTAGGACATCGCCGGCGTGACGCGACGGCCGCCGGCGCCATAAGGCGATACGTTGGCGATCTGCTCGCGGATCGCCTGCATGATGGCCTCGATCCTGCGATTGCTGGCATCGATCGCCGCGCGCAGCCGCATCACGTTCTCGTCCATCGCCATGCGCAGCTTCAGGATCCGGTCCATCAGCTGCTCGCGCAGCACGCGATCCTGAACGTGGAGATTTGCCGTCTTGCCGACCGCCTCCGCCACACACTGCTCGAACAGGGTGGCAAGGCGGTGCTTCTCGTCGACCTCCTTCAACCGCGAGGCCGGCAAGCCCTTGGCGAGCTCGACATTCTCCTCGTTCACGATCGCGATCAGATTGTCGATCAGCGCGATCAACGACCTTGCGCGCTCGTCATTGCCCGCGGGATTGATCTTGATGTTGCGTTCCGGTGTCATGTCATCGCTCCCGTTCAAGCTAGTGTCCGCGACGCAGGGCGCGAACCGATTGTGCGCTGCGCCCGTACGCGGTGATTGCCGTTACCCGGACCGCGGCCCGGTTGAGTTCCTGGTCGAGCCGCGCGCATTCGCGCATCAACTGATCCCGCAACGTTCCGACATCGTCGAGCAACGCACGGAGCTGCGCCCGATCGTCCGGCCGGACCGAAGCGGCCCTCGCCTTCAGCCGCTGAAGCCTGACCAGCAAGCGGTCATTTTTCTTTTCGGTCATCATCGCGACACCGCCGAGATCAGCGTATCGAACATCTTGTCGACGGTGGTGATCACCTGCGACGCCGCCGAATAGGCCTGCTGCGCCGAGATCATGTTGGAGAACTGGCCGCTGGTGTCGGTGGTGCTCGACTCCAGTTCGCTGCCGTAGATCGTGCCGGCACCATTGGTGCCCGAGGTCTGCAGCGTGGCGTTGCCGGAGGCGGCCGTCGCGGAGTACATGCCGTCGCTGGCCGCGCTCAATCCGTTGGGGTCGCTGAAGGTCGCGACCGCAATCTTGTAGATCGCGATCGTCTGCCCGTTGGAGTAGGTCGCGTCGACCACGCCGCCCTTGCCGATCGAAATGCTGCTCAGCTTGCCATAGGGCAGACCGTCCGACGTGATGCTGGTGAGATCGACCGCTGGCGTGGTCTCACCCGATGAATACTGCGTCAGGCCGTCGGTCTTGCCGGCCGTACCGAGATTGAGCGTGATGGCCGTGCCGTTCGCGGCAGAACTGTCGGCCGCCCCATCCTTCCAACCCGTCACCGAGATGACGGGAGGGCTCGGGCTGGTCGAGGCGAGCGAGCCGTCGCTGTTGAAGGTGATATCTACCGTATCGGTGATCGCGTTGGCACTGTCTGTCGTGGAGTCCGACGCGAGCTTTGGCGTTTCGAAACTGGCCTGCCAGCTGTTGTCGGCGGTCTTTTTCCAGTCGATCTGGATCGTGCTTGCCGTGCCAAGCGAATCGTAGACCGTCATCGAGCTATTGAAGGTCGCACCGACGGCGGCATCGGCCGGCAGGTTCGCCGCGACCGTGGTCTTGGTGGTGGCGCTGCCGCTGGTGGAGGCAACCTGCGTGTTGATTGGCCCGAGGCTCGCGGCGGAGGCATTGCCGATGATGTTGCCGTCAGCGTCGGTGCGCCAGCCCTCGAGGTAGTTGCCGTTGTTGACGAGGTAGCCCAGATTGTCGGTGGTGAACGCGCCGTTGCGTGTATAAGAGGTGGTGCCGCCGGACGTCGCGTTGGTGGTGACGAAGAAGCCGCTGCCCTGGATCGCGACGTCGGTGGCGTTGGTGGTCGCGGACAGCAAGCCCTGCTGGGTGATGTTGGCGCGGCCGGACACCGTGACGCCGCCGGACGTATATGAGGTGGCGCTGTTCGACGCGGTCACCAGATCCTGGAACATCGCCGACGTGGTCTTGTAGCCCGTGGTATCGGCGTTGGAAATGTTGTCGGAAATCATTGCCAGCGACTGGCTCTGCGCATTGAGCGCCGAGATCGCCGAGGAAAGAGCACCAGTGAGACTCATGATATTACTCCGGTAGCAATCAGGACGTGACGCCGATGATGTTGGCGGCGCTGACGGGCACACCGTTCACGAGCAGCGAGGGCGTCGAGCCGGAGGCATCGATGCCGGTCACCGTTCCCGTCATCGTGGTGTAGCTGAGTAGCGAGTTTCCGGCGGAGTCGGTCGCAGTGACCTGAATCGTGTACTGGCCGCCGTCCTTGAGCTGGGTGCCGTCGGAGGTCTGGCCGTTCCAGGTGAAGCTGTTGGAGCCGGCGTTTCCGGTCCCCTTGCCGCTCCACACCGTATTGCCCGAGGAGTCCTGGATCGTAATCGCGACGTTGGACGCGGCCGAGGTGAGCGTGTAACCGAAGGTAGCCGACCCGTTGGTCAGCTCGGCCGTGTTCGTCTTCGCCTCGACGGTGTGGCCGATATAGTTGACCGAGTTGAGCGTCACGAGACTCGAGAACGAGCTCGCCAGCGACGTCATGCTGGCGTTGGTCGACTGCTGCTCGGTGAAGTTGGCGTAGGAGGTGAGCTGGTTGATGAAGTCGGTCGTGCTGGTGGCGTTCAGCGGATCCTGGTTTTGCAGCTCGCTGACGAGAAGGTTGAGGAAATCGGTCGAGCTCATCCCCATCGACGCGCTCGACGACGAGCTCGACGTGGTGGAGGTTGCAGCAGAGGTTGCCGAGGAGACGGTCATGACAAGGCTCTCTTCGCCGCGGAATGCGCGACGGAACGCGGTGGAACATTGGGGTCGTGATGTCGTTCGCAGATAAAACGGATGACGCGCCGATTTCAGGCGCGAATTCATCCACCCGGAATCACCTGATGAAGCGGCAGAATTTGCCGTGTCCGTTGCGGATTCGTGGCTCGCAGGCGTGCGCAAGCATCTCGCCGCGAAAGCACGCGGACAGCTGCAATGGCAATGCGGAACGTCTTAGAGCGAGAGGCTGATCGGCAGATCCGGCTCGCCGAGCATCAACGCCGGCGGCGTCAATGCGGGCAACAGGCAGAGGGCCAGCAGCAGCGCCGGCAGCACCTTGCCTTGCGGTGCGGATCGGCCCGGTGGTTGTGCATCGTTCGGCTGATCGTCAGCCGGGACCGGCCCCGAAATAGGCTTCTGGGGCAATTTCGCCGCCGCGGTCACGATGCGGTCGGCAAGGCCCTTGGGTGCGCGAACCGGCGGCGCCGCGAGCGCGCGGCGTACCGCTCCCGCCTCCTCGTAGAGTGTCCGCGCCTCAGCCGAGGATGCAAGGAGCTGGACGGCGGCAAGACGTTGATCGTCGGGCCAGCGGGACAGATCCTCCCCCAGCCGGTCGATCAGGTCTTCGAATGTCGCAACATCCATCGCGCGCGCAGATCCAGCCTCGTCGCCAAGGCTGTCATAAAGCATTCGCGGGATGGCGGAAATCAATTTCCGCCGCTGTCGCGTCAGGTCCAGCATGGTGCTCGCCGGGCGGCTATTTTCCTCAACCAGGGCGCCGCCCAAGCCCCTGCTGCGCCGGCTAAACGCCCTCGCCGGGTGATTCGCGGCTCTCTCCGGGCTCAGCGGCCGGCGGCTGATTCGAGCGTCCTGTCGAGTGCCCTGGCCTTGGCGGCCTTGCCGGCGGTCGCCTCGACGAACTTCCAGGCGTCGCGCAATTCCACCAGGCTTGCGATGATGCGCCGGAAATTGTCCCTGGCCTGCGGCCGGCCATAGGAGCGCAGGCACGCCATGATCAGGGCGTTATAGGTGCGGTAGAGACGATCGGCCATCGCGCCGCCGCGGGTGAAGTCGAGATTGTGGCTCAGCCCGCGCAGGATCGCGGTCGCCCGCGTCAGATAGATGTGCCCTTCCTCGAATCGTTTCGCCTCGTGCGCGTCCAGCGCCTTCTGCAACAGCGTGATCGCGCCGTCGCACAGCATCACGACCGCCTTCAACGGCGGCACCGCCACCGCGGCGGATCGATAGGCATTGTTGGCTTGGTAGGCGGTCGCGTTCTGGGTCATTAGTTACTCGATGATGCGTCTAGGAGTGCTTTCAGGTAGCCCAGCGTGTTGTTCGCGCTTTCGATGGCCGCCTGGTAATTGGCGTATTGAACCTGCAGCTGGGCCTTGAACGTCGCAGCATTGCTCTGAATGTCGCTGACCTGGGACTGCAGGTCGGTATCGCGCGACTGCAAGTTGGTGATCAGCGTCTGCAGCTGACCGCTGGTGCCGGAACTGGTGTGCGCGAGCTGGTAGAGTTGCGTCGCGAGGCCGGACGACGATGTCACCGTGATCGACTGCGAGGTCGAGCCCGTATAGGTGAAGGCCATGCCAGCGTAGATCGTGCCCGAATTGCCGATGATGGTGTTACCGACCACCGAAAAGCCGGAGCTGTCGCCGCCGACCGAGGCTCCGGTCAGCATACCGGTGGAGTCCACCGTGAGGTCGAGCGTGAAGGATTGCGGCGATGTGCCGGTATTGACCACACTGAGCTGGCTGGAGGAAGTGTTGGTCTGCGCCGACAGCAATTGGGTGACGCCGGCGAGATTTTGCGTCAGCACCGTCGACAGCGTGCCGGTATCGAACTGGAGCTCGTTGTTCTCGTTGAAGGACAGGCCGAGATCGGCCATCGTCATGCCGCCGACCGTCCCGCTGAGCACCTGCTGCAGCCGCGTCATGATATCGCGCATCGTGCTGTCGCCGAACAGCACCGCGCTTGATGCGGCCGTGCCGTCGGAGTTCTGCGCCGACTGCGCGATCACCTGGTCGCGAAATGCGTTGTAGTTGGTGACGAAGGTCTGCAGCGCGGACGTGATCTGGCTGGTGTCGGTCTCGATGCTGATGTTCAGGCTGGTGCCGCTCGGCGTCGGCTGCAGCAGGTCGAACGTGACGCCGGACAGGACGTCGGAAATGTCGTTGGTGTTCCGCGTGAGCGCGATGCCGTCGAGGGTGAACTCCGCGGACTGCGACTTCTGCAGCACGTCGGTGAACGCTCCGGACGTGTCGGTGACGCCGAGCTTGTTCAGGATGTCGTCGCCCGACGTCGACGAATAGGTGATGTCGGCGGCGTCCTGTGTCCCCGTCAGCACCATCTCATAGGACCCGCTCGACACCTGGACGATCGAGGCCTGGACGTTGGTGGTCGAGGTCTGGGCGTTGATGGTGTCGACGACATCCTGCATCGACATGCCGCTGGTGATCGAGATCGCCGTGCTGGTGCCGCCGGACAGGCCGAGCGAAAAAGTGCCGGACAGGCCCAGCGCCGTCGAGCTGCTCGACTGTGAGGCACCGATCACCTTCTGCGCGGTCGCGAGCTGGGTGATCTGGAGCGTGTGATCGCCGGTCGCCGAGCCGCTGTTGACGCTCATGTTGAGCGCCGACGAGGCGCTGACGTCACCGGTGGACGAGATCGTCGCCGCCCGCGTGGCGAACGCGTTGGTGGCAATCGAATTGATGATCGAGGTGCTGAGCGACGACAGACCCGTGGCCAGCGTGGACAGCTCGGTCTGGAGGGATTGGTAGGCGGTGATCTTGGCCTGGTTCGCGGTGATCGTCGTGGTGATCGAGGTCGCCGCTGTGAGCTTGGCATTGACCTCGGCCTCGATCAGGGCATCCCAATCGATGCTGGTCGAATTGGTCGTGCCGGTCGTTGTCACCGTACTGGCAGAACTGGTCGACGTGGTGCCCGATGTGCTCGAGGTGGCGCTGCTAACCGTCATGTCGACACTTCCGCCGCGATAGGAATCGGGCCGGCATCATGCCGGCCCGACCGGTCTTTCGAATTAGCCGAGCAGCTTCAGCAGGTACTGCGGCATCTGGTTCGCCGCGGTTTCCGCCGAAACCGCGGCCTGGGTCTTCACCTCGGCCGAGGACAGCGTCGCCTGCTCGGAGGCGATATCGACGTCCTTGATCGCCGAGTTGGCCGATTGCAGGTTCTGGGTCTGGGTCGAGATCGAGTCGGCGCTGAAGTTGAAGCGGGATTCCTGAGCACCGATCTCGGCACGTGCGGACGAAACCTTGTCGATCGCGGTGTCGAGAGCCGTCATCGCGCTGGTGGCGCTCGACAGGCTGGAGACGTCGAGCGACGTCACGGACAGCGACGAGGCCGTGAGGCTCGTCAGCGTGATCGTGATGGTGTCGGCCGAGGTCGAACCGACCAGCACAGAGACGCCGGAGGAGAACACGCTCGAACCGTCGAGCAAGCTCTGGCTGCTGTAGCGGGTGCCACTGGCGATCGAGTCGATTTCGCCCTTGAGCTGTGTGAATTCCGAATTGATGTAGGCGCGGCTGGAATCCGCCACGGTGCCCGAGGCGGACTCGGAAGCCAGTGACTTCATGCGGGCCAGGATGTCCGAGATGTTGGAGGCGCCGCCGTCGGCCGTCTGCAGGATCGAGGTCGCCTGCGCCGCGTTGGTGGCGGCCTGCTGCAGCGTCGTGATGTCGGAGGAGATGCGGGTCGAGATCGCAAGGCCGGCCGCGTCGTCGGAGGCGGAGGTGATGCGCGAGCCGCTCGACAGCTTCGACAGCGCGCTGGTTTCCTGCTGCGAGTTGATGTTGAGGTAACGGACCGCGGAGTTCGCGGCGGTGTTGGTGGAGATTGCCGGCATGAGTAGCTCCTGTGCTGATGGGGCATGGCATGCCGCATCGTGAAATAGAGAGGTGACGCGGATCCAGCCCCCGTCCGCCCGATCAAACGGGTCGGCCGCCGGTGGTCAGGCGCAAAATCTTCAGAAGCCGGAATTTATGGTTAGCAGTCGGTAAACGCGCCGCGCAGGTCGCGCTCGTGCCGTTTCAGCATCTCGCGCAGCTGCTGCCGTCCTCGCTTCAACAGCGACTCCACCGCGGCCACAGTCGTGTCCATGACCTCGGCGATCTCGCCGTTGCTCATGTTCTCATGATAGGACAGGATCACCGCGACGCGCTGCTGCTCGGGCAGCCGCTGCATCGCGACCTCCAGCAGATTGCCGATCTCGTTGCGCTCGATGACGGCGGAGGCATCAAGCTGAGTGTCGGCGACCTCGGGCACGACATCGACATTCTCGGTGCGCGGCTTGCGGCGCAGATCGATGCAGCGGTTGCTGACGACGCGATAGAGCCAGGTCGAAAACTTGGCGCGGCCATGCTGCCAACGGCCGCGATGCGTCCACACCTTCAGCATCGTGTCCTGCACGACGTCTTCGGCGTCGGCGGCGTTGCCGACGATGCGCAGCGCGATCGCGTAGGCGCGATCGATATGACGTTCGACCAGAGCACGAAACGCCGTTTCGTCGCCGGCAGCAAGGCGGTCGAGCAATTCCTTGTCTTCGTCGTGGATCTCGACGGTGTCGAGTGGGCCCGCATCGGCAACGGTGGGGACGTTGCTCCACGGAGCAGCCGCTTCGGCCGACGCTACCGCGGCCGGCGTGGCCTCCGCTTCGGCCGGTGCCCTCATATCAAGCGCGTAACTCATCCGCCGCTCTCCAACCAACGCCGCTGGCACACATTCCATGCGGCTTCTGAGCGTTGAACGGAGGCGCCTCGCAAATCAGGCGAACTTTTTTCGTTATTTTTCAAGTGCTTAGCTGGATATTTTTGCCGACCGCCCGGCAAAAGCTGCCGCTGCGCAGAGGCGCAGGGAAAAATTCGACGGAGTTTCGAGCAGTCGTTCAGCATCGCCTCGCACTTCCGCGGAAGAGATCGTCGCGTCGGAAAACGCTGTTGTCACACCAACTAACGCCACGCGAACGCATGCATGCATGCATGCATGCATGCGCGGAGCATGCGAGTGATTCATCGCCGTTGGTCGCCAACTTGCATTCGACGATTGCGACTAGGCAATTTTTTCCGAATCACTGTTTCGACGTTATCGGATTTTTTGAATCTGTCAGTCGCGAAGCGTGCGTTTTCGAATCCCGCATCAACTTTTTTGAACTGTCGCGCCTGATTTGTCTCATGCGCTCGTTCAACGCATGAGGACTGGCGGGAATTTTGCGCATGACGATCATGACGGTCGACGCGACGCGTCGAGCGCAGAATGTTTCTGCATGTTCATTCGATGTTTTCGATACATTTCTGTTGCGCGCCTGCACGACACCGGATGGCGTATTTGAAAGGGTTTTTCAGCGTTCATGCATTGCTGAAAAATTTCCGAACATGTCTGCCAGTTTCGTTCAGCATCGAATCCAGGCGGAGGCGCGAGCGCGCAAGGTATCGCAGGAGCGGTGCGGCTCAACTGAAGTGCGCATCGCCGACATCTACAAATACTTTCCGTTCAGGCTGTTCGGCCTGAGCCGCGATGCGCTGCACGATCTCGCACAGATCGAGTTCGGGACCGAACTCGAACTGTGCCGCGTCAATCCCGAAATGCTCGAGCAATATCTGGACATGAAGCGCGGCGGCTTTCGCGTCGGCTTCATTTCCGACACCTACTGGAGCACCGACCAGCTCGCGCAGCTGCTGCATTCCTGCAGTCCCGGGCTGAGCTGGGATTTCCTCTATGCGTCCTGCGATCACGGCAGTAGCAAGAGTGAGGCGCTGTTTAAGACCTATCTTGCCGAGCAAGGCATCGAAGCGGCAAGCTCGTTCCATGTCGGTGACAACCACGCCGCCGATATCAACGGCGCGCGCCGTCACGGCATCCGTCCGCGCTACTACCCGCAGGCCGGCGCGGCATTGGCCTCCAAATTTCAACGCGAGACATCGATCTTCGAATTGCTGTGTCCCGATCAGCCGTCGCGGCTCGATTGCGGCGCCCGCACGCTTCGGCGCGCTGTGACGGCGAAGGGCGCGGAGCATGCTCCCGCTTTCGACCTCGGCGTGACCGTTCTCGGCCCCGTGATGGCGGCGTTCGATGCATTCATTGCCGCCCGGCGCACTGCGCTTGCTCGCGACGGCGCGCGCGTTGCGGTCGGATTCCTCGGTCGCGACGGTCTGCTGCCGTATCGGGTCTGGCAGGCAAACCACGGCGAGACCGGCGCCTATATCGAGATCAATCGTCGCGTCAGCCTGGTCGGGTCTGCTGACACGCTCGAACCGCTCTGTGAGCTGCTGAACCGGGTCGTCAAGATCGACGCGGCGACCTTTGTCGACATCGTCAAGGTGCAGCCGCCCGCCGTGATGAAGTTCTTCGCGCAGTATCCCGACGGCATTGCGAGCGGCCGCGAACTCGCCGACGCCCTGCCCGATCTGATGGACCCGCGCGAAATCACCGATATCGCTGCCGGCGTCCGGACCCGTCTGCTTACCTACCTTCGCGCGAAGATCGGGGATTTCGACGGCTGCACCGATCTGATCCTGGTCGACCTCGGCTATTCCGCAAGCGTGCAGAAATCGCTGCGGCGCATCTTCGATCGCGAGGGCATCCGCATCCGCCTGCACGGCGCCTATCTGCTGACGCTTGACGATGCCTTCGACGACATCGCCGATGACGACACCGCGGAGGGCCTGATCTCGGATCGCATGGTCACGCCGCACGTCAAGCGCATGCTGATCCGCAACGTCGCATTGCTGGAGCAGCTGTGCTGTTCCAGGGAAGGATCGGCGCGGGATTATCGCGACGGTGACGTGTTGCGCGAGGGTGAGCAGCGCCCGGCCGCCCAGCTGGCGCTGGCGACCGAGGTGCAATCCGGAACGCTGGCCTATGTTTCGCGCGCCCGCGAGCTGGCACCACGCTACGGATTGCAGCCCGATGCCGACCCCGCGGTCGCGGCGCGCTGGGCCGCCGCCGTGCTGGGACGCCTCCTGCTGCTGCCGGACGACGATGAGCTCGCGTTGCTCGGCGGCATCAAGCATGACGTCAATCTCGGCACCCAGGCGCTGGCGCCATTGCTCGATGCCGACTTCATCAATGATTGCATCATCGCCGGCGGCCTCATGACCGCCTGCACGGCTCCGGCGCCCCCGATGTGGCTGGCGGGCAGCTTTGCCACCCTGTCGCCGTCGCACGCCTATCTCTACACGCTGTTCGGCGCCAATCGCCTGCCCGCGAATGTGTTCGGCGAAGCACCGTGCGGGACGCTGCAGGTCGGTCTGTTCGATCGGAACGGCCAGGCCTCGCTGGAGGCGGTCAGCGTCTATCATACCGGGCTCGGCGACCTCCGCCTGCGGATACCGCTGTCGCGCCGGATGGCAATCGCGACCATCGCGCTGCCGCTGGCCAAGCTCACCCGCGACGGGATGCTCCACGGCATCACGGTCCAATACGGTGAGAGCGCCGCGAAAGCCGCCGACAGTTCGAACGTGACAGCGATCGCCGCGGGACGGCTCATCGATGCCGGCCTCGAACGGCGCGGCCGTCACTTCCTTGCTACCAGTGACGACGGCATGCTGCTGATGCCGGTCGACGGCTTCGAAGACGACGTCGCCATCTACACGGTCGCGCTGACCGCCCTCGACCACGACCGCATCCTTGCGGTCGCGGACCGCGACGGCATCGGTGCCCCCTCGGCCACACTGACCTGGCGCAGCGCCAACGACACGCTCGCAACGAACAACGACAGCTGATTTGTCCGCCTGATCCGGCCGCCCCGCACGTAGAAGGTTAACGAGGGGTAGTGCGGGCATGATTTCGGCTGACACGGCGCAAGCGGACGGCTTGCAGACGAACTTCGACCAATTGCTGGCGGCGAACGGCATCCGGATGAGCGCGGCGCAGCGCCGGCGGCTCGCATGGCTGTCGGAGCGGCTCGGACCCGCGGTCGTCCATCAGGCCGGCTCGGTGCCGGCGAGGGACCATGGCGTCATCATCCTCGTCGAGCCGCCGAGCGGCCCCGCCGCCGAGATGCTTTACCGGTCGCTTCGCGCCGACTGCGCGGTCGTCGTCCCCTTCGGCGAGAATCCCGCCTTCGACTTCCTGAAGAGCAAGCTGACCGACTTCGGAACGATCGGGCCGAGCCCTGATGGCCCGCACGAGATGTGGTGGGGCGGCCTCAATTGGCGCCCGATCGCTCCCGAGGAGGGCTCCCGACCCGATGCATCGCTGCGCGTGGTCTCCTGCTATCCCCGCGCTTGCGGCGACGATCGTGCCCGCGCCCTCCGCGACAAGCTGGCCGAATTCCGGATCGCCTGCGATATCGCACCGATCGACACCGCAGACGGCGAGCGCATGCGCGCAGCCGAGAAATCCGGCTTCATGCTGCGGATGTGGGAACAGCACCGCGAACCGCTGCTCTTCATCGAGGCCGACGCAGTCCTCAGCGAGCCGCCATTGCTGCCGTCATACCTTGATTGCGACATCGCGCTCCACAAATGGAACCGGTGGGAAATGTCGGCGCGCACCCTCTATCTCGGCCGTTCGTCCGCCGCCGAAGCCGTGCTGCGCAACTGGCATTACATCGCGAGCGCCTATCCCGCGGTCTGGGAAGGCTATTTGCTCGACCAGGCCTGGAGCCTGACATCCTCGCAGATGGCGCTCGACACCGTCTGGCTGCCGCGCTCATACCACGCTCCGGCCGAAGACGCCGGCACGCCCCGCCACACCACAATCGTCCACAACCTGCCTACCGACAGCAGCGATCTTGGACCGGACGCCGAATTCGGCGTCGCAATGCGGACCGCGCGGCGCGCCAGCCGCAGCGGCGGCCGTGACGCCATGATCGTGATCCGGTCGCGGGCGGCCTCGAATGATGCGATCACCGTGATCATGCGCGATATCGCGACCAGCGACGCGCACGAAATGGCTGCCAGCATCGAGGCGGTCACCGGCGCGTTCGCGGCCGATTGCGGCGGGTTCGGCCGGCTCGAGCTCGCACTCTGCCCCTGGCAGGACGATATCCGCGCGGCGAAATCGGCCGCGAAAAGCGCGAACAACCGCATTATCGAGATCGCGCCGTGGCAGACGCTGCCGGCCGACCTGTTCCGCACCGTGGGCCAGTCCCGCGATGCCGGCAGCGTCGTCGTGATGGCCGGGCAGCGCGGTTGATGAACGCCGGGAAGACAGAGCAAGGGAAGGACATCGACATCATGAAGACAATCATCCTTCTTACCGGTGCCGCCAACCAGCAGTTCGCGCTCACCGAACTGTTGAAGGCGCACAATCCAGCGCTGTCGTTCCGCTGCGCGGTAACGGCCGACGAGTTCGCCGCGATCGAGCCGGAGGTCTTGCGCGAGGCCCGGCTGCTGGCCTTCACCACCAGCGTCATCGTGCCGGAGCACATTCTGGCGGCGCTCGGCCACGGCGCCTACAATTTCCATCCCGGCCCGCCGCAATATCCCGGCTGGGCGCCGGCGCATTTCGCGCTCTATGACGGTGCCCGCACCTTCGGCGCGACGGCCCATGTGATGGCCGCGCGCGTCGACTCCGGCCCGATCGTCGGGGTCGAGTCCTTCATCATTCCCGACAAGATCAGCGTGCGCGGCCTCGAACAGATCGCCTATGTGCGGCTTGCCCATCTGTTCTGGCGGATGTCGCGCGATCTCGCCTGCGATCCCATGCCGCTGGCGGAATTGGAGATCGCCTGGTGCGGAATCAAGAGCACGCGGCGGATGTACCGCGAGATGTGCGAGCTTCCTGCCGGCATCAGCGCCGGCGAGCTAGCGCGTCGGATTCGCGCCTTCCATGACGATTTCCGCGGCATCCCGCTGACCTGCTCGTTGCACGGCATCCGCTTCCAGCTGGCAACGACTGCCACGCAGGCGCCCGAGGCTCCGCAGGTAGTCTCGCCGCCACTCGCCGCGGCCTCCTGAGAACCGGCCTCAACCGCGCGTCGCACGGCCCCGGACCTCGTGGCGCTGCTGCAAGTGCGCCCTCACCGCACGCTCCGCGGCGCGCGCGGAGCCGAAATAGCCGCCGTCGAGGCCGTCAAAGGCGCGGTCAGAGGAGAAGAAGCAGAAGCCGCGGTTGTCGCCGACGACGATGCCGGCGGTGCGATCCGATACTTCGATGACATAGGCTTGGGACATTTGGGTTTGGGACATGCGTGTTCGATCGCCGAATGACGGCGCTCCTGTCAGATTGTCGGATGCCTTGGATTTGTCGAAGCGATCAACAACAACAGACGCCGGTCGCCGCCGAGACGCAGCGATGCTGCATGCGGCTTCGCATGTCGCACATCAAGCTGCAGTGGTCATGTCTCATTGCGGTGACCTTGGACAACACGGATATCGCGCATCAATATCCGGCCAAACCGCGCGGCGGTCAATGAAATGGCTGTCCAAAGATGAATGCCCGGCGCGATGGCTCGTTCGCGGCGGGCGGAAAAACAGCACAGTTTTGGTAGTGACGGTCGTCGAGCCTGAATTGGCCGGGCACCGGGTGCCCGGCCATGATCGCTCAGGGCAGGATCGGCGGATGATAGGTGAAGGTCGCCATCAGGACCGCCGCCAGCAGCATCACGATCGGAAAGTGGATGAAGAACTGCACCGACGTGTAGCCGATCAGATCCTTCGACTTCAGGCCGAGGATGCCGAGCAGCGGCAGCATCCAGAACGGGTTGATGAAGTTCGGCAGCGTCTCGGCGATGTTGTAGACCATCACCGTCCAGCCGAGATGCGCGCCGATGTCGTTGGCCGCCTTCATGATGTAGGGCGCCTCGATGATCCACTTTCCGCCGGCCGACGGCACGAAGAAGCCGAGCAGCGCCGAATAGATTCCGACCAGGAACGAGAACACGGTGGAATTGCTGGAGGCGCCGACGAACCAGTGTGCGATCGTGTCCGACAGCGTCGTACCGCTGCTGTTCGGGACCTTGGTCAGGATCTGCGCAATGCCGGCGTAGAACGGAAACTGCAACAGTACGCCGGAGACACTCGGCATCGCCTTCGAGAACGACTCGATGAGGCTGCGCGGACGCCAGTGCAGCACGATGCCGAGGATGAGGAAGACGAAGTTATAGGTGTTGAGGCCGGACAACGTGATCAACGGATTGCCCGACTGGAATGTCTGCCACAACCAGCCGGCGGCAAGCACGGCGATCAGGATCGTCAGCAGCGGGCTGAACTCCAGCCAGTCGCCCGGACGCGCCGGCTTCCTGGCCTCGATGCGATCATCGCCAAGCGCAACGCCGAGGTCTTCCGCCGTCTTCGCCTGTTCGGGCGCAGGCGTCGTGAAATAGCAAATCGCAGCGGAGACCACGGTCACCATCACGACGGTGACCATGTTCTGCCAGGTCAGGATGGTTTCCGAGAAACCGATCACGCCGGTGATCGGCAGGAGCGATGCCGGAATGCTGCCGGCATTCGCCTGCAGCTGCGCAGCTGATGACGTGATGCCGAGCGTGAAGCCGCAGCCGAGCCCGAGATAGCCGGCGGCGCCGGCCGCCCGGTAGTCGAGCCTGATGTCGGTGCGCCGTGCGATCTCCCGCACCAGAAGACCCGAGAAGATCAGGCTCAGGCCCCAGTTCAGCAGCGACAGAAAGATGCTGAGCACGCCGACAAAAACCACGGCGCCGCGCCCGGTCTTCGGCACGCTGGCGAGCCGCGCCAGCACGGCCGCCACCGGCGGCGACATCGCCACGACATAGCCGCCGATCGCGACCAGCGCCATCTGCATCGTGAAGGGAATCAGGTTCCAGAACCCGTCACCAAACGCGCGGCTGACGGCGAGCGGCGAACCGCCATGCAGGATCGCGCCGATTGCGACCGCAATCACCGCGATCAGGACGAAGACGTAGGCATCCGGAAACCAGCGCTCCGCAAACGCCACCAGGGCTTGCGAAAATCGCGCGATGATGTTGGCCGCGACCGGTTTTCGCAAGCTCACGGCTTGATCGTGCGTTGCATTCGTCATCAATCTGATCCTCTTCCGGTAATGCGGTTACAGCCTTCAATCGTGTTTGGTGATCAAAGCGCGAGCGTGAGATCGGTCAGCGGCACGGCCTGGCAGGCGAGGCACCGTCCCTCGCTGCCATCGACAGGGCCGAGATGGGTAAACTCCCCATCGACGACCTGAACCGCACAGCTTTCGCATTGCCCGACACGGCAGCCGCTCGGCAGCGCGACGCCCGCCGCACTCGCCGCATCAAGCAGCGTCCCCTGCTCCGGCCCCCAGGAAAAGCTCTGCTTGCTGCCCGCAAGCCGTATGGTGCGCGGCGCAAGGTTGCTCGGCACCGACGGCGGCGACACGAAGCTTTCGGCGAAAATGTCGAAGCGCGGCACGCCGAGCGCCGTCACGGCCTCGATCTGCGCCGCAACGAATTCCGGTGAGCCGCAGATGTAGACCAGCGGCCGGCGCGCCAACAGCGGCTTGACCTGTCCGAGATCAACCCTCCCCTTGCGCAACGAATGCGAGTCGATCGGGTCCTGCGCGAACGGCGCGGAATAAAACGTCACACGCTTCAGCCCTGGGGTGCCGGCTTCCAGCTCCGCAAGCCGCTCGGCAAAGGGATGCTCCCGGCTGCTGCGGCAGCCATGTAGCAGCAGGATTTCGCCAACGCGATCTTGTGGTGCAATCCGTTGCAGCGTTTCGAGATGGCTGATGAACGGCGTGATGCCGATGCCGGCGGCGAGGAAAATCAGCGGCCGCGGCCCCTTCAATGGCGGCGTGAAGATGCCGCCCGGCGGCTCCAGCACAACCTCGTCTCCGACGGCAAGACGGTGCAGACGATCCGGCATGAAGAACGGCGCATCGCCACTCGGCGCCTCGTTGAAGAAGCGCCCCTTCACCGCGATCGAGAGCACATCCAGCAGATCACCCGATCCGGTCAACGAGTAGGCCCGCGCCTCCGTTGCGCCGGGCAGCGAGACCATCACGTGCTGGCCCGGCAGGAAGTCGGGCAGCGGACCACCGTCAAGCGGCAGCAGGTTGAGCGCGATGACATTATCTGCCTCGGCGCGACGCGCGCCAACCTTGAACCGCCGCTGACCGCTCCACAGGCCACGACTGGCAATTCCGTCGCGCCTGATATCGCAGACGATCGCGCGCAGCGGGACGGACCCGCTGACCGGATCGCGCGCATCGTCATGTAGCACGGCGTTGATGTTGCGGGTGTGGATGCCTGCCGTCGCGGAACGCTCGCGGCCGAGCGGCGGACAGTCTTCCCACCAGCCGAATTCGGCGACGACGACCCGATCGTCGAGCGCCGCATTGAGGCGCACCTTCAGGCGCACGGCACCGCCATGCGTCTCCACCACGGCCCAGTCGCCTTCGGCAAGGCCGCGCCGCTCGGCGAGCTGCGGACTGATCTCGACGGCCGGATCGGGCGACTTGCGCCGCAGCGAGGCGACGTGCCGATAAGAGGAGTGAACGAACCAGCCGCTCTTGGCAGTGGAAAGCACGAGCGGAAAGCGTGCGTCCGGCGCTGCCGTGAGCGGGCTGCCGACCGGCTCGACGTGGTCGGGCAAGGGATCATAGCCGTGTCCCAGCATCAGCTCGGAATAAAGCTCGACGCGGCGCGTCGGCGTCGCGAATCCGGCAACCGTTCGGTCCTCGCGCGCCACGGCGTATTTTTCGTCGCGGAAGATCTGCGGGAAGCGGCGGCCTTCGGGGTGCGCGCGCAGATCCTCGACACCGATGCCGAGCGGCGCGAGCTGATAGTTCCAGCCGGCCGTGATGTCGCCGCCGAAGAACAAATCGCCCATCCCGAGCCTGAGCGCGAGCGCGGCGGCGATCTCGTAATCGGCCTTCACTGCGCCGACCGGCTCGACCATGCGCGGGCGAAACTGCACGGTCTCGACGGCTTCCTGCGTGATCTCGAATCCAATCTTGAGCGCATCGCGCTCCCACGGCGTGCTGGCGGGCAGCACGAAATCGGCGCTCTCCGCAGTCGGGTTCATGAACATGTCGATATGGACCTGGAACTCCAGCGCGTTCAGCGCGGCGCGGTTGCGCTCGGAATGGCCCTGCGAGACGACGAAGTTGGTGCCGAAGGCGACCAGCGCGCGCACCCGGTAGGGCTCGCCGTCGAGCACGGCCCTGCTGAAATCGCGCGCCGTGATCCAGCCCTTGGCCGGCGGGCCGAGCGGCAATTCGGCAATGCCCAGCGCCTTTGCCTGCTGCTCCGGCGACAGGATATTGTAGTCGTTGAGGGCACGGGTCGGCGGCGGCACCGACCAGCGATTGCCGCCGGGCCGATCGCAAGCGCCGGTCAGCGCATACAACGTCGCAATCGTGCGCTCGATCGCGGTCGCGTTGGTGTGCTGGCCGACGCCGGTCCAGGAATGATAGGCGAGCCGCGGCCGGCGAGCGAGCAGCGTGTTGAATGCGTCGACGTCCTCGACAGGAAGCCAGGTCAGCTCCGCGACGCGTTCCGGCGTGTAAGGCGCGGCTCGCTCGACGAGCAGTTCGAACGCAGTTGCCGCCGCTATCATCCGGCCGTCGCGTGCCCGGACCTGCGGCGCGCCACGCAGCTGGCCACAGCTCTCCGGCGCGTAACGCGTGTCGCAAGGCACGGGCGCGCCCGACGCATCGAGACGAACGAAAGCCTCCGGCGCGCCATCCGGCCACAATGCGTCGGCGCGCAGGAAGCGTCCGGTCGCACGATCGACCAGCAGCGATCCATTGGTCCATGCGTTGACGAAATCCGCATCGAAGCTGCCGGCCGCGATGAGGTGACGGATCGCCCCCATTGCGAGCGCGCCATCGGCACCCGGGCGAATGCGCAGCCACAGATCGGCCTGCTGCCCCGAGCCGTTCGGCTTGGGATCGACCACCACGACCTTGGCGCCGCGACGCCGCGCATCGGCGATCCGCGTTGCCTGGGCGAGCCAGGTTCGCGCCGGATTGTGGCCCCACAGGATAATCACATCGGCATTGTCGTAGTCGGGAAAGCCGATGCCGCGGCCGAAGGTCAGCGCGTGCGCATAGTCCTTGTGCCAACCGCAGATCTCGACCGCATAGATCAGGTTCGGGCTGCCGAAGCCGCGGATGAAGCGCTCGACCCACTCGAAACTGTCGACCATCGGCGTGCCGCTCGGCGTGGTGACGCCGAACGCCACCGCCTCGGCGCCGCTCTCCGCGCGGATCGCACCGAGCCGGGCGGCGATCTCGGTCAACGCCTCGTCCCACGACACCTCGACCCAGCCCGGATCGGCGGCGCCACGCGGCTGGGTTCGCTTGAGCGGGACGGTCAGCCGGCGCGGGCTGGCGACGATTTCGGGCGCCGCCCTGCCCTTGGCGCAAAGCGCGCCGCCGGTCGGGTGGTTATTTAATACCTCTACCCCGACAAGGCGCCCATCCTCGACCACGGTGACGGCACCGCAGCGCGAGCGACAAAGCGTGCAATAGCCGGGCAGCCGCTGTTTCACCGCCGTCTCACCTATCCCAGTCAATCCATGTGACGCATTTTTGTAATGCGTTACACATTTACGTCATACGCTACCGGCCGCGTCAAGGCTAAGTAATAATCAGCGACGAATCGGAGTTCCCAGCGAGAAGGCGGCCACGACCACCGATGGACCAGAATTTGCGAGAACAAGTGCTGCAGCGGGTGCGGGCCGAGATCATTTCCGGGCAGAGCCTTCCGGGCACGATGTATTCGGTGCCGAGTCTCGCGGCGAGCCTCGGCGTCTCCTCGACGCCGGTACGCGAAGCGCTGCTCGAGCTCAGCCGCGGCGGTCTGGTCGAGCCAATGCGCAACCGCGGCTTCAAGGTGGTCGAGCCGACTCTGACCGAGTTGCGCAACCTGTTCGACATGCGCGAGGTACTCGAGCTCCACGCCGCCGTGCTGGTCGCCGCCAATCCGCCAAAGGATCTGGCAGTCGTGCGCGGCTGGGCCGACCAGATCGCCAAGGCCGTCGAGACCGACGACGTCCAGCTCTATCTGGAAGCCGACCGCAACTATCATCGCGAGTTCATCGCGGCCGCCGGCAACGACCTGCTGACCGACACGGTGATGGGCCTGCGCGACAAGATGCGGCTCTACGGCATCAGCTCCCGCGCCGGCCACGAGCGGCAGCAAGCGTCAGTGCCTGAGCACTACCGGTTGATCGAGCTCGCGCTCGCCGGCGAGACCGAGGCGCTGACCACCCTGCTCCGCACTCACATCCGCTCCTGGGAGCCGATCTTCGTCGATGCATTGCTGCGCTCGAAGGAGCATGCGCGCGAACCGCTGCGGCAGGCCCGCGGCTGACGCGGGCGGACGCAGCTAGCCGGTCGTGGTGAACGGCTAGTCCAGAATGCTCTTGTAGTGCTCCGAGAAGACATCGCGGCCGATGATCAGCCGCATCACTTCGGAGCTTCCAGCCAGGATTCGATTGACGCGCGCATCGGTGAACATGCGGCTGATCGGATATTCGTCCATGTATCCCGCGCCGCCGTGCAGCTGGACGCCAAGATCGAGCATCTTCCACTCGACCTCCGACGACATCATCTTGGCCTTGGCGCCCATGTTGCTGGTCAGGCGTCCGGCATTGTGCTCGGTCACGCAGTGATCGACATAGACCTGCACGAGATCGATTTCGGCATCCACCTCCGCCATGCGGAACTGGGTGTTCTGCTGTTCGGCGAGCGGCCGGCCGAACAATTTGCGGTCCATCACGTAAGCGCGCGTGATGTCGAACGCCTTGCGGCCGTTGGCGATCGATCCGACCGCGGAGATCAACCGCTCCTCGGCAAGGCCTTCCATCAGATAGTAGAAGCCCCTGCCGGGTTCTCCCAGCACGTTGGCCTTGGGCACCTTCACATTGTTGAAAAACAGTTCGGCTGTGTCCTGCGCCGGCATGCCCATCTTCTTGAGATTGCGGCCGCGCTCAAAACCTTCCATGCCGCGCTCGACGATCAGGAGCACCATGGCATGCTTCTTCTCGGCGCCCGCGAGCTTGGCCGCGACGATCACCACGTCGCAATTGATGCCGTTGGAAATATAGGTCTTCGAGCCATTGAGCAGGAAATGATCGCCCTTGTCTTCCGCCGTCGTCCGCATGCCAGCAAGATCCGAGCCCGCGCCCGGCTCGGTCATCGCGATCGCCAGGATCGTCTCGCCGCTGACGCATTTCGGCAGGAATCGGTCGCGCTGCTCCTCGGTGCCGAAACGCTTGAAATAAGGACCGACCAAGCGGCTGTGCAGCGTGTTGTACCAGCCCTTGCAGCCGGATCGCGCAGTCTCCTCAATGATGATCTGCTCGTAGCGGAAGTCCTCGTCGCCCATTCCGCCATATTTTTCCTCGGGCCAGATCATCAGGAAGCCGAGGTCGCCGGCCTTCTTGAACGCGCTGCGGTCGACGATGCCGGCCTCCCGCCATTCCTCCATATGGGGCGCAATCTCGCTGGCGAGAAACTTGCGGTAGGAGCCGCGGAAGATGACCTGGTCTTCGGTAAAGCTACGCATCAATCACCTAATAGCGCTGTCATGGAAACCGCCGGCATACGCTGAGGTACCGGTACAAAAAATTGGAGCGCCGGTTCTGCTGCAATCAAAACCGACGCTCCGTCACCGAAACAGGCGATGCCCTACTTGCCCTTCCAGTTCGGCGGGCGTTTTTCCGCAAAGGCAGCCGCGCCCTCGCGGGCATCCTCGGATACGAAGACAGGACCGACGATCTCCTGCTGCCTTTTCCACATCTCATCTTCCGGCCAGAGCCGGGATTCGACGATCACCTGCTTGGATGCCTTTACGGCGAGCGGGCCGTTGGCACCAATCGCTGCCGCGAGCTCGAGCGCCGCGTCGAGCGCCGGTCCATCGGTCAAACGGTTGATGATGCCGAGCTGGTAGGCACGCTCCGCGCCGAAGAACTCGCCCGTCAATGCGAACTCCATCGCCACACGGAACGGCATCTGGCGCGGCATGCGGATCAGACCGCCGGCCGCGGCGGCCAGCCCGCGCTTCACCTCGGGGATCCCGAACTTGGCGTTGCGGTTGGCGACGATCATGTCGCACGACAGCGCGATCTCCATCCCGCCGGCGAGCGCGTAGCCGTCGACAGCCGCGATCAGCGGCTTCTTCGGCGGCGCCTCGGTCAGGCCGGCGAAGCCGCGGCCGGGGATCGACGGCCGCTCGCCTTTCAAGAACCCCTTGAGGTCCATGCCCGAGCAGAATGTGCCGCCGGCGCCGGTGATGATGCCGACGCTCAGGGAGTCGTCGGCGTCGAGCCGGTCGATCGCCGCGGCCACGCCCTTGGAGAGGGCGAGGTTGGCCGCATTCTTCGCTTCCGGCCGGTTCAGGGTGATGATCAGGATCGGTCCGCGGACTTCAGTGAGGACCGGAGTTTCTTCGGACATCGCTTTCGTCTCCTGATCGCTTAACGCGGAGCCATGCGGATGGCGCCGTCGAGACGGACGTCTTCACCGTTGAAGTAGCCGTTGGTGATCATGGTCAGCGCCAGCTGCGCATATTCCTCCGGCATGCCGAGACGCTTCGGGAACGGCACCGACGCGCTGAGCGCGGCCTTGACGTTCTCCGGGGCGCCCTGCAGCAGCGGGGTGTTGAAGATGCCCGGCAGGATGGTGTTGACGCGGATGCCTTCGGCCATCAGGTCGCGCGCGATCGGCAGGGTCATGCCGACCACGCCGGCCTTCGAGGCCGAATAAGCCGCCTGCCCCATCTGGCCATCCTCGGCCGCGACCGAGGCCGTGTTGACGACCGCGCCACGCTCGCCGTGCTCCAGCGGGGACAGCGACAGCATGCCCTGCGCCGACTTGGCGATGCAGCGGAAGGTGCCGACGAGGTTGATCTGGATGATGCGGTTGAAGGCGTCGATCGGGAAGTGGGTGGGCTCGCCGGTCTTCTTGTCGCGGCCCGCGGTCTTCACCGCGTTGCCGGTGCCGGCGCAGTTCACCAAGATGCGCTCCTGGCCATGCGCAGCGCGGGCCTTGGCGAAGCCCGCATCGACCTGCTCGTCCGAGGTGACGTCGACCTTGCAGAACACGCCGCCGATTTCCTTGGCGATGGCCTCACCTTTCTCTTCGTTGAAGTCGAAGATCGCGACTTTCACGCCTTGCGCAGCGAGCGCGCGCGAGGTGGCAGCACCAAGGCCGGAAGCGCCGCCGGTGACGACGGCGGCGACCGATGAATCGAGTTTCATGGCAATATCCTTTCGCGATCAGATGCGTTCGATGATGATGGCCGGCGCCATGCCGCCGGCGGCACACATGGTGACTAGGCCATAACGTCCGCCGCTCCGCTCGAGTTCGTCGAGCGCCGTGCCGATCAGGATCGATCCGGTCGCGCCGATCGGGTGGCCGAGCGCGATCGAGCCGCCATTGATGTTGACCTTCTCGCGGTCCAGCTCGAGGTCGCGGATGAATTTCTCGGCGACGACCGCGAAGGCCTCGTTGATCTCCCAGACGTCGATGTCGTTCTTGGTCAGGCCGGCCTTGGCGAGAACCTTCTTGGCCGCCGGAACCGGCGCGTTGAGCATCAAGGTCGGGTCGTCACCCTGGTTGGCATAGGCCACGATGCGGCCGCGCGGCTTGAGGCCGTGCTTCTCGGCATATGCCTTCGAGGTGATCAGCACCGCGGCGGCGCCGTCCACCACGCCCGAGCTGTTGCCGGCATGGTGCACGCCCTTCCACTCCAGGTCCGGGTAGCGGCGCTGGATCTGCTTCTTGAACGTCGTGCCGTTGCCGAGATCGAAATCCGCAAGCTGCTCGAAGCTCGGCTTCAGCGAAGCAAGGCCTTCAGCCGTGGTCTCCGGGCGCGGGAATTCTTCGCGATTGAGGGCGACGCTGCCGTCGTCGTTAAGGACGGGGATCACCGACTTCGCGAAGCGGCCTTGATCGATGGCCCGCTTGGCGCGCTGCTGGCTCGTCAGCGCCAAGGCATCGCAAGCCTCGCGGCTGATCCCCTCGCGCGTCGCGATGGCGTCGCCGCACACGCCCTGGTGCGACTGCGGGTGAATCTCGTCGAGCGCCGGATTGCCCGAACCCATCATCCGCGCCGGCTGCCCGGCCTTGGAGCGCTCGGCTGCGAGGGTCTGTTGATAGCTCATCATCTCGGTGCCGCCGGCGATGACGCAATCTTCCATCCCCGACATCACGGACGCTGCCGCGAGGTTCACCGACGTGATGCCGCCGCCGCAGAAACGATCCAGCGTCGTGCCGCTGGCGTTGATATCGTAGCCCGCCGCGAGCGCCGACATGCGTCCGAGATCGCCGCCCTGCTTGCCTTCCTGGGTCGATGTCGACCAGATGATGTCATCGACGGTCGACGTGTCGAGCTTGTTGCGCTCCTTGAGCGCGCCGAGCACCGTCGCGGCCAGATGCTGCGGATGCAGGTGCGACAGCGCCCCCTTGCCCGGCTTGCCGATGCCCCGCGGCGTGCGAACAGCGTCAATGATGTATGCTTCAGACATGCGTTTCCCTTTGCTTCGAATGTTTCGTTAGTTTGCGCTCGTGCCGATGATCCCAACCGTTTCCGCGAGGCGTCAACGGTGTGGCGTCACCGCAAGCGGCTCGGCAATTGAGTTGCGCTGATCTTCGAAGTACCCGAAGCGCGGCACCTGCCGGAGTTGCTGCTCGTCGGCGCAGACAGGCTTATCGCAACCCTGCGCAAACAACGGCGCGCCGGCCGGGGCGGCGTGGGGACCGAGAGCATATTTCTGCTCCTGCGGCAGATAGATCAGCTGGCCGATCTGGGTAAGCGTCAAGGTGAGACGCGACACCGTCGATCGGGGAAGACCGCAGCGATCGGCGATTTCGCGATTTCCCAGGCGTATGCTTCGACCTTCGAAGCAACGCACGATGTCGAATGCGCGCGACACCACCTGGATCACGCGCCGGTTGTCCGTGCCGGCGGTCTCTTGTGCCATCAGTACCTCAGATCGACGTCCCATCGTTTACGCCTCACTCCTCATTTTCCATACGGGTGAACGAAGCCCACTCTGCTTCGAGCGGCCGACGCCGATCCGCGACATCACGGCCGGGCGCGCAACGCTCGCGCGCGCGAACTGATGTGCGGGATTTGGCGGCAGGGGCCCGCGGCGTGCACCGCGTGGGCGATTGCAGCGGTGCTGCACAGCTTGTTCCGGGATCGACGGTCTGACGCGATGGCCGGTCGCTCCGGCGTTCGGTCCGCCCGCGGTGATCACGCCGACGCTGCGCGCGGCAACGCGTGCGGTCTGGTCACTCTCAGCCTGTTCGAGAGCGCTGCGCACGGAATGCAGGAACACCTGGTTTTCCAGCCAAGTGAAGCCGCGACCGCGCGGGGCAAGCAGCTTCGGATGTCTCTGGCCGGCCGGCATCAGGCGGATTCTTTCCCTAGGGTTTTGCGCTTTAATTAATTGATTAATTAGTCAGGTGATTAAAGTGGGCGCTCTCCGCTGTCAACCGCCCTCGCCGCAGGGCGCCCCGCGCTCAGCCCGCACCTTCACCCGAACGCCTGTCAGCGCAGTGATCAGGGATTCGTCGTGATGAACTTCGTCAAATTCAGTCCGCCGCCGAACGTGATCGACATTCCACACGCGATAGCGGACATGCCCCGACAATTTGCTGACCGGTGCGAAACGCACGCGCAAGCATAAGAGCAGGGATCAGGCAGCGGCGTGAGGAAGCAAGGAAGCAGGCAATAGCGGTTGTCGGAACAGACACGACCGCTGGCCGGGATGGCCGTTACGAGGGCGAACCTAAGCTATGAAAGCTTGGTGGGCGCACCAGGGCTCGAACCTGGGACCCGCTGATTAAGAGTCAGTCCCTTTGGAAAGAAATTCAATACCCTGAGTGTAAAACGGGGCCTCATAGCTCTTATTGAAATCAATGGGTTATAGGCGGGATGTAAACTGTGTCGCTTTCCAAACGCGGCCAGAATCCTGGCTGCCAACGCTGACGCGTACCGCACCAAGGTCGACATTTTCATTCCCGACCAAGGCAGCGGGAGGCTGGAATAGCGGAATCAAAACCTGCTTGATTATTCAATGATTTCATCGCGCATTTGGAAAAAATAGTCAAAACACGCTTCAGGAATTTCAATAGCTTGGCTGCCATTTCCAAATGGAGAACGCTCTGAAGCTTGAAAGCGATCGACTGAGCAACTCAGCTAAGTTGAAACTCGCTTGGCCGTGGGCTGGCGATATCACGTATGCAACCGTCTTGGCGCAGCACCCTGAAATCCTGACCGAGCTAATTAAGAGATCGCGACTGGTTTTGAAGAATCAATGACTTACTGGTCGCACCACCGGGCTTATCCGACCGAAAATGGGCATTCGTAGCACGATCATCGTCACTGCACTGTGCCCGATATCTGAACACGCGCTACTCTGACTTTACGGGGGTCAAGCGCGGCTACCGAGAGCCTGGTCACCCGCCCGTTCACGTCCAAGACCAGCCCCGGATTGCGGTCCTGTCCCCTACGCACGAAAGCCCTCTTGCAAGTGGCGCAGGACTTCATCGGGCTGTTGCGGGGCGCGCCGCGCGGATACGACGGCTTCCTCCGAACCATCTCGCACGCGTCGACTTGAATCCTGCACAGCGAGCACTCGGCATGGAAACGCCGGCTAGACATCAATCTTGAAGCCCAGATCAATCTCGGAAGCGGGGATTCCACCTCTGATGCCCCAATTCTCGGACGGCACCTCAACGAGGATGATCTTGATCTCCGCAGATGGGACGCCGACCTCGGAGAGGTCAGCCACCAACGCCTTGTACAGGGCACGTTTTGCGTCCATCGAGCGGCCGGCAAACAACGTCACCTCGACGCGCGTGTAGCGCTCCGATCGCCCGGTGGGAGTTATTCTCGTTCTGCTGCCGTACAAATCCAGCACGATATCGCGATCCCAATCGGGTATTCGCAGCGCGGCAGCAAGAGCCGATTGCACGGCTTCAATGATCTGCGGCTCGTTTCCTTCTGCCCAGTTTCCGGTCGTTATCCGCGTGCTTGGCATGTTTCGATCCTGTAAGGGCGCGTCATCCGCTTCAAGGTTTAGCACCTCGTCTATGTCGTTCCCATCTCGAGATCGCGACATCGTACAAGCTCAGCGCGGTCAGGCTGAACAATTGGCGCCTGATGTTCGGATCTTCGGTCGCTTCTTCAACGTTGCGGATTGATTTCAGCACCACCGGCGCAGGATCGCGGACGAACCTCCAGACCGGCGACCAATCCGTGCCAAACAGCAGCCGCTTCGGGCCAATCACCTGCAAGGCGCGCCTCAAATGGCTCGACGACGACCCCGATATCTCCAGATAGACATTTTCGTTCCGCATCGCCACCGACAGGCAATTCTCGAAATAGTGGTCTATTCCCCTGCCCATCTTGGTCAGGATAATGCGTGCCGAAGGATAGCGGCTCGCTACCTCGTCAACCCATATGGGATCTCCGTAGTAGAGCCCGCCGGGGAGCTGGGTCCACGCCGTGGGAATCTGGACGCTGGTCTGGTGACGGGCAATCACCTCCATCATCGGAGCAAGATCATCTGCAATGTCTTCGGGATGGAGGCTGCGTGTCAGGCGCCTCACGAAGATCTCTCCAACGCCGACCATTCCGAGATCGGCAATACAACGCTCCAGTTCGGCGGCGACCTCCTTGGGGGACATCATGTTGCGCGGTTCGCGCGGATCATCGATCGGGGTCGGCCACGGCGTCGGGACGGCAATTGGGATGAGCCGTCCAGGATCACGCGCTGCGATCGCCGCCACCAGATCGTTGCCGACACCCGGCCGGCTTTGCACGATCGCCTTTCCAATCCCGAACCTGTCCATGTCGCCAATCAGCGTCTCGCCATTGTCGAGAGGCTCCTCGTGTGCGAACTGCTCGTAAAGCTCCCGATGGCGCGTTCGAAACGCGACGACATCGGGCGCTGACGACAACAGATGTCCGGCGCTTTCGACGGAAGGAAATGTTCCTACGTGAACATGACTGTCGATGATCATCGTCGTCCTGCTAACCAGCTGGCGCGGTCCCAGCGCATGACCCGGCAAAATTCTACGTGACGCGTGCCTCAGGCCTGCCAATTCCAGACGGCATCGCGGATCTTGATGGCTTTGGGAATGAGCCCAAGCTTGAAGAACAGATCGGCCACTTCCTGCTGGCTGTCGATGATGTCGTCGGTTACTGGCGTGATGGCATAGTTGGCGCGCTGCGCAGCGAGGGCGCTGGGTTTCCAGCTCGATTCCCGTTATTTCGGCGAGCTGTTGCGCGATTTCGTTACGATGATCCTGGGCCCAACTCCCGATCGGACGAAGTTGGGTGAGAACCTCCCTCAAGGCTTCGGGATGCTCGTTTGCAAAGCCGCGCCGCACGACGAGGAAATTATATGATTTGATGTCGGGGCCTAATGCCTCAATGACCCGTCCGTTGAATCGTTGCTCGGCCAGCGCCAGATAGGGATCCCAGACCACCCAGGCGCTGACATCGCCGCGAGAAAGCGCTCCGGGCGCATCAGATGGCGCGAGGAAAACAGCTGTCACGTCTTCATATCCGAGACCAGCCTTCTGGAGCGCTGCGACGAGAAAATAGTGAGAGCTGGTCCCCTTTGCCACCGCGACCTTTTTGCCTTTCAGCTCACCGACATGCCGGATTCCGCTCTGTGGAAGGACCACAATCCCCTCGCCGCCATCTCCCGACCTTTGCGCCGCGACGTACTGCACATCGAAGCCGGCGGCCTGCGCAAAAATAATGGGAGTGTTCCCCGATGACGAGAAGTCCATGCTGCCGACGTTGACAGCTTCAAGCGCAGGGTTGCCATAGGAAAACAGCTTCCAGACAATCTCGGTCGCGTGCGGCTGAAAGAATTTCTCGAGTACCTTCTGCTGCTGCGCAACGACCAGGATGCCACCGCGCTGGTAGGCGAAACGGATTTCCTTGGGCCGAGCCCCGCGGCTTCCGCTCGATTCACTCTGCGCAAAAGCCACTCCGGCAGTGAGCGCCACGGATGCGGCCGCCAGGGTCTGCAGCAGACGGCGACGAAGCAAACCAATCTTCCGTGCTGAAAGCGCGGGATATTGTGTTTCGGACATGGGGTTCTCAACCAGACATCCATCGAGACGAATTGCAAGCCGTTAGCGGCCGGGTCGCGTGTCGCGCGATGTCATGCCGCAAAGGAACGCAGAAGACGTCCAGTGCCCTTCTCCGAGGGGCGCACCGCACCTCGTCGGAACATGATATCGGCCCACGTACGAATGTCCTTCCAAAGATCTCGGCCGGTCTGACACGTTCTGCTATGTTGTCGTCCCCGCGAGCGCTTTTGCGTTCGCTTTCGTACACCGACGCCGTCTGGACGCGCTCGCTCTGAACGAATCCGGTGCGGGGCCGCTCGAACCCGCCGCACTGCGCCTTCATCCAAACTCCAGCACTACCCCGTCTTCAGGTATCAGAAGTTGCTCCGTTGGAATGCCCCGCTCGCGGGCGTAACGTCGAAGGTCGGCGCGGGTGACGGTCGTGTGATCGAGTGCTTCCAGATGGGTTGCCACGACGACCGCATTCGATGCCAGTCGGCAAACCGCGATAGCCTGCTCCGCATCCATTGCGATGAGATCGTCGCCCCAGCGGGCCCCACAGGGATGGATAATCACCACGTCGGGCCTGGTTTCGTCGATGATTTTCGCGACAGGCGGATAAAGCACGGTGTCGCCGGCCCAGTAGACCACCGGTTCGTCTTTGGCCGCGATGCTGAAACCCATCACCGAACCCATTTTATCGACGACCGGCCCTAGACCATGACTCCCCTCGCGCCGTTCCAGCCTTATACTCTGCCAATCGATCGAGTCCGTAAGTGGCGTTACGTCGCTGAATCCATAGGCGCAAATCTTCACTTCATCGCCTGGCTGACAGATCAGCGGCAGATGTTTTGGTACGAGCGCCTGCGCGACGGGATCGAAATGGTCCGAATGGAGATGCGAGACGATCACCAGCTCCACCCCTTTGAGGATTTCCTCGGCACTCACGGGAAGATCGACCAGCGGATTAGGCGCGCGGCCGGCCAGCGTCGGCCGTGTGCCCTTTGGTGCAAGGAATGGATCGATCAGGATGGTTCTTCCCAAGAACTCAAGCTTCAGGGTGGCATTGCGCAGCAGCCTCAGCTTCATTGTCGTACCTCGCTAGTAGAGATTTTTCCTGACATCGGCTTCAATTCGCGCTTCGATGTCCTCGACGGCGAGATCGGCCGGCATCGCCTGATCGGCAATCATCTGTCCGAGCGACGGCAGTTTGGTGCGATCGAGCCGGTAGTCGTCTGTCCAGATGCGGCTGCGCTTCAGCGCCTTCGTGCAGTGCAAGAACGCTTCCGTGATGGTGACGACGATTGCAAGTTTGGGTGCCTTGCCGTTGACCGACATGCGCTGGAGGAATTCCCGTGAGCGCGTGAGACGCCCAGTGCCATTGATCCGGAGCAATTCCTCGATGCCCGGAATAACAAACAGCAAGCCGATCGCCGAATTTGCCAGCAGGTTCTCCAGCGTATCGAGGCGATTGTTGCCGGGTCGATCCGGAATTGCCAGATGATGAGGATCGAGGACCTGTACAAAGCCCGGCGCGTCGCCGCGGGGGCTGACATCGTGGCCGCGCTCGGGATGCGAGGAGCCGACGATGACAAGCGGTGCATGTGCGATAAAGTTGCGGCAATGCCGATCGAGCCGGTCGAGCTGCTTTGCACGCATCAGCGCTGATGGCGGGAGATAGGGCGGCCTTAACTCGTCAACTGACGTGAGATAGTTGAGATTTTCGATCACCGACTGATCTCCTTCTCCATATTGGGTCATCTTGCGGCGAACGCGACCACGTTGACCAGTGGCACGAATGCCGACTATCGTTAAGATCATGCCAACACCAAAACGCCCGCCTCGCCCGCATCACCGCAAATCGAGTTCGCCGGCGCGGCCGCCTCGCGTCACCATCGTCATCTATGATGGTGTCAATGCTTTCGAATTGGGCCTGGCGGTGGAAGTGTTCGGCCTGACGGAGATGGGCGTCGACTGGTATGACGTCGTCGTTTGCTCCGAACGCCCAAATCAGCCACTTGTCTCCAACAACGGCATCACAATCGCCGCCAAGGCGGGCCTAAAAGCCCTGACGCTGGCGGACACCATCGTCGTCCCCGGCTGCCTCGACACGGAGGTTACGCCTTCGCGGTCGCTTCTGAACGCCTTGTGCCGCGCGCACCGGCGCGGCGCGCGCATCGCCTCGATCTGTTCCGGCGCATTCATCCTCGCAGCAGCGGGGTTGCTCGATGGCCGCCGCGCCACCGCGCATTGGGCACAAGCCGAGCGCCTCGCAAGCCGCTATCCCGCCATCGATGTTGATCCGAACGTGCTCTACGTCGACGACGGCGATATCATGAGTTCGGCGGGCCGAGCAGCAGGGCTCGATCTGTGCCTGCACATCGTCAGGGGCGACTATGGCGCGGACGTCGCGAACCGTGTGGCCCAGCGGCTCGTCGTTCCGCCCCACCGCGAAGGCGGCCAATCGCAGTTCATCCCGCAGCCGGTCTACGAGACTGACGACAATGCCCTCGCGCCTGTCTTTACGTGGGCACAGCGCAATCTGGATCGTGAGCTGACGATCGCCCGTCTCGCGTCGAGAGCCAAGATGAGCCGGCGCACCTTCATCCGACGGTTCGAACAGGCAACCGGCCTGGCGCCGGGCGAATGGGTGGTGCAGGCGCGCGTGTTGCGCGCCCGGCAATTATTGGAGGCAACGAAGATGGCGATCGAAGACGTCGCGAGCGCGACCGGCTTTGGATCGGCTGAGGCACTCAGGCATCATTTCAGGACCAGGCTCGGGACGAGCCCGGTGCGCTATCGAGCGATCTTCCAGACGACGAGTCATTCGGTGACCCGCGTGGAAGATCGCTAAGCATGTCTCTTCATCGCTAGCCTCAAAGCATCGTTCTCCCCTTCGCGGCCACGTTAACTCGCCAAGAAGCGTCAGCATCATGTTTCGTGCCGACGCTCCTCCCGTCAACGGTCGTCTCAGGTCGGCTATGCCGTTTTCTGCCACGCGGCGTCGCGATCCTTGGTGAAGGCGGAGGTGACACCAGTCTCAACCGCGCGGTCCACCGGCAGATGCGGCAACACCAGTTCGGCGAAGCGGTACGCCTCCTCCAGCAGCGGCATGCCCGAGACGATCAGAACTTCAATACCGGCATCCCGATAGTCCTGAATGCGTGCAAGAACCTGCGCGGGGCTGCCGACGAGCGCTGTGCCCGGCCCATGCCGCACCAGCCCGATGCCGGCCCACAGATTTGGGGCGATCTCGAGTTCACGCAAATCCTTCGGTTTGCGACCGCCATGTAGGGCCGACATACGTTGTTGGCCAACTGAATCGATCCCGGCAACATAGGCCTGCGCACCGGCGATCGCCCTTTCGTCCATGTGGTCGTAGAGATCCTGCGCCGCGGCCCATGCGGCCTGCTCGGTCTCGCGAACGATTGCATAAAGCCGGATGCCAAATTTGATCTTGCCGGCACGACCGTGCCGGGTGGCAAGAGCCTTCACCTCACGGATTTTGGCTTCGGCCTGTTCCGGTGTCTCGCCCCACGAAAGATAAGTGTCGATATGCTTGGCCGCGACTTCGTGCGCAGCCGGCGACGAGCCGCCGAACCACAGGGGGACATGCGGCCGCTGGACCGGCGGCAACGGAACGCCCGCGTCGACGACATGGATGTGCCGCCCTTTGAAGTTGACGGTCTCGCCGCGCAGCAGCGCCGTCAATACGGTCAGGTATTCGTCGGTGTACGCGTAGCGCTCGTCGTGGCTGAGGTGAACGCCGTATTGCGCCATCAGCTTGGCATCGCCATTGACGATATTGACCCGAAGGCGCCCTTTCGAAAACTGGTCGAAGGTCGTGATCATCTTGGCCAGCAGCGTCGGCGACAACAACGGCGGATGGGCTGCGACCAAGTGCTGAAAATTGTCGGTATAGGGGATCAATGCCGCCCCCTGAATCCAGGCGTCGTGAGATCCGGTGGCGAGCAGTGCGCCAGTATAGCCGAGGTGATCGACAGCTCGAGCAAGCTGCTGGAAATATGCATAGCTAAGCTTGCGCGCGCCATCGGCGCGCCAGGGATAACGGCCATCCGGGCCCGTGAGATACCAGAGAACTTCCATAGCGAATCCCTTCGTCGTCCAAATGGGTGTCAGGCGGCGGCGGAGAAATGGGTCGGATCGATCGTGTCCGTCACGTCGATCGCCCGCTGAATCAGACCGAACTTCGCGAAGATGTCCGCGTGAGCCTGCTGCTCGGCCAAGAAGTCCTGATCCGGTGCTTCCACGCCCCAAGGACGCGATGTGAGCGCGGACAGCCATTCCGCTGCGGAATTGCCGTTCAGTCCCGCAAGCAGCGCGGCTGCCTCCTCGGGATTCTCCGCGGTCGCGCGATCGGAGTCGATGAGAGCGTCAAGCAGGATCCTGACGAGATCCGGCCGATCGCGTAGCACACCGCTCAGGCCCCAATACACCGAACGGTTGGAGAATGCCGCCCCGGGCGATGCAAGAATACGCGTCGGGATACGCTTTGCGATCTGGCTATAAAGTGGGTCCGTCGCGACGATGGCATCGAGTAGCCCATCAACAAAAGCATCCTTGGCGGTTGCCGGAATGATTTCGGCGGCTCTGACCTCGTCCCAGCCCAACCTTGCAGCGTCAAGTTCCGCCGCGAGAAACTGCGTGTGCCAGGATATCGGCATCAAGCCGATGCCCTTTCCCCTTAGACCCGCAAGATCGCGGATGCCCGACGCCTCGCGTACCAGCAGGCCGCCGCGTTCCGGCCGGGGCCCTGACATGCCGAACACCGCAGTCGCGAGCCCTTCCGCCTTGGCGAGAATCGGCGGCGTCGCCCCCGTACCGGCCAGATGCAAAACGCCTGCCTTCAGTAGCGGAATGGTCTGCGACCCTGCGCCGTAGACGAAGAAGCCGAGCCCTTGTTCGCGCAGCCTTGCGACGACATCGGGCCGACGTGCGAGGATCGATAGCGACAAGTTCTGTGGGTGGGCGCCGACGACAAGTGTCATGAAGCAGTTCCTCGCGGGTGAATGGACAAGACCTAAGGCGACGGCAGCAGCCGCTCGTCCGGGGGCGCGATCTCCGTGACGAGATCGCGAATAAGGGCCTTCTTCGGCAGCGGCGCGAGAGCCATGACGCCCTCCGCGAGGCGAACCGTGCAGGCGTAATCGACCTTGCCGTCGATCAGCATCATGCATTCCTTGCAAGCATTGGCATTGATACAGGCAAAGCGAAACGCAAGCGACGGATCCGCGTCACGGCGGAGAGCGCGCAATCCGTCAAGCACAGATTGGCCGGCTTCGAACGCGAGCTCGAAGGTTTCGACGCGCGGTGCCTCACCGGCGGAACCCCGCTGAATGGCGAGCGTGGTCTTCATGCTGCGACCCTTCCGGCCAACGGCGCAGTCCGGACGATGTCAAGCGCCTCACCGCGGAGAGCGATGATCTGGTTGACTCGCCAGCTGTCATCGAGGCCCGGATAATCCTCCCGCTGATGGGCACCGCGGCTCTCGGTGCGGCCGATCGCAGCCGCCGCAACCGTTTGCGCGACCAGCAGCATGTTCCGGAGATCGAGCCAGTCGATCAGAACCGGATCGAAACCGTCTGTGGACGAGAGGGGTACCTCGCCGAGATCCCGCCTCAGCCGCATGAGGCCATCGACGGCTGCCTCGAGCCGATCGTGCGTGCGAAACGGCCCGACCTTTTCTGCCATCAGCGTCTGCAGCTCCGCGACGGCGGCAGCCGTATTCGGTCCATCCCGCCGCGTCGCGCTGCTGAGAAGATCGATCGCCGGGCGGAACGCATCCGTGGGCCCGGCCGCGGGCGAGCCCAGCGCCCGCTGCGCCGCATTGCGCCCAGCCCGCGCACCAAACACGAAGGCCTCGGTGATCGCATTGCCCGAAAGCCGGTTCGCACCATTGGCTCCGCCAACGGCTTCCCCGCAGGCATAGAGCCCAGGGACACGGGTCTGCAGCGTGTCATCGACCCGAATGCCACCCATGTGGTAGTGCGCGATTGGTGCGACCTCCACGGGCTGCCGGGCAAGATCAATGCCGTTCGCGGCCAGTCGATCGACCACGGGCCCGAATGCGCGGCGGATCTCCGCCGCGAGGACGTGTTGAAAACTCAGATAGGCCCCGCCGGCGGGGCTGCCGCGGCCCGCTTCAACTTCTTTCGAAATAGCGTAAGTGGCGTGGTCCCGCGTCAGCACGTAGCGTCCGTCATTTCGGGCGTCGCGGGTCGCATAGTCTTCCTCGAACTCGCGCATCTCGACGTTCAGCAGCTTGCCGCCGAGCTTGTATCGGAACGGATCCCACATGATCGGATCCATACCGACCAGACGCGGCGCCAGATGACCGATCGGGAAGAACTGCACGAACTCCATATCGACCAATTCGGCACCCGCCCGCAGCGCGAGCGCATAGCCGTCGCCGCCCATGTTGGATGACGCGCTGTTGCGTCGGTAGAGCCGCGTCAACCCTCCTGTCGCGATCACAACTGCCTTCGCCGCGAGCGTGACCGTTCGTCCGGTCGACAGATGCAAAGCCGTTGCGCCGCAGGCCTCACCGTCCTGGACGGCAATATCGACGATCACAAGATCACCAATGCGACGGATGCCGCTTGCGCAATTCAACTGCGTTCGAAGCGTCCGGGAAACGGCGGGCCCCGTCGACAGGAAGTCGACATAAACGCAGCGCGGCCGGTCATGCCCTGGCGCCTGTGCCTGCTTGATATGATCGTTCTCGCGTGCCCAGCCGACTTTCCAGGCATCCATCTCCCGGATACGCCGTGGTCCGTCCTCGCAGACGAGAGCCGCAAGCCGCTCGTCGCACAGGTCCCGTCCTGCGGCGAGAGTATCGGCAAGGTGATGCTCCCAATGGTCGGGTGTCTGCTCGCCGAGCGCGGCCGCGACCGTCATCTGCGCCATCACGGTCGCCCCGCCGCGACCGATCAGGCTGCGATCGGCGAGAATGACGGATGCCCCCGCACGCGCCGCTTCGAGCGCGGCATACATGCCGGCGCCGCCGGCACCGATCACGAGGACGTCGGCCTCAAGATGCATGCCGATCTCCCGATGTGCCGTAGCGACCACCTGTCGGCGCGGGCACAATGATCGCTTCTCCGGCATCGATCGACATCTGATCGGGACCGCCGATGGAACCCGAGACGACCGTCGCGCCGACGCCCTCAGGTCTCACCGATTCTGCGACCGTCATGCCGCAGACTCCGCGGCAACCGAAGCGCCCAGATATGCATCGACGATCGCCGGCGATTTCATGAGCTCGCCAGCCGGTCCGTGCAGCACGATCCGGCCGCCTTCGAGTACATAGCCTCGCTCCGCCAGCGCCAGCGCCTTGCGCGCATTTTGCTCGACGAGAAGCACGGCAATGCCCTGCTGGTTCAACTCGCCCAGCAGCGTGAATATCTCCGACACGACGAGAGGCGCCAATCCCATCGACGGCTCATCCAGCAGCAGCACGCGCGGCCCGGCCATCAGCGCCCGCCCGATGGCCAGCATCTGCTGCTCGCCACCCGACAGCAGACCCGCCGGTTGCCGCCGACGCTCCTTTAGCCGCGGAAAGCGCTGATAGATCGCGGCAAGCGTATCGGCGGCACCGCCGCGGGTGCGACCGAACGCGCCCACCAGAAGGTTTTCCTCGACGCTCAACGGCGCCACCACCTGCCGTCCCTCCGGCACGAGGGACAGACCCACGCGCACGATCCGCTCCGCCGAACGTCCGCCGATCGCCACCCCGTCCAGCAGCACCTTGCCGCCCATCGGCCGCAGCAGCCCCGCCACCGTATTGAGCAGAGTAGTCTTGCCGGCACCGTTCGCACCAACCACCGTGACGATCTCGCCGGCGCCCACGCGCAGCGATACGTCGTTCAGGACGGCAGGTCCACCATAGCCCGAGGAAAGCCCCTCAATCTCAAGCATCCTCGGTCCCCAGATAGGCCTCAATCACCTTCGGATCATTCCGAATCCGATCGGGCGTACCGGAGGCGATCGGACGCCCCTGGTTCAACACATGAATTTCGTGACAGATCCCCATCATCAGGTCCATGTCGTGCTCAACCAGAAGCACGGTGACGCCCGCGGCCGGAAGCCCTGCGATCAGGTCCCGCAATGCAGCGCGCTCGCTGTGGGTCATGCCGGCGGCAGGTTCGTCGAGCAGCAGGAGCCGTGGCTCGGACGCTAGCGCCCGGGCAATTTCGACCCGGCGACGGTCCCCATAGGACAGATCGCCCGCTGGGGTTTCCACGAGGCGGCCTGCTCCGACTTGCCGCAGCAACTCCGTCGCACGCGCACGACGACGGCCCTCGGTGCGCTTCAATCCCGGCAGGCGCAACAGGATGTCGACGGCGCGACTTTCAGGAGTATGCAGTGCAAGCATCACGTTCTGGATCGCGGTCAGCTCGGGTATCAAGCGAATATGCTGAAACGTGCGGGAGATCCCGCGTCGCGCCAGTACATTCGCGGGCAAGCCGTGAACAGGCGCACCCTCGAGCAGCACGGCTCCGTCGGTTGGCGCATCGACACCGCTGATGATGTTCATGAGCGTGGTCTTGCCCGATCCGTTGGGCCCGATCAGCCCGATCACGATCCCGGCGCTGAGCGACAGTGAAACATTGGACAGCGCCGCTACGCCGCCGAAGCGACGCGAAACATCTTGCAGCTGCAGCAGCGCCGTCATGTCGTCCTCCGACGCAGCAAGGCCGGCAGCGAACCGATCCCGGTCGGGAGAAACAGCACCGCCGCAAGCATGGCAGCGCCGATCAGGATTTCCCGCATCTGAGCGGAAAAGCGCAGCGCCTCCGGCAAGACGGTGAGGATAGTCGCCCCGATCACGGGACCGAACAGGCTCCAGGCGCCGCCCAGCACTGAGGCGATCACGGTATCGACGCTGCGCAGAAAGCCGAAATCGCCCGGCGCCACGAACATGTTGAGGTGTGCGGCCAGCCCGCCGCCGAGTCCGGCGATCGCCCCCGACACCGTAAAGATTGTGAGCTTGAAGCGCGCCACGTCGTGTCCCGCGGTCGACACCGCCAGTTCGTCCGCAGCCACCGCGCGCATCCGCTCGCCGATGCTGGAATTGCGCACGGCCCAGACCAGGTAGATCACCAGAGCCAACAGCAGCGCGAGCTGCCAGGTCTCGGTGAGCTTCGGAATGCCGAACACGCCGAGCGCGCCGCCGGTGACGGAATCCCAATTCAACGCAATGATGCGGACCACTTCAGTGAACGCGAGCGTGGCCATCGTGAAATAGTCGCCACGCAGCCGTAGCACGAGGGCACCCAAGCCGAATGCCGCGACGGCACCTGCCACCAGGGCCGCGGTCAGCGCGGGCGCAAAGGACCAGCCCTGCTGCATCGTCAGCCAGATCGACAGGTAAGCACCGATCGCCATCAAGCCCCCTGTGGCCAGCGAGAACAGGTTAACTCCCAGCAAAAGAAAGCAGCCGAACGCAAGCATCGAATTCAACAAGCAAAGATCGATGACGTTATGATAGGCGCTGAAGAACTCGATCATGCCCGTTTGGTCTCGCGCGTTGCGAATAGGCCGGTCGGCCTTGTCAGGAGAATGATCAGCACGAGGCCGAAGCCGACCGCGTCCCGGTAGCCCGAACCGACGGCCACGACGCTCGAAACCTCGACAAGCCCCAACAATATTCCGCCCACCAGCGCGCCCATGACATTCCCGAGGCCACCGAGAATCAACACTGTGAGCCCCTTCAACAGAATGCCGTCGCCCATGAACGGCGACACCGACTGGAACAGCAACGACCACAGCACGCCTGCGCCGCCGGCTAGCGCGCCTGAAACGAAAAAGGTCGCCATGCGGATGCGATCCACCGGTATGCCCACGATCCTGGCCACGACCTCGCTGAAGGCAACGGTCCGGATCGCCCGCCCGAGATTGGTGAGACGCAGCAGCGCCGCGAGAGCGACCACCATCGCAAATGCGGCGGCAATCGCGACAAGTTGCAGAAGCTGCAGCCGAGCCCCGAGAAACTCGATCGCGGATCCCGCCAGCGCATTGTCAGGGTAACGCACGACCTGTGTGCCAAACACCTCCTGGGCCAGACCAATGAGAATACGGGCAAGCGCGAGGCTCCCCACCATCCCCATCCAACGATGCGCTCCACGCCGCTGCAACACCCGGAAGACCAGCAACTCACTCAGCACGCCAAAGAGGCCAGCCGTTACCGCCGCCGCGAGGATGGCAACAGGCAAAGGCAGCGCAAGAGTACGCACCACCTCGAGCCCGATATAAGCGCCCCACATGAAAACGGCTCCCTGGGACAGGTTGAGCACGTTCAAGACACCGAAGACGAGCGTAAAGCCGATGGCAAATACGGCGTAGACGGCCCCCAGCGAAAGGCCGTTTACGAGTTGTTGCAAAAGCATGGCACGATCAGGTCGCTGCCGCGGCGACAAACACCTTGGCGTCGCCATCGCCGATCAGCACCTTCGGCTGAACCGTCGCGTCGCGTTCGGCAGACCAGCCGAAGCGCCCAAGAACGCCCTCGAAATCGTTGATCGATGCGAGCTTGTCGCGGATCAATCGGCCGTTCGCAACGTCGTCGGCGCGACGGATCGCCTCGGCTAGGAGGTACGCCGCGTCATAGCCCTGGGCAGCGTAGATGTCAGGGGTGGTACCGTAACGCTTCCGATAAGCCTCCACGAAGGCCTTGCTGCGCAGGCTGTCGTAACCTGCGTACCACGCGGCGCCGACGATGATACCGTTCGCCGCCGGCCCGGCCAGCTCGAACAGCTTTGCCGAGATATTGGCGTTGCAGCCGATAAAAGCGACCTTGCTGTCGAAGCCGAGCTGACGCGCTTGCCGCAGAATGGCGGCAGCCTCTTCCGCGAGCGTGCCGAGAATGATGGCGTCGGGATTCTGCGCACGGATCTTGGTGAGCTGCGCCGAGAAATCGACGTCGCCGCGCTGATAGCTCTCGATACCGACCGACTCGAGCCCGAGATCAGCAACCGCCTTCTTCTGGACATCGTGTGCACCACGCGTGAGGGCATCGTCGAGCCCGTAGATCAGCGCGACGCGCTTGATCCCGTGCTTTTTGACTGCGAAGCGCAGCACGGTCGGAAACACCTGATCTTCCGGGACGCTGGTGCGGAAGATGAAATCACCGATCCTGGTCAGATTAGGAGCGGTGTTCGAACTTGCGATAACCGGAACTCCCGCCTGCTGCGCGATCGGATCGGCCGCGAACGCCGAGTTCGACAAGGTCGGCCCCAGGATTGCGACAACCTTGTCCTGGCGAATGAGGCGCTGAAAGATATTGACGGTTTGCCCGCGATCCGCACCGTCATCCGCGTAAATCGTCTCGAGCTTGATATCCTTGAGCGTTTTCGCAGCGTTGATCTCGGAGAATGCCAGCTCGATTGCCTGCTTCTGCTCAGTGCCGTAAAGCGCCGCCGATCCGCCCGTCGTTGATTGCACCAATCCAATCCTTGCTGTTCGCGTCCCTTGCGCGAAGGCAACAGAGCGCGAAAGCACAACCGTACCACCAAAAGCCAAGAGAGCGCGGCGGGATAAATTCATGAAATTCATACTTGATCCTCTACACGGGGACGCCCTTGTCTTATCGCCTGTGTAGATTTCGCAAGAAGCATGTCAAGCATTGGAAAAACAAAGCGACAAAATTCCAGGAAAGCGCGCCCGTCGAGCAGGATAGGTTCGCGACGAAGCCGTTCTATGCAAACTCATTCGCATCCAAACGTGCGACATGCCAGACAATTGCGCCTTGACCATGGAATTCATTCCGAAACTGCATTTGATCTAGGCTTGGAAGCAACGCTTTGCTGATGCTGTAGTTGGTGCTCATCACGCAATCGAGGCGACGGGCTAGTTCATGGCAGGATGAAAAGCGAACTATCGGCGTTCGCTAGGGTATGGCGCAGTCGGGGCATAGCGGGCGCAACTGACCGCCCCGCAAAATCCGCCGAAAGCGCACCTATATCGCGGTGGTGAAATAGACACCGCGAACTTCCCAAGAGTCCATTCGCGTTCCATCGATTCCGCTCACGCATAACGGCTGGCAGCGAGCGGCCAACTCTCCGGAGTAGTCTGGATGCCAGTGACGCCTCACGACGACCTCCCGCTCTGGCATGCTCTTCATCGCCTTGAGGTGACGTATTGGTACGACGTCGACTTCAACGATGGGTGTACTGCCCATGACTTCTTCATGTCCGACGTGCGACGATAGTTGGTCACAACCGGTTTAAAGGATCCGAGCATCCGCAGGCTGCGAACAACCGATGACGGCGTCAAAGCCATCGCCGCAGAGCTCGGCTATTCCGATGCAAGAAGCCTGCGCCGATTTCTCAAGGCGGCCACCGGGACCACGCCGCAGCAGCTTCGTGCCGAGAGCATCTCTGCCCACAGCGACGATGGCGCCGTTCGCTCGCGATTGCAGGTGATCGGCGTAATGATGGGCGCTTAACCGAAGAGGCTAAGACCTAAGCTCGAGCAGCTGCAACCGGCCGACGTGACGGTCATCCCAGAGGGCTCAACCGCGCCAGCGGCGGCGAGCCCCCGCGTTGTTTGAGGAGGCTGAGGATGTGACGCTTCAGTCGCACGAACTCGGATTCAGTCACCAGCTCGGCCTGACGAGGCCGGTCGAATGGAAGGCGGATGTCGTCGATGACCCGCCCCGGCCTGGCGCTCATGACGATGACGCGATCCGCCAGGAACAGCGCCTCCTCGATATCGTGCGTCACGAACACCGTGGTGGTCGGAATCCTGGTCCAGATATCGAGCAGGACTTGCTGCATCATGCTGCGCGTCTGTGCGTCCAGAGCACCGAACGGTTCGTCCATAAGCAGGACACGCGGCCGGTTGATGAGGACACGCGCGATCTCGACCCGCTGCTGCATGCCGCCGGAAAGCTGCGACGGATAGAATCGCTCGAAGCCGGCGAGGCCGACCAGCCGCAGAATGTCGTCCGCGGCGCGATGCCGCTCACTCCTGCCGACGCCGCGCATTTTCGGGCCGAACGCAACATTTTCACGGACGCGCTTCCAGGGAAACAGCGTATGCTGCTGGAACACGATGCCCCGATCCGGGCTCGGCCCCACGACCGGCTGATCGTCGACTGTCAACCGCCCCCGCGTCACTGGCAGATGTCCCGCCAGGACGCCAAGCAGGGTCGATTTCCCGCATCCGGATGGGCCAAGCACGCAAACGAGTTCGCCCGGCGGGATCGCAAAGTCGAGATCGCGGACGGCCTCGAAGGCATCCTCCCCGTCTCCGAGCGAAATCGCGATTCGCTCGATCTCGATCCGTCCGACCGCGTTGGTCGGAACATCTGACACCCGGATGTTCATCGCGCGACCACAGGGCGCTGCCACGGCATCAGGTAACGGCCCAACGTCGTCAACAGCCAGCTGCTGCCCATTCCGAGTAGGCCAATGACCAACATGCCGACAATGATGTCCGAATAGTTCTGCAGCGTGTAGGCCTCCCACGTGTAGTAGCCAATGCCAAATTGACCGGAAATCATCTCTGCCGTGACCAAGCAAAACCACGACGTCCCCATCCCGATGGCAAGCCCGGTGACAATGCTGGGAGCAGCCCCAGGCAACACGATCTCCCGGAGGATGGCGGCCGGTGTGCCGCCGAGACTGCGCGCGGACGCGATCAGCCGCCGGTCGATATTCGCAACACCGTGCACGGTATTGAGAATGATCGGGAACAACGCGCCGATGAACGTGATGAAGATCATCGACATTTCCGATGACGGGAAGATCAGGATCGACAGCGGTATCCAAGCCACCGCCGGAATCGGCCGGAGCAGTTCAAGCGGCGGCAGCAAGAGGTCGCTCGCGGCGCGCGAGCGGCCGATCGCGAATCCGAAGGCGATCCCGAACACGACCGCAGCGTCATATCCCGCGAATACCCGCCACAGACTACTGCCGACATGCGCCAACAGCTTCGGCGACTTCAACAGCACGATGGCGGACTGCAAAACCTCCGTCGGCGGCGGCAGGTTACGGAACGTGACAATGCCCAGGTTCAGATGCTGCGACGAGGCCAGTTGCCACAACGCAATGCAGGTGATGATCGACAGGCCGCGAACGAACCAGCGCGCTCCCGGCAACCAGCCGACGGTGCGTCCGATCGCCATTGCTCATCGGCTCGCCACGAGGGATTCGCGGGCACCGGCATAATCGACCACGGCGCCGCCGTGTTCCTTCGACCACCGTTCCGCACCATCCTTGAGCAAGAAAGCGCTGAGCTCACCCTTCGGCGAACGCACGAACCACGCCTGGTTCGCAAACAGCTTGATACCGGTCTCGCGATCCTGGGCATAGACGACGCGAACCGTCTTGCCTTCCTTCTCGAGAGCAGCAAGCGCCTTCAAAGCATTCTCGGGCGAGCCGTAGTGACGGACGAGCGGCTCATCCTTGACCCAAATCTGCGCGGTCCGGCTGAAATCCGTGATCTCGACTCCAGTCGCCGCATCCTTTGCTTTCAGGGCAAGCTGATCGTAGTTCTTCAACTGAGCATCATAGTCGCGACCGCTTTGGGCGGATGCGTCGCGGATGTACTTGTCGGTCACGAACTGATTGATATCGAGGTCGCTGTCGGCACGCTTCAGGAACTTCAGCGTCTTGATCGAGGTGGCCACGGCCTGACGATATTCCGGCTTCCATGTCACATCGCGTGTCTGCAAGCCAAGTGGCCCGTGGAACAGATAGACGACTTCCGCCTCGATGCCGGTCACCTTGGCGATCAACTCACTATACTTCTCGGGTTCGGTCGCGATCAGGCGATCGGCCTCGAGCGCGGCGCGAAGATAGGCAATGACGATTTCCGGGTATTTCTCGGCGTAATCGGCATCCACGAGTGCGCCGTGGAAGGTCGGCGTATTCGCCTGCGAGCCGTCAAAGATCTTGCGCGCAAAGCCGCGCCAGGGGAACAGCTCTGCAAATGGAACGAAATCTGCGTGAGCCTCGATCTTGTTCGCCTGCAGCGCAGGACCTGCAACTTCGGGCGCTTGCGTAATGATGTTGACGTCCGTTTCCGGGTTCCAGCCCTTGCCCTCGATGGCACGCAGCAGCATGCCATGCGACGTCGATGCAAACGGGACCGAGATCGTCTTACCCTTGAGGTCGTCGATCGACTGCACCGGCGAATTCAACGGCACGACGATGCCGTTGCCGCTGCCCTTGGCACTGCCTGACAGAACGCTGATAAAGAGGCTACGACGGCCGGCCTTCTGGAACGCCACACCGTTGAGCGAGCCGGGGAAATCCGCCATTGCACCAAAATCGAGCTTGCCTGCAACCATCTCGTTGGTCAGCGGCGCGCCGCTGGTGAAATTCTTCCATTGAATGTCGTAGGTGACATCCTTGTACTTGCCATCGTGCGGCAGGAATCTCTCCAGCAGCTTCAGCTCGCGGATCAGAAGGCCGCCCGTCGCACAGTTGATGGTGGTGTCCTGCGTTCCGACTGCGACACGGATCGTTTCGGCATGCAAGGCGCTGGTCAGTCCAATCGCAACAATCACGGCTGCGCCAATCGTCTTCAAAGAGCGAAACGAGATCATCAGGCCTGTCCTTGACTATCGACCGGCGGCGCAGCCGCCCACAAATGCCTCGGGACTATCGGGCTGATACTGGGCAGGCTGAAGCAATTACTTGCATTGCGCCGCACCGATCGCTTGCCATCGTGATCCCGCCATGATGTGCGACGGCCGCATTGAATGATTTTCTCGCCGCGACCCAATCGACAGATAAATCCTTTCGATGGAATGCCGTTCACGCAGCACCTTTGCTAAGTGCATTGAGAGTCTATCAAAGAAGTGGACTTTACCTTCCCGTCACCCTTAGCTATCGGCTTGGCAGCTCGAGGCAATCTGGCGGCAATGACGACACTGAAGGAAGTCTCCGAACTCGATTCACGCAGCCTGTTGGTACCAACGAGCGCTGCCGCGGAGAGGAGCTATCGGACACGGCAGGCATTTGCAGTCATGCCGGCCCCTCGGGCGACTGGCGGCAATTCCGCGTTGTTCATGAGCGAAAGCATCGACGGGCTCGACGTCGGCGCGCACTTTCTTGATCGTCTGTCGGCCGAACAGAAGGCAGAGGTCCAGGCGGCCGGACGCACCATCCTGGTTCCGCAAGGCGATATGGTGTTCAGCCAGGGCGAGCACCACAGCGGAATCTTCATCATCAGGCGGGGACAGGTCCGGGTCTATTACACCGCGCCGTCGGGCCGGGAGATCACCCTCGCCTACTGGACACCTGGCCATTTCATCGGCGGCCCCGAGATTTCCGGTGGCGGACCGCACATGTGGGCCGGAGTCGCGATGGAGGATTGCGAGATCACGGCATTGCCGAGCGCCGCCCTGCAGCGGCTGCTGGTGCAAATGCCGGCCTTTGCGCTGGCGCTGATCGACGGGCTGATCGCCAAAGGCAAGTGCTATTCGTCGATGGCGCAGATGCTAGGAACCCGTTCGGTGATTGAGCGGCTTGCACAGTATCTCTTAAACCTCGCCGAGCTCTACGGAGTAGCTGACGGCGACATCGTGATCGTCAATCGGAAGGTGACGCACGATCAGATCGCCGCCATGGTGGGTTCGACCCGGCAGTGGGTCACGATGATGCTGAAACGCTTCCAGACCAAGCACATCATCGCGACCGAGGATGGGGTCATCCGAATCAAACGGGTCGATCTGCTCGAGAAGATCCTGTTCCGGGAATGATCAGCCTTCCCCGATCTCGCCCAATGCCCAGGCCACGGTCTTGCGGACATCGGGATCGTCATCGCCGGCATGCGCGGTGAGCGCGTCACGGGCGCGCGGATCGGCGATATCACCGAGCGCCGCAGCGGCATCCTTGCGCAACGAAGGCAACTGGTCATCGAGGAAGGCGACAATAGCGCCGATGGCGTCCCGAACACGGAGCCGGCCCAGGTTCTGAATCGCCTTCTGGCGCACCTGCCAATAGCCGTCGGCGAGCGACGCCATCAGCGCTGCTGCCGCCGAAGCTTGACCGATCCGCCCGATCGCATCCGCGGCGGCAGCCCTGACCTGCCATTCCCGATCCGATAGCGCGGCGGCCGCGGCTTGGGCCGCTATGTCGTTCCGCGCAAACGACAGCGCATTGACCGCCGCGAGCCTTACGTCGCCGAATTCGTCCCGGGTCGCACGGACTAGCGATGGCAGGGTTTCAGTCTTCTTGAGATAGCCGATCACGCTGACCGCCTGCACACGCACGGCGGGATCACCGTCACCGAGCGCGGCAATCGCGGGACCAAGCGACGCATCGACCTGGAGTGCCTTGAGCGCACGAAAGATCGCGGCGCGCACGAAGGCCGAGGAATGTGTCGCCAGCGGCTGCAATACGTCGCTGGCCGCCGGATCACGGAGTTCGGCAAGACTGTCCGCGGCCGCCTGAGCGACGCCTGCCTCGGGATCGAGGATGGCACCCGTCAGCGCCCTGGCCACCTCGATACCGTCGAACTCACCGAGCGCCCGAGCAGCCTGCTGCCTGACAGACGGCGCAACGTCGCGGGCGGCCCGCGCCAACAATGGAACCGCCTCCTCACTCGAGGTCTCCACGAGATCGAGCACCGCAAGCCGGCGTACGGATGGGTCCTCGCTCGCCAACCGCTCGGCGATCTCACCAAGGTCTCCGAACGCCTCGAATGGCTCAAACACGGTCATGTCAGCGCAGCAGATAGGGGATATTGACGGTCACCGCGCCAGTCGGGCAATCGGTCTCGCAAGGCATGCAATACCAGCACTCGTCATACTTCATATAGGCCTTGCCGGTGAGATCGCTGATCCGGAGCACGTCGAGGGGGCAGACGTCGACGCAGACCGTGCACCCCTTGTCGGCGATGCATTTGGCGTCATCCACGATGACTGGAACAGTGGTAGGTGTATGGGCAATCGGCATGAGGCATCCCCCTGTTCAGGCATGTTGTCGGATGCGCTGGCGGTCATAGGCCGAGCGCTCGGATTCATCGATCGGGACGATGTAGGGCGCCACCGGCCGCTTCTCCGCCGTCATCCGACCACCCCGCTTGCGCAGGATACTGTGACAGAACCAGTCGTCATCGTTCTTGTCAGGGTATTCCACCCGATGATGATAGAGGCCCCAGCGGCTTTCGGTACGAAACAGCGAGGCGAACGCCGCCATCTCGGCGCAGTCGACGATCGACGCGACTTCCAGCGAACGCATCAACTCGTGCGCGTCGCGCACCACCATTGCGCTTTCCATATCGTCGCGGATCTCCGCGAAACGCGCCTGACCAAGCTTCATCTTGGCCGTCACTTTCGGCGGCTGAAGATAGTCGTTCACGAAGCGCCTTGTCTTGTATTCGAGCTGGTTCGGCGGGATACCATCATCGCGCCTGGTCGGCGCCAGCACCCGTTGCTGCTCACGCGCGACGTCGGCCGCGTCGTATTGTGCGAGATCGATATTGTCAGCCACTTCCGCTGCATGCTCGCCCGCCACCGCTCCGTTGGTGAAGGCGCCGAGCATGTAGTTGTGCGGCACGCTGGCCATGTCGCCTGCCGCATAAAGGCCCGGCACCGTGGTGCGCGCAAATTCGTCGACATAGACACCCGACGCGCTGTGACCCGAACAGAATCCGATCTCGGAAATATGCATCTCGATCATGCGCTCGCGGTAATTGGTGCCGCGATTGTCGTGGAACCGTCCTCGCGACGGCCGCTCGACCTGATGCAGGATCGCCTCGATCTTCCCGATCGTGTCACTATGCAGATGATTGAGCTTCAGGAACACCGGCCCCTTGCCGGATTGCAGCTCGTTGTAGAACTCCTGCATCATCTGTCCGGACCAGTAGTCGCATTCGATGAAGCGATTGCCTTCGCTGTTGGTGGTGTAGGCCCCGAACGGGCCGGCCACGTAGGCGCAGGCCGGGCCGTTGTAATCCTTGATCAGCGGATTGATCTGGTAGCATTCGAGATTCGCGAGCGCGGCGCCGGCGTGATAGGCCATCGCATAGCCGTCGCCGGAATTGGTAGCATTCTCATAGGTGCCCCAGAGATAGCCCGACTGCGGCAGGCCAAGCCGGCCCGCCGCGCCCGCACAGAGGATGACGGTCTTCGCGCGCAGCACCAGGAACTCGGCGCTGCGGGTATTGACCGCGATCGCGCCCGCGATTTGCCCGTCACGCCCGGTCAACAGGCGCGTCGCCATGTAGCGATTGGAGATCAACACCTTCTCGCGGCGAAGCTGGCGATAAAGCGCCTTCTTGACGGTATCGCCGTTCGGCATCGGCAGCACGTAGGAGCCGAGGTGATGCACCTTCTTGACGTCGAAGTCGCCGTTTTCGTTCTTCTGGAACTTGATGCCGAAGCGGTCGAGCTCCTGAATGACGTCGAAGCAGCGCGAGGCATATTTGTACACCGGCGCCTGGTCGCAGATGCCGTCATTGGCGATCGTGATTTCCTTGGTGTACTGCTCTGGCGTGGCGTAGCCGGGAATGACGGCGTTGTTCAGCCCGTCCATGCCCATCGCGATCGCGCCGGACCGCTTGACGTTCGCCTTCTCCAGCAACACGACGCGCGCCCCCGGACTGTGGCGCCTGGCCTTGTAGGCCGCCATCGGACCAGCCGTGCCGCCGCCGATCACCAGCACGTCGCAGACGACCTCCGTCACGCCATTTTTGATCTCATCCATGTCCCGACCTCACGTTGACTGCTGTCCGGCAAGCTCGCGCAGGTAAGACCACGGATAGATGCCGCGGTCATGACCGTCAGAGAACGAGAGCCGCAGCGCGTAATTCCCGACGGGCTCGACGGCAAGGACGTAAAGCCCCGGCGCAATCGGGAGCTCGATGCCGTCAACCAGCCGCCGGATTTCGCTGGCCGCGCGGCTGGCCCGACGTAACGTCTCCGCTGCGACCAAACGGGTTCCGCAATCCGGCCAGGTCAACGCCAGCGCCGTGGAATTTTCGCGTAGCTCGACCTGAATTGGTTGCACCTTCACCTCGCATTGTTCGCGTTACGGCTTGTAGGCCGATCCGGGCACTCGGCGCCCGCAATAAATTGCTTTCGCTACTTCGTGACCAGGCGACCAGAGGCTCGCTCGATTTGCGGCCCCTTCTGCCCGGCCTGCTCGGCGCCGTACCAGGGCAGCAATCTGCGGACCGCGCGTTCGAACAGGAGATCAGCCGCAAAGCCCATCGCGCCGAGCACGATCAGCCCGACGAACATCTGATCAACTCGAAATACCTGTTGCGACATCTGGATCAGATAGCCGACCCCGAACGCCGCTCCGGCCAATTCCGCCGCCACCAGCACGACCAGCGCAACCGACAGGCTGACGCGCAGCCCGGCGATGATGAACGGCAGCGCGCCCGGTATGACGACGTAAGCGAAGTTGCGCCAGCCGCGTGCGCCGAGACTCGCCGCCGCCCGTCCGAGCAGCGGGCTCGCGTCGCGCACGCCGATATAGGTGTTGACCCAGACCGGAAAAAAGACGCCCCAGGCGATCAGGAAGATCTTGGAGGTTTCACCAATGCCGAACCAGAAGATCGCCAGCGGAACGAAGGCGAGCGACGGAACGGCGCGAAACATCTGCACAAGGGGATTGATCGTCCCGTGTAACAGCGGCGATTGCGCCATCGCGACGCCAAGCGCCACGCCGAGCAACGATCCGCTCAGAAAGCCGATCGCCGCCCGCAGTAGGCTGGCGCCGAGATGCCGCGGCAGTTCACCCGCTACGATCAGCGCCCATCCGGACTGCACGATCGTGCTCGGCGCGGGCAGCATCACGTTGTTGACGAGGCCGCTCTGGCTGAGTGCCTCCCATGCGCCAAAGAAGGCGAGCGTACCAATGGTACCGGCAACGGTATGGCGGCTGACATTGAAGGCCACGCTCTACTCCGCCGTTTCCAGGCCGATCGCCCGTGCGACGTGCTCGTAAAGTTCGTTGAAGCGCGGCGACGTACGGCGGCGAGGACGCGGCAGATCGACGCTGATGTCCTCCACGATCCGTCCCGGGTTCGGCGACATGACGATCAGCCGGCTCGCAAGCACCAGCGCTTCGGCGATGTTGTGCGTCACGAACAGGATGGTTGGCTGCTCCTGCTGGTGAATCTCGATCAGCTTGGCTTGCAGGGAGCTGCGCGTCATTGCATCGAGCGCCGCGAATGGCTCGTCCATCAGGAGCAGCGATGGACGGGTCGCAAGCGCGCGTGCGATGGCGATGCGCTGCTTCATTCCGCCCGACAATTCGAAAGGGTACTTCGTACCGACATCGGGCAGGCCGACAAGCCCGAGCAGATCATGCGCGATCTTCGCTCGTTCACGCGCGGCGCGCCCCGCCATCCGGAGTCCGAACTCGACGTTGGCCTGCGAGGTCAGCCATGGGAACAGGGAGTAGTCCTGAAACACCACGCCGCGTTCGGAACTCGGCCCGTCGATCGCGTGGCCGCCCACGCGAACGTCGCCGTGCGCGGGTACGACAAATCCGGCCAAGATGTTGAGGAGCGTGGTCTTGCCGCATCCGCTCGGCCCGAGAACGCAAACGAATTCGCCACGGTCGATGGTGAGCGAGATGCTGCCCAGCGCGGCGGTACGGCCGCGGCCGGAATCGTAGACATGACCCAGTTCGATGCACGTGATCAGCGGCTCATCCACGGCGGTCTGCGACGCAATCTCCACCCTTGCATTCATTGCGGTCGACCGCCCTATTCCCGACCCGCCCGATCCAGCACCGATGTCACCACCACCGTGTTGAAGTCCGGGATCTTGGCGTCGGGTCGCACCAGCTTGTTGTCGACCGCCCACTTCGCCTGCTCCTCCATCAGGGACACCAGCGACGCCTTGTCGAGCTCGAGCTTGAAATTGGCCCGCTTCCAAAACGCCTTTGCGATCACGGGATCGAGCTTGATGCGTTCGGCGGTCAGCGTGGCCGCGGCATCGGGGTCCTTCCTGATATTGTCATCCGCTTCGAGCAGCGCCTTCACTGCCTTGACGAGCAAGTCTGGCTTGCTGTCGATGGTCGACTGCAACGTGATGATTGTTGAAAAGGTCTTGTAGAGACCTTCCGAGCGGATGATATGGAACTTGCCCGCGCCTTGCGCGATCGCTTGCGACAAGTGCGGCTCCGTCCAGATGAATCCATCGATCGCACCGCCCGCCAGGCTGCTGACGAAATCGCCCGGGTTTAGGCTGACCGCCGTGACGTCCGACCAGGCCAGCCCTTCCTGCCTCAGCAGCTTGGACAGGTAGTAGTGCGCATTCGTCCCCTGCGAATAACCGATGCGCCGACCCTTGATGTCCTTGGTGGTCTTGATGTCCTTGATGGCGACGAGATCGAAGGGTTCATGCCGGTTCAACGTGCCGATGATGCGCACCGGCAGCCCGTTCAGGGTGGCGAACACCACCGGCGTTTCCGCCGCGGTGCCGATCATCACGCCGCCACCGACCAGCGCGTCCAGCACCAGCCGGCCGCTGGCAAAGGTCGAAACCTTCGGCGCCAGCCCCTGCCTCTGCCAGGTCTTGTCGTGATCGGCGACGAAGAACTGGCCCCAGCCGAGCGCAATCCCTTCACCAATCGTGATTTCCTGAGCGCGCGCGGGCGCGCTTGCGAGCGTCACAACGGCTGCAAGTCCGACCGCCGCGGCTCGCGCGAGCCTGCGCAAGCCGGCGAATAAAGTGGCAATAGACGTCACGATACGGTCTCCTTGTCTCGGTGGGCATGAACTGCGCTCGCAGCCGGCCGCAGGTGGCGTGCACCGAGTGGCAGGGCGGCATCGTGAAAGCGCCGCGCCAACGCGGCAGCATGATGATCGGCAAAGGCCGGGGCGATCAGCGTGACACCCTGCGGCAAGCCGTTGGGCAGAAACCCCGAGGGAACGGCGACCGCCGAAAGATCGGCCAGATTGACGAAGTTCGTATAGGTCCCGAGCCGCGCGTTAAGCGTGATGGGATCGGCCTCGACCTCATCGACGCGGTAGATTGTGCCGGTGGTCGGCACGATAAGGATGTCGATCTCGTTCCAGAGCTTCTCAATCTGGCGTTTCAGAATGTTCAGCCGCTGTTGCGCCACGAAGACGTCGCCGCCGGAAATGCCGCGCCCGCCAAGCAGGATGTCGCGGGTAACCGGAAACAGGGCTTCGGGCTGTTTGTCGACGAACTGGCGCAGGGCACCGTAGCGGTCCGCCAGCCACGGCCCTTTGAATAGGAGATCGTTGATCTCCGCGAACGGCGCATAGTCGATCTCGACCTTGCGGCCGCCGAGGCCTTGCAGCCGCTCGACCGCCTTGGCGAACAGCGCAGCTGCATCGGCATTGCCGAAGAAGTCCAACCATTGCAGAGCGGGAACGCCGAAGCGGAATTCGGCGGGCAACGGACGAACTGCAGCCGGCGGCACGGTCCGCGAGAACGGATCCTCCTCGTCGTACCCCCGCGCGACGTCAAACGCCGCCTGGGCATCCCCAACCGTCAGCGCGAAGATCGAGAGCGTCTCGATTGAGCGGCAGGCCGCGACCGATCCGACACCACTGATCAAACCGCGGGTCGGCTTCAGTCCCACGATATTGTTGAAGGCCGCCGGCACCCGTCCCGACCCGCCGGTATCGGTCGCGAGCGCAAAGCTGACCAGTCCTGCCGAGACCGAGACCGCTGCGCCTGAGCTGGATCCTCCGGGAATATAGGCGGGATCGAACGGATTGCGTGCAACGCCATAGGGCGAGCGCACCCCGACCAGCCCGGTCGCGAACTGGTCCATATTGGTCTTCCCGATCAGGATGGCACCTGCCGCCAGCAGGCGTTCGACTGCCGGATTGTTTTTCGCGGGCTGATAGGAAAATGCCGGACAAGCCGACGTGGTCGGCAGGCCGACCGTGTCGATACAGTCCTTGACGCTGAACGGAACGCCCCAGAGCGGCAGTGCCAGCCGCTGGCGCCTCGGCAACGACTCAAGATGCGCAGCTCGCGCAAGTGCATCCTCGCGCGCGACGACACTGATCCAGACGCCGTCCTCGCCGCGGCGCGTGATCTCGTCCAGGATATGCTCGACCACGGTCGACGGCGTCAGTGCCCCGCTGGCGTAGGCACTTGCCAATTGCAGCAGTTCGAGGTCAGGGCGTTGGGATTGCTCGGTCATGACGGATCCAGTGGGCGCGGGAACGGTTTTGCCTGCTCGAACGCGTATGCGGCGCGCAGAACAGTGGTATCTGCGAATTTCGCTCCGATGATCTGCAGCCCCACCGGTAATCCTGCGTCGGTAAGGCCCGCCGGCACCGAGGCCGCCGGCTGCTGCGTCAGGTTGAACGGATAGGTGAAGGGAGAGCGGATCGGCCGGACCACAAGATCGGCCTCCGACGCATCGATCGCCGAAGCAGGATATGCCGTCGTGGGCGTGAGCAGCAGATCCCAATCCTGATGGAAGCGATTGAAATGTCGACCGAGCGCTTCGCGGCGATCGACTGCCCGCAGATAGGTGACGGCATCGATTGCCCGCCCCTTCTCGGCAACAGCCTGCAAGCCCTGCTCGATCAAGGCGCGATGGGCGGGATCGAACGAGGCCAGGAGCTTGGCTGCGCCCGCGAACCAGAAGGTCTGGAACAGATCGATAGGATCTTCGATACCCGGATCGACCTGCTCGACGATCGCCCCGAGTCCGGCAAGCGTATTGGCCGCCTCGGTGACGATCTTCTCAATCTGCGGGTCGATCTGTGCGTAGCCGAGCTTCGGACTGAATGCGATGCGCAGGCCTCGGACACCTTGATCGAGCGCCGTTTGCCAGGAAATCTCGGCCGGCGGCAGCGCGGTCCAATCACGTCCGTCGGGCTGCCCGATCACATCGAGCAGCAAAGCTGCGTCGCGCACCGAACGCGTCATCGGCGTGACGTGGAAAAGCGTCCCGTTCTGCGATGGCGGATAGACGGGAACGCGACCGAAGGTCGGCTTGAACCCGAACACGCCGCTATGCGCCGCCGGAAGCCGGGTCGAACCGCCGCCATCCGTCGCGACATGCAGCGGCCCGAAACTCAGGGCCGCGCCGGCCGCGGATCCGCCGCTACTGCCGCCCGGCGTGTGTGCGACGTTCCAGGGATTACGCGTGATGCCGGTCAACGGACTGTCGCCGAGCCCTTTCCAACCGAATTCCGACGTCGTCGTCTTGCCAAGCAGCACCGCGCCCTGCTCCCGCAGCCGGGCCGTGGCGGGCGAATCCTCGTTCCAGTCTTGCGCCGGATCGATTGCCCGGCTGCCCCGCAGCGTCGGCCACCCCTTGGCGAGAATGAGGTCCTTGAGCGCCACCGGCACGCCATCGACCGGACCGAGCGGCTCGCCCCGCCGCCAGCGGATTTCGGATTCGCGCGCCGATACGCGCGCAGCGTCGGCATCGAGCAGCGCGAAAGCATTGACATGGTGATCGAGACGCCCGATGCGATCAAGTACAGCCTGGGTCGCTTCAACCGGCGAGAGCGTTCCTGCCCGATAGCGCTCGATCAGATCGGCTGCGGGAAGAAGGGCGATGTCATCCGAACCGCGCGGCCGTGAAGCCGGCTCTCGCACGGGAGCATTTTGAGCGGACATGCACGACACCTCATTCATCCATCAGGGCAAATCACTTGCCGAGCGAATGATGCCTAGGCGCTCGCGTCCGCACGCATCAGCAATTAATTGCGGAACTTCAAGCGACGCTACAAGATTGCAAGATCTGAAACGCCGACCAATACAACGTCGGAATGAAAATCTCCGAATCGCAAATCCCGCAACGAAGTCCGCCCAGGTCGGCGCAGGGCTTCCCCCGCGTTGCACCGCTCAGAATCGGGCCCTTGTCGAAAATTGAAAGTTGTATGACATTGATCTCAGAGAGGCTCGTCCCCGCGCTCCGGCGTTCGGACGCCACGATGCGGACCGAACCTGACGCGCCGGTGCGCGAGCGACTTTTTCCGACGAGCGCGAACCTACCCTTGACGGCAGCGCCGGCTTCCCGCGTCGCTGAGATACCTCTTCACGCCGCCGGCGGAAAGAACACCAACGCACGGACCTCGATGCTCTCGCGCGGTGGCGCGCCCGGCGCCAACGGATTTTCGAACGAGGTGTGAAACGACAGCCGCGCACGCCCGTCGTTGGCGCTGTCATGTATGCGGATCAATAGCGCCTCGTCGGTCTGCATCTCGGAGAAATAGTACCAGCGATGCGCCGGCTTGTACTCGACCCGGGACGTTTCTCCGCGAACATGGGCGTAGACCAGATCACTGGGGATCAGATCGTCATCGGTAAACGAGCGCGCGTCGCACAGCGCCAGCGGCGAGTCCAGCACCGGACCGCGTACCGGTCGCCACACATTGACGATGCCAAACCGATGCTTCAACAGTTCGTCGGCATCGGCTCCAAGGTGGTCGCGGACGCGCCGCGGGGCGGAGTTGATCGTGTGATCGTTGTGCACCTGGCGCGAAGGCGGAGCGAGGCCCGGAACGCTCGCATTGCGCACATTGTGGTCGAAGATGAACACACGGCTTGCACCGACCGTACTGCGCAGCAGTTGCTCGACCTCCGGATAGTAAACTCGCTTGATCTCTTCCGGGTCGTAAAAGCTGGCGACGGCCGTCGGCGCCTTGGCCAGGGCAAAGCCGTTGCGATCCAGCGAGAATTCGGCCTCGCGCCCACGCGCGTCCTCGATTGATACCTCGCGTTCATCGTCGATACCGTTCCATTGCGGCACGCCGGGAGGTGGTTCGATCCGATAGAAGGTCGGCTTTTCCGCTCCACGCTTGAGATAGTGAAGCTTCGCAGTGAGATTGCGGGGAGAGATGGGTCCGTCGAGAGCCATGGTTGCTGCTCCACGTTGGCGCGCGGATAGTACCGCGGCGATTTTGTTGCAGCGATATTATCGCTTTGGCGCGCAAACGTCAGCGCTGCGAATCACCAAAGATTCTGCACCTGCGTATACGATGCTCCAGAAGTGAACACGCAGATGGAAATTACTTCTCATCGACGCTCGATCGGGTCCAAACAGGTGCTGCGCAATCCTGCGCATCAGAACCCAAGTAAGCAACCAGCACGCTCGCCGCTTCGTCCGCGAATTCCGCGGCGCGCTCTCGAAAAGCTGCCGCCTCCTGATCAGTCGCGGCACGCGGGCGCGCGTTGATGTTCTCCGCGCCCAGCCGCTTCGAGCAAAATCTACCGAGCGCGCGCACGAACCAGCCCGCCCGCGCCAGCCTTTCCGCGTCTTCATGGCTTCTCGCTTCGAAGGCAAACCTCCGCGATCCGGCCGTCTCGACGATGTACACGCTGCTGGCGATCATACGGAGCCGTGGATGAGCTGTTAGCTTGCCGGGGACTGAAGCGTTCGGGGTGGGTCGTTCAGTACGATACCGAGCCTGGCTGCTGTTGTAACGGTCGAGGCGACGCTGCGATTGAGACTTCGTGCGATCTTCTCGACGGGCGCATTCGTCTTCGCCAGGCCTCTGAGCTTGTACTTCTCTGCAGCCGTCCATGGACGATCGCTGGCCGGTCCGGACCGCTTGTTGGTAGCTGCTTCTTCCTGTCGCGGGCTCACACTTCTCCCCCTTGCGCTGCCGGCGTCACTCGGAAGACTGGGGTCACCGACTCAAACGCCGTCGACCCGCTTCCAGCTTCGTCCCCTCTCGCCGATCGGCACCCGCGCTGGACTGTCCACGGGTGCCGCAAGCACGTGCCTAGTTGAAGAGCTCCGGCTCGGCTTCGCTGATCCAGTCCCAAAGCGGCTGGAAGCTGAAATAGCCGCCCTTGTGGGTACCCACCTGACCCGCCGTCAGCTTCGCCACCTCATGCGGGATCGGCTTCGGCGTCCCGGCCGCCTCGGCGAGCAGCTGCGCGCGGGCCGCGTTGTCCATCGCGATGTACCACCAGGCGGTCGCCTCGATCGTGGGGCCGACCGTCAACAGCCCGTGGTTCTGCAGGATCACAGCCTTCTTCGATCCCAGCGCTTCCGCGATCTTCCTGCCCTCTTCCGCCTCGAGCACGACGCCGGAAAACGGATCGAACAACGCGTGATCCTCATAGAAGGCGCATGAATCCTGGGTGAGCGGATCGAGCAGGCGGCCAAGCGCAGACCAGGCTTTGCCATAGGTCGAGTGGGTGTGGGCGGCAGCGATGACCTCCGGATGGGCGGCGTGGATCGCCGAATGAATCACAAAGCCCGCCTGGTTGATCGGCTTGTCGCCGATCAGGATGTTGCCGGCATGGTCGACCAGCTGGAGGTCGGACACCTTGATCTGACCAAAATATTTCGACAGCGGATTGATCCAGAAACGGTCCGGGAATTCGGGGTCGCGTACCGTGACGTGCCCGGCGAGGCCTTGATCGAATCCGTAGCGGGCAAACAGCCGAAAGGTTGCCGCAAGGCGTTGCTTGCGGTGAAGTCTCTCCTCCTCGAACGAAGCCGCCGGCACACGCTCGACCAGTGAGTATTTCTTCGGCTTCTCGACGATCTTGTTCATTTTCAAGGGCTCCCTGCTCAATATCCAAGCTTCCTGTCAAAGACGTCGGCCAACGGCGCGCCATGCGCATAGGCGTCGAGATTGACCAGCGTCTTGTCGGCCAGCCGCTTGACGTCATCCGCACCCGTCCAGGAGACGTGCGGCGTCAGAACGACTTTCGGATGGTCATAGATCGGATCGCCGTCCCGAGGCGGCTCCGGATCGGTGACATCGAGCGTGGCGCCGGCGAGCTGGCCGTTGTCGAGCGCGCGCAACAGCGCCTGCTGGTCGATGATGCGGCCGCGCGCCACGTTGATCAGATGCAGCGACGGCTTGGCGCGTGCCAGCACGTCGGCATTGATCAGATGCACCGTCTCCGGGGTCGCCGGCAGCGCGATGACAAGATGATCAGCTGCGGCGACGAGAGCTTCGATACTGTCGGCGGGAACAATGCCGGGAACGGCATATCGCCATGAGGAGCGCCGCAGCACCCTGATTTCGACACCGAATGGCTTCAGCCGCTCGGCAACAGCGTGGCCGATCGCACCGAACCCTGCGATCCCAACCGTCTTTCCACGAAGCGAACCAAGCGGGTTGATTTTCCATTCCTGGCGGTTGCGCGGACGGATCTCATGGATCCGCTTGGCAAAACCGAGGATCGCCGCCAGCACGTATTCGGCGATCGCGTCGGCCGAGATGCCTCGCCCAACCGTGACCACGGGACCGTCGAGCAGCCATGCCGGAAAGAAGTCAACGCCGGTCGATGCAGTCTGGATCCACCGCAAGCCGTACGGCCAACCCGCCGGTCTTTCCGCGGGAGCCTTGCTCCAGCCGGCTAGCGGTCGCGTCAACAGGACATCGGCTTCCTGCGCGATCTCCCACGCCGGCCGGTCGGCGGGATGATCGATGATCAGCGGCCGCGACCAATGCTCGGCCAGCGACGCGCGTACATCCGCTCCGAGCTGATTGACGATGATGGGCGATCGCACGCTCGCAACGGGGCGCCCATTGTCGATGCGAGGGGTATTCATGGCCTGCACTCACGATTGCGAATTCGTGACATGCTAGGCGCTCGTTCCGGGATAGTCTTTTCAAAGATGACGAGCGCCCGGCAACAACAGGACGGTGCGTCCGGACACCGCACATAAAATCGTCTCCCTGACGCATCGTCGTCTTTGACCGCTGGGCCGGCTTAGTTTTCGCATGCCAGAGCGCTTGACATTGACATTAGTGAGAGGGTGCTAAGGCCCCCACCGATGGAGACTGTGATGAGAATTCAGGAGGCGGCGAACCGCCTGGGCGTCAGCGCCCGCGTGCTCCGCCACTACGAGCATGAAGGCCTGATCGTTCCGCGCCGGACCCGAAACGGCTACCGGAGCTATTCGGCACCGGAGGTCGACCGGGCTGCGTGGGTGCGAGACCTGATCGATTCGGGATTCTCGACCCGCGAGCTGCGCAATCTTCTGGCCGCACTTGAGGACAGCCCAGGTCGTGCCGGGATCTGTTCAGCGGTGATGCAGGACAAACTTGAGCGGATCGATCATGCCATCGAGACCTTGCGGAAGCGGCGCCGTGCGCTATCGCGCCGGCTGTCCGACTGGAAGCAGAGGTCCGGCGACAGCTAGAGCGCGATGAGATCAGGTTGAAGCGTCAACGCGCTTCTGCTCCTCGTTTGCGCATGATCTTTCCGGATCATGCTTTAGGGAGACGACCATGAAAATACTCAACATCCTGGCCAGACGCTATCTGCCGCTGGAGCGGCTCGACGAGACTGTCCTCTTCTACGAGACGCTGATCGGTCAGAAAGCGCACCTTCGCTTCGACTATCCCCAATACGACCTCAGGCTCGCGCAAATCGCATCAATTCTGTTTATCGCGGGAACGGAGGAAAGCCTGGCGCGGTTTCGGCCGACCCACCTGACGTTTCTGGTAGAGGACATTGACGCCTTCGCCAACCATCTGCCGACAGTGGGCGCCAGCATACTGGAGGCGCCCAAGGCAGTCCCGACAGGACGCAACATGCTCGTCCGTCATCCCGACGATACGCTCGTTGAGTATGTCGAGCATCACAACAAGCATCCGCAAGATGTCCTGCCAGCTGCCAGCGAGGGCGATCGGCGCCCCGGTTAGAGGGCTGGATGAGAGCCTGCGTGTTGCGAACCGGCGCCGTCACCGCTTTGCATCGCGCTCCGCCCGCCGGTTCGCTAGCACGCCGGACGTTTGGCCGCTCTACGAGACGTGCAGCCCATGAATGCCCGTCCAATTTAGCAGATGGATATCTGTTTTCTTGAACATGCTGGCCCGTTCATCCTGCAGCTCTTCCATTTTCTTGGACGAAAGAGAATGAGGCAGACTTTTCCCTCTTCGCGAATATCGCAGCGCACTCTATCTAAATTGGCGACACAAACGATTGCTTCTTGCTCTGACCTTGGAGAATGACGATGAACACCGCGATGCAGATGATGCCCATGCCGATGATGATGGGCGGCATGATGAACCCCTCGATGGCCGGCGGCATGATGCCGATGATGAACATGGCCATGATGGGCATGCCCATGATGATGCCCTGCCAGATGAAGTGCACGATGACCGCCAATGGCATGACCTGCGAGATGATGCCGATGGATCCGGCCATGAAGGACATGTTCACGAAGTGCTGCGAGAGCATGATGAATATGATGCAGATGGGCATGCCGATGATGATGTGCTGCGGCGGCATGACGATGATGTGCATGCCGATGAAGGCTGCCTGATTAGCTCGTGCGCTGACACGCAACGCAACGGGTCGGCCCTGCGCCGGCCCGTTTGCTTTCAGGCTACGGCCTCGACGTAGGTCATGACCAGGTAGAGAACGGCCTCGCTGGCGACCAGGTTCCTGTAGACGTGCGGCACGTCGGCCTCGAACAGGATGGCGTCCCCTTCGGCCAACGTCTGCGGCTTGTCGAGGCCGGCCGTGATCTCAACGACGCCCTTGGCGACAAGGAGATTCTCGCGCGTTCCTGCTGCGTGCGCCTCCGCCGCCTCGCGATGAAGCGGGCCGATCCTCAGCTCGTAGAACTCGACCTGACGACCGCCATCGAAGGGAAACAGGGCGCGCGATGTGAATTGCCCCTGGCTCGACGACAGCAGCTTGGCATCGCCGCCTCTCAGGACCAATGGTCCCCGCGCAACGTCGGTCTGGAGCAGATTGGCGAAAGGCACGCGGAGCGCGTTGGCTACTTTCCAGAGCAACGCGATCGTCGGAACGCTCTTTCCGGTCTCGATCTGACCGAGCATCGCTCGGCTGACTCCGGACTGTTTGGCAAGCCGCTCAAGTGAATGACCCCGGCTTGTCCGCAGCCGCCGCAGATTGCGTCCGAGGATGGCCGGCAGCTCAGGGTTGGCGTTGGGTGAGCAGTCCTCGTCCGACGATGGGGCGACGTTGCCGCCGCTCATGAAGCATCCCAGCGCACGGCCGTGGCCGCCGGCACGGGCACCGGGATCCATACCCAGGTCGGCCAGAACCAGAAAATTGGCGTCGCGAAGCTGCCCATCCATGGCGACGCAGCATCGCTCCGCCAGGACGCCGTGCCGGCTTCGGTCCGCTGCTGGCGTCGCGTCGACCGATAGGCAGCCAGATCAATAATCCGCGCCGAGCTTGCCGCTTCTGTCACCTTTTCCAATCCGCGTTCGATTTGCAATGCCGGTATCGTAATTCCCTCGCGGAAGCCGACAAGCTGTCGCCGAACAAAACAACACGCGCGCTGTAAAGCCCGGCGGCGTAGCAAAGACTTCTCGAGTCTGCGCGTTCCGCAGCGGCCGGCTACCTCTCCCATCGACACCAGGCGGCGGCTGCGGCTTTGAAGGCCGATCTCAGCTTCACGCGCCTTGCTCAGTGTCCGCGGAGAACAACCAAGGCAGAAGATTCGGCATCGAGAAGGCGACCTCTGCATCGAAGGACAATCATAGAATAAATCATCTCTCAAATTCGGTCAGCCAAGCATGACTGTTTCGAAGATGGTGCAGCGACATCAGTTCGCTGGACCAACCGCTTGATTTCTTTAAGTGTGCCCCGGAGAGCTCGTCGCGGGCCACTTGGACGAACGGGGATTCAAGAGACGTCAAATGAATACATCGAAGCTTTTGCAGATCGCGGCGCTCGCGCTTTCCGTAACCGCAAGCGGCCCGAATGGCGCCTGGGCGGAGACAGGTCAGCTTCGCATCGCCCAGCAGTTCGGGATCGCCTATCTTCCGCTCATCGTGGCCAGCGAAAGGGGACTGATCGAGGAAGAGGCCAAGGCGCTCGGGATCACGCCGCCGAAGATCGAATGGCTTCGGCTTTCCGGCGCAGCGGCAATGAACGAAGCCCTCATTTCGGGGGGCCTTGATTTCGCGACGGCAGGCATCACGCCGATGATCCTGACCTGGGACAAGACGCGGGCCACCGCCAAGATCATCGGCGTGGCTGCGCTTGGCTCGATGGCCAACATCCTGACCACCAACAATCCGAACATCAAAACGCTGGCAGATTTCACCGAGAAGGACCGGATCGCACTGCCGTCGGTCAAGGTCGGCTTCCAGCCGATTGTCCTTCAGATGGCGGCCGACAAGGCATTCGGCAAATACGACAAGCTCGACGAACTCACCGTCAGCATGCCCCACCCCGATGCGACGGCCCAGATCCTGTCGGGGCATTCGGAAATCACGGCGCATTTTACCTCGCCGCCGTTCTCGCAACAGCAACTCGCCACAGGCAAGGTCCACCAGGTGCTCAATAGCTACGACGTGCTTGGGGGTCCCCACACCTTCAACGTGGTCTATTCCACCGCGAAGTTCATCAACGACAATCCGAAAACGGTCCAGGCTTTCGTCCGCGGTCTCGATCGGGCCAATGAGTGGATCAAGGCCAATCCGCGGGACGCCGCCGCGCTTTACATCAAGGCAGAGGGTTCGAAGCTCGCGCCGGACTTCGTCGAGAGCATCATCCGCGACAAGGACGTCAATTTCACGACGGCGCCAGAAGGCGCGCAGAAATTCGCCGACTTCGAGGCGAAGGTCGGCCTGATCAAGCAGGCGCCGGCGTCTTGGCGCGACCTGTTCTGGTCCGGGCTCGGCGAGAAGCCGGGAAGCTGACATGAACGTCGCTCCGCGACTGACTGGCCTCGTTGGGGCGACTGCATCACCGACGCTGCTCGATCTGGATCACGTCAGTATCAGCTACCCAACGCGCGAAGGCATCCTCACTGCGGTCGAGGATGTCAGCTTCAGGCTTTCGGCCGGCGAACGCCTGGTTCTGCTGGGCCCGTCGGGCTGCGGCAAATCTACGCTGCTGCGTGCCGTGGGCGGCTTTCTCAAGCCAAGCGCCGGCGAGATTCGGATGAACGGCCGGCGCATCGGACCGCCCGGCCCCGACCGCATGACCGTGTTTCAGGAGTTCGACCAACTGCTGCCGTGGCGCACCGTGCTCGGCAACGTCCGCTATGCTCTGGAGCGTGGAAAATCGCTGTCGCGTCACGATGCAGAGGCTGTCGCGCGTCGCTGGCTCGAGCGCGTCGGGCTGAAGAACTTCGTCGATGCCTTTCCGCACACCTTGTCCGGCGGAATGAAGCAACGCGTGGCGATCGCACGGGCCTTTGCGCTGGAGCCGGCGTTGTTGCTGATGGATGAACCTTTCGCCGCACTGGACGCGCTGACGCGACGACAGATGCAGGACGAGCTGCTCAGGCTGTGCGACGAAACCGGCAACACCACCCTCTTCGTAACGCATGGCATCGACGAGGCGATCCGGGTCGGAACCCGCATCCTGGCTCTGACGCCGCATCCCGGGCGGCTCGCCGCAACGTTCGATGTTCCAATCGAAACACGCACCCGCGGCACCGCCGCTTTTGCCGAGCTGGAACGGCGGATCCAGCAGACTGTCTTCGCCGACCCGGAAACCGACCATGTCTGACATCGCGGCCCCGAAGCTGGCTCGTGCACCGGCCCTGCAGCGTGCGCTCGAGGGAACGCCCTGGCGGCGCGCCGTCATTCTCGCAGGCTTTGCGCTTGCCTGGGAGCTCTATGCGCGCTGGCTCGACAACGCGCTTCTGCTTCCGACCCTCGGTGCGACGCTGTCGGCATTGTGGTCGGCGATTCTCTCGGGCGAATTACCGAATCGCGCATTGACATCGTTGCGGGTTCTGATCACCGGCTACGCGCTTGGGATTGCGGTCGCCGCGGTCCTGACGGCCCTCGCAGCGTTGTCGCGCTGGGGCAGCGACGCGCTTGGCCTGCTGACCTCGATGTTCAATCCACTCCCGGCGATCGCACTGCTTCCGATTGCACTATTGTGGTTCGGCGTGGGAACACCGAGTCTCGTCTTCGTCATCGTCCACTCGGTTCTGTGGCCGGTTGCGCTGGCCTGCCACGGCGGCTTTCTCGCCGTTCCGCCAACGCTGCGAATGGCTGGTCGCAACCTCGGCTTGTCGGGCGGGCGCTTCGTGTTGGAGATCCTGGTGCCTGCAGCGTTTCCCCAGATCCTGTCAGGGCTTCGGATCGGCTGGGCTTTCGCCTGGCGCACACTGATCGCGGCTGAACTGGTGTTCGGCGTCAGCGCTCGCTCCGGCGGAATTGGCTGGTTCATCTACACCAGCCGTGCGCAACTGGAGACGGCCAGCGTCTTTGCCGGATTACTCACCGTGATCCTGATCGGTCTCCTGGTGGAGGACGTGATCTTCCGGAGCCTGACGCGGATCACGGTCCAGCGCTGGGGTCAGGTGCAAACCTAGCGTTGCCTCGGTGATCCCGATCGATGTTGTCCTTATCTTACTTAAGAGGAAACCCCAGGATCCGCAGCTCTTCGACCAGCCGATCCCGACCATTCAGCGAGCGGACTGACCCGAGCCGGTTGAGCACGGCTTGTGTCCAACCCGTCGCAGGCAGTCCCTCGCCGCTCTGGAATTTGCGCAATGTCGTGTCGTAGGTGGCGATGCCGGAATCTTCACCTGCCGTCGAATAACGCTCACGATGGATTACGACGCCCTGGCGCAGGCGCGGCTTGACCTGGGCCGGCCGCGTCGAATCCGGATAACCGATGCATAGGCCAAATACCGCCACCGCCTGCGGTGGCAATCTAAGCTCCTCGGCCACGGCCTGCGGCTTGTTTCTAAGAGCCCCGATATAGACCGATCCGAGGCCCAGCGCTTCTGCGGCCGCAACTGCGTTCTGGGCGGCCAGCGCCGCATCAATCGCCGCCAGGAGGAAGGTTTCGAGGAAGGGCAATCCGTCCTTGGGATGCTGCGCGTTCCTCGCCAGCCGCTCCGCGCGCGACAGATCCGCGAGCCACACCAGGAATAACGGTGCTTCGACGATGTGCTTCTGCCCGCCGGCGAATTCGGCAAGGCGCGCCTTTCGCGCCTGGTCCTCAACCACGACAACGCTCCACGTCTGAAGGTTGGAGGACGATGGAGCCGATTGCGCAGCAGCCACGAGCGTTTCCAGCGTGCGCGGCGGCAAGGGGTCCGGACGATAGGCGCGCACCGAGCGGTGCGCGAGGAGATTGGCCAAAACTTCGTTCCAGAGCTCGCCAATCTGAGGCACGTGCTGGCCGTAGCGTGAACTCAGTGCCGACGCGGCTGGGTCTGTCTCGGCCGGTCCGGGTACGATGTGCGAGGTCGGCTTGGCTCTCGTATCGCTCATGAAGCGCTCCCTTCGGACAGTCAGACGTCGATATCCACCACGACGCGATTGGCAAGCTTGGCGGGATCCGTGTTCGGCTTGATGATCGTGGCACGCTTCAGATCGGTCGTGATCTTCACGACTTCGCGACGCAGCTCTGCGCCTGCCGGGTGATGGCCATGGGTGTGGCTGCGCAGCATGGCGGCGAGCTCGGCGACCGCGACCTTGGGCGTGTATTTCGAGAAGATCTCGGCGGCGTCGTCGGGATTTTCGGCAACGTGGTGCGCCGCCTCGCGAATGGCGAGGGTCAGCGCCTTCACCGCGGCGGGATCCGATGCCCAGAGCGAGCTCCGCACCCCGAGCGTGCAGCACGACAGGTTGGCATAGTCGCCGGTGAGATTTGACGCGATCTCGACGAGATCGCCGTTGGCGCGTCGCTCCGTGAGCCAGGCATTCGGATCGGAATCGGCGATGGCCTGGATCTCTCCGCGCTGCAAGGCGGTCAGTTGCAGATCGGCCGGGAATTCGCGCCACTGCACATCGGTCTGCGGGTCGAGCCCATTGTCCGACAGCAGGATTGCGAAGAAGTTGCGCGGCGGACCGGAAATGCTGGATACGCCGATCGTCTTGCCCTTGAGGTCCGTGATGTCCTTGAAACCGGAGTCCTTCCTTACGAACAACCGCGTGCAGCCGCCATGCAGGCCGGTGGTCAGCTTGACGTCGATACCCTGCTCGAGAGGCTTCAGCCAGTTGAGCAGCATGCTGGAGCCAGCATCGGCCTTGTCGGTGGCGAGCGATTGCAGCATCTGGTCGGTGCTGCCGGCAAGCTGCAGGAATTCAACATCCAGATTGTGGCGCGCGAAGAAGCCCCGGTGCAGCGCGACAGGCACCGCCGCCGTGCAGATTCCTGTGCCATTATAGGCAAAGCGGATGCGGCGTGACGGCCCCTTGGGTGCCTCGTCCGGGTTCGCCACCCGGCAGATCGGCGCGCCGTTGAGAGGATCGGCGGACGGGCCAAGGCCAAAGGCCGGAAAAGCGCGCGCCGCCTGCATGGCGGCGAAGGGCGCAGTCGCCCCGACCAGGCCGGCCAGCCCAAGGAGGCGGCGCCGTGACGGCGAAAACGGTTCACGTTGGTCGGTTGTCATCAGGTATCTCCAGCTTGCTCGGCGCCCTTGTCCGGTCCGGCTGCGATGACCGCAATATCACCACGCGCCTCTCGAGCTTGGTTCAATCCGCTCGCATCCACTGCACGGCGAACAACGTTGCGAAATGCTAGAGACGGCGGTCGGCCACGTCGATCGCAAAGTTGTCGGCAAGATTAGGGAGTTCTTGTCGCCGCACGATGCGTAATGGAAACAGCTATTGCGAACAGCGCGTATCCGGCGCAGGTCAGCCCTGCGTCGACGCAGACCTCCACGGGATCAATCTCCGCTCCAGCCAGTTCGCGCCGCGGTCGATCGCAAAACCGACCGAGCCGACAACGAGGATACCGAGCATCACGAGATCCATGTCGAAGCGCTCGCGGCCCGCAATGATCAAACCGCCGATACCTGGGCCGGCCGCCATGAAGTATTCGGCGCCAATGGTCGCAAGCCACGCGTAGATCAATGCGAGGTGCAGGCCAGTCAGCAGCGACGGCAGCGCCGACGGAAGATAGACGTAAATAATGAACTGGAGACGGTTGAAGCAAAACACCTCGCCGACTTCGACGAGCTTCCGCGAGGTGGTGTGCACACCCTCGACCAGATTGAGAATCACCGGGATCGCCGCCGCGAGCGCGATGAAGACGACCTTGGCGCTCTCATCGAAGCCGAACCAGAGCGAGATCAGGGGGATCCATGCCAGCAACGCAATCTGCTTGAGCCCATTGAACCAGGTCGTGAGAATGCGGTCCGCGATCCGGGACAGACCGAGAAGAAGACCTGCCAGCACGCCAGCACCAGCGCCCAGAGCCAGCCCGAGGAGATCGCGACGCAGGCTTGCAGCGAGCGCCTGCGCGAGTTCGCCGCTCGTCAATTCCTGCCACGCGCTGGAGCCGACATGTTCGAGCGGCGGCAGGAATTGCCGGTTGACGAGACCGGAATGGCTCGCGATCTCCCACGCAACCAGCAGGCCGAGCGGCAGGACCAGGCCCCGGCCGACCGTCCTGAGGGTCGTGCTACCGGACACCGTCGATCCGCCAACGTTGCAAGCGAGCCTCAATGACCGCGAGGACCTTGTCGCTTGCAAAGCCGATCACGCCGATCACGACCATCGCCACAAGCACGGTATCCAGCCAGAACATCTGGCGTCCCCAGACCAACAGGTAGCCCAGCCCTTCCGACGAGGCCAGCAGCTCAACGCTGACCAGCGCGATCCAGGCGTGGGTAAGCCCATAGCGCAAGCCCGTGAAGATGGATGGTACCGCGCCCGGGAGCACGACGTGACGCAACATCTGCCACGGCGTGAAGCGGAATGTCTCTCCCACCTCGACGAAGGCCTTCGGCACATTCGCGATGCCGGCACTGGTGTTCATCACGACAGGCACAAAAGCGGCCTTCGCGATGACCACGATCTTCAAGCCTTCGCCGATGCCGAGCAGCAGCATCGCAAGCGGAATCCAGGCGAGCGCCGGCACCTGGGCGATCGCCGTGAACAACGGACGAATATAGTCATCCAAGCGGCGGGACAGTCCCATGGCCGAGCCAACCACCAGACCAGCTCCGGCCCCGATCGCGAACCCATGGGCGACGCGGCGCAGGCTGTAGCCTGCGTGCTGGGCCAGTTCGCCGCTCGCAATCATGTCGCGAAGCGTATGCAGAACATCGCTCGGCCGCGGAAGGATCTGCTCGGGCAGCCAGCCACGGTCTGCTCCGATAACCCAGATCGGCAACGCGATGGCCGGCAGGATGAGCAGCCAACCCAGCGTCACCAGCTGACGAGCCAGGACCTCGCCAACGCGACCGGCGGCGATGCGCCTGATTCCGGCCTGCCATGAGACATCTGGTTCGAGGGGTGATCGAAGCGCAGCGTCGCTCATGCCGGATTTCCCGGGACGGCAGCCTCCGATCCCGCACCCGCCTCGTCGTCGCCAAGCGCGCGCAGCAATTCGTTGCGGATCCGGATCAGATCATCGTCGCTTCGCGCCCTTGGCCGCGCTGCGCCGACCTTAAAAACATGCGAGATTCGTCCGGGGCGAGGCGCGAGCACCAGAACCCGATCGCCGAGCAAGACGGCCTCGTCGACGTCATGGGTGACCAGAATCATGGTCACCTTCTCGTGCGCCCAGATGCGCTGAAGCTCGAGCTGGAGACGCGCCCGCGTGAGGGCGTCGAGCGCACCAAAGGGCTCGTCCAGGAGCAGCAGTCGGGGACGATTGACCAGACCGCGTGCTATCGCTACGCGCTGGGCCATACCTCCGGAGAGCTGGTGCGGATAGGCTTCGGCGAAACCGTCGAGCCCAACCAGCGAAATATGGGCAGCGATCGACTCCCGCTTGGCACGCTCGCTGAGCGGTGCATTCTTGAGGCCCAGCGCAATGTTCTGCGCAACCGTCGCCCAGGGGAACAGCCGCGGCTCCTGAAAGACGATGCCGCGCTCGAGACTGGTCCCCGCGATCGCCTCTCCGTCCTGGCTGATCGTGCCGCGGAAATCCCGATCGAGCCCGGCGATCAGCCGCAGCAACGTCGATTTCCCGCATCCGCTCGGCCCCAGCAGGACGACGAACTCGCCTGCGGCAACATCGAGCGACATGTCGCGCAACGCCTCGACGGGCGCGCCGTTGACGACAAACGATTTGGAGACGTTGCGCACCTCCAGGCGGCCGCTCGCGCGTTCAAGCGGTGCGCGCGACGCATCCGGCAGTTTCAACACAACGCTCACTGCCCGGCCGCCTGCGGCTTGCCGTTCGCATCGAACTCCTGCCAATAGCCGACGAGCCCCTTCTCCTTCAACGCGACGTCGAGAAACGAGCGGTCGAACCACCCGTCGAGATCGACGTCGCGGCGAAGCAAGCCGAACTCCTTCGCCTGCCTAGCCTGCACCCGGTAGCTCTCAATGATCGAAGCATCGATGATCGGCGTGTTGCGGTACTTCAACTCCTGACCTGAAAAGTCGAACCGATAGCCCGATGCCGGAAAGCCGCTGCGGGACGAGATCTCGAAAAACGCCTCCCGATTGGCCTCGTCCGACGACCAGCGCGCGGCACGGACGATCGCCGAGACGATCTTCTGCGTGATATCGGGATGCGCCTTGATGAAGGCGTCCTGCCCGATCAGCGTCGAGTGGCGCTCACAGGCCGGATTGTCGCCCTTTGTGGTGTAGACGATCTCCGCGATGCTCTTCTCGGCGAGACTCGCCAGCGGAAAATTTCCGAAGGCGGCGTCGATATCCTTTGAGGTCAATGCCGCATTGGTGGTCGCGGTATCCATGTTGATGATCTGCACATCGCGCTCTTGCAGACCGTTTCCAGCCAGAACCTTCACAGCCGCAAGATGGTTGTTGGTTCCACGGAAGATCGAGACCTTGCGCCCGCGCAGGTCGGCGACCTTGCGGATCGGCGAGCCTGAGGGCACCGCGAGGTAGATGGGAGCGTGAGCTCCAGAGGCCAGCAGGATCCTGGTTTTCAGACCGTTCGCGCGCCCGATGATTTCGGGCAGATCGCCCTGGATCGCAAAGTCGAGCTGGTTGTTGGCGAAGGCCTCGTTGACGGCGGGCCCCGCCCCCTTGAAGAAGTACCACTCGACCTTCACGTCCGGCCGGTCGCGCAAATCCTGGTCGAGATAATGCTCCGAATGGGCCACCGCCGCAGACGAGCCACCGGAAAACTGGCGGTTGTCCGCGCCGACCGACGCAAAGCCGATCCGCACTGTCAGCGCGTCCGCGGCGATGCCCGACGACAAGCCGGCCAGCAGACCGCTCCCCGCAAGCAGGAGGGTGAGAAGGGTCCGTCTTGCGATCATCGCGATATTCCTTTGCCGGACGCGCAACCCGAAGCCGTCACGCAACGTCGGAACGACACTCCGCCGATGTGCGCAAGTATGACAATCGGCATTCACTTTGCGCAATCTCACAGATTTTCATTCTTGGCCGGACCGACGCTATGACTCTTCTGCGCAAGCCGCCGATGGAGAAAGATTGTGAGCGTATGGCTCAAGCTGACGGGTCGATCCAGATATCCGCAAAGCTTCCGTTCAACCCTTCGGCTCCCGGCGCGAAATTGCGGACCTTCTTGTTGGCGATGATGACACCACCGGCAGCGACCAGGTTCACCGATGCGACCTCCTCGTGAATGATCGATTGGAACTTCGCCCAAATTGTCCGCCGCTTCCCGACGTCGGGCTCGATTGCCGCGGCCTCCAGCAACTGATCGACCTCGGGATTGCTGTAATGCGCCGCGTTCGAGAACGGCAGACCGATCCGGAAATTCTTCGACCAATAGGCGCGCTGCACGCCCAGCGTCGGATCAAACGTGTTCGAGAGGCTCTCGATGGTGAGATCGAAGGCACGGTCGCGATAGACGACGTTCAGATAGGTCGCAAGGTCATAGCGCAGGATCTCGATGTCCAGTCCGATCTTGCGCAGCGAGTTGCGCAGGAAATCGGCAAAGCTCGCTGGCAGGAACGGGTTTTGCGTCAGCCTGAGCTTAGCCCGCAGGCCGCCGGCTCCTCGCCTGAGACCGGCCTCGTCGAGCAACTGGTCGCCCGCTTTCGGATCGAACGGCCAAGCCTGGATCGCCGGGTCGTAGAATTTGGGAAGCGCCGTGCTGACGGGCGACGGCGAGGCAAGCGCGTAACCGAAAAAGACGACGTTGACCAAAGCGCGCAGATCGATTGCGTGGGCGATCGCCTTGCGGACGCGGCGATCCTGCAGGAGCGGCGTATCGAAATTGAAGAACAGCTGCTGCTGCGGACCCGAATAGGCATAGGCGGTGGTGTCGACCACAAAGCGCTTGTCGAGCTTGAAACGCTCGACATCGCCATACGGCACCGGCGTCGCCCCGATATCGACCTCGCCGGCCTCCAGCGCCGCCGCGCGCGCGGCGGGATCCAGCACCACCTTCAGCACCACGCGATCGACATAGGGCTTTGGCGCATCCCAATAGTTTGGATTGCGAACAAACAGCAGATGGCTTCCCGGAACCCATTCGCGAAGGATGAACGGTCCGGTGCCAATGGTCTGCTCCAGCCGGGGTTGCTCCTCGGGCTTGAGGGCCTCGTAGATGTGCCTGGGAACGATCGGAGATTCGGCACCGGCCAACGCGGAGATCAGGAACGGCGCCGGCTTCGAGAGCACGATCACAGCCGTCAGCGCATCGGGCGTTTCGACCGCCTCGACATTTGCGAACGTGATCCGGCCGCGCGGATGAGCGACCTTCAACCGCTCGATGGAAAACGCCACGTCGGCCGCGGTGAACTCCCTGCCGTCCGACCATTTCACCCCCGGTCTCAGGCGAAACGTGTAGCGCTTGCCGTCCTCGCTGATGTTCCAGGATGTCGCAAGGACCGGTCGCGGGTTGAGATCGTAGTCATACGCCAGCAACCCTTCATTGATCTTGGTGCCGATCGTCTGCCCCGTCCCCGAGGACGTATTGATCGCGATGATCGCGGACGGATCGGGGTAATACACCCAGTTCAAGGTTCCACCGGGGACCGGCCTAGCGTCGGCTGCAATCCCTTGCGAGGCTGTGAACAGGCCGGCGGTACCGGTGGCGAGAAGTCCGCGATTGAATGTCCTTCGATCCAGCGCCATCGCGCCTCTCCCCTTACGCTGCGGCGATCGAACAAGACATCTCGTCACCATCCGCAGCAGAAGTTATGCCGCTGCCATCTTAGGCACGCGTCCGGGAGAATTTGCTTTTGTAGTTTGCAGGCACGGCGCGCGTTCGCGAACGCGCCACTGCATACGTACAGCAGCAAAATTTTCATTATGCGAGGAAACGCCTAGCAGGATTGATTGTGCGATCCTTCGATGAATTACTGCGGTGAAATGTTCCCGGTTGAAACGTGATCGTCAATGAACGGACTTACGCGCAGACAACTCACGAAGGCCCTGCTGCTGACATCGGGAGCGTTCGCCGGCGGAGTGGTGCCTTCGAGGCTGCGCGCCGCGGACGAACGCAAGCACGGCGGCACGCTGAACGTCGTCATTCAGCCCGAGCCGCCGATTCTCGTGAGTCTCACGCACACGGCGGGTCCGACAACGCGCGTCAGCGGAAAGGTCACCGAAGGGCTCGTCACCTTCGATCTCGACTTCAATCCACGGCCTCAACTCGCGACGTCCTGGCAGAGGAGCGAAGACGGGCTTCGCTACCGGTTCGAGCTTCGGCGTGGCGTGAAATGGCATGACGGCCGGGATTTCACGTCGGCGGACGTCGCCTACTCGATCGATCTCCTCAAGCAGCACCATCCGCGCGGCCGCGGCACCCTCGCGTCGGTGCACGAAGTGCGCACCCCCGATCCGCATGTCGCGGAAATCGTGCTCGACAAGCCGGCCCCCTACCTGCTTGCCGCCCTGACAGCCTCGGAATCGCCGATCGTATCCCGACATATCTATGAAGGAACCGATCCGCTGGCCAATCCCAATGGGCGCGCGCCGATCGGCACCGGGCCCTTCGTCTTCAAGGAATGGAAGCAGGGCAGCCACATCCTGCTCGAACGCAATCCCAACTATTGGGATCCGGGCAAACCATACCTCGACCGCATCGTGATCCGCTTCATCGCCGATGCCAACGCCCGCGCGGTCGCGATCGAGACCGGAGAAATCCACTACGCGCCCGACACGCCGGTGCCGCTCGGACAGATCGAGGCATTGAAGGCCAATCCGGGCCTTGTCATCGAGACGCGCGGCTATGACTACCAGCCGATCGTCTACCGGCTCGAATTCAACCTTGCCAATCCCTACTTCGCCAAGCCGGAGGTCCGGCAGGCGGTCGCGCACGCCGTCGACCGCGACACCATCAATCGGGTCGTGTTCTACGGCTGGAGCCAAAACGCTCCCGCAGCGATCAGCCCGGCATTGAAGCAGTTCTACAATCCGGACATTCCCCGCCACGATTTCAATCCGAAGAAGGCCGAGGCGCTGCTCGATGCGGCCGGATTGCCGCGCGGCCCCGACGGCACGCGCTTCAAGGTCTTTCACGATTACATGCCCTACAGCGAGACCTATCAGCAACTCGGCGCCTACACCCGGCAGGCGCTCGCCAATGTCGGCATCGGGGTCACGCTGCGCGCGCAGGACGTGCCCACCTGGTTCAAACGCACCTATACCAATCGCGACTTCGACTTCATGAGCAACGGCATGAGCCACTCCTTCGACCCGACGGTCGGTGTCCAGCGGCTCTATTGGTCGAAGAACTTCAAGCCCGGCGTGCCGTTCTCGAACGGCTCGGGCTACAGCAATCCGGAGGCCGACCGGCTGCTCGAGGCCGCGGCCGTCGAGAGCGATCCGGTCAAGCGGCGCGAATTGTTCCGCGCGTTCCAGGTCATCATCGCTACCGACCTGCCCGACATCAATCTGGTGACGGGCGCCAACCTGACGATCGCCAACCGCAAGGTGCGCGATCACACCACGACGATCGATGGCCCATCCGCAAACTTTGCCGATGTCTGGCTGCAAGCCTGATCCCGCACGAGGTGCTTCCGATGAGTTTCGATCTCGATACGTCCAATTCCCATTTCGCCAAGGCGGTGCAACTGCGCGAGAGTTTTGCCCGGGACGCGGCCGAGCGTGATCGCGCCGGCGGCAAACCGCTCGAGCAACTCGCGCTCCTCAAGGACAGCGGGCTGCTCAATCTGCTGGTGCCGAAGGAATTCGGCGGCGCAGGCGAACGCTGGTCGACCGCGCTGAAGATTGCGCGTGAGTTTGCCAAGGTCGACGGCGCGCTGGGCCATCTCTACGGCTACCATTTCGGCTCCCAGCATGCCGCCCATCTGCGCGGAACGACCGAACAGGCCGCCGACATCTTCCGGCGGTCCGCGGCCGGCAACTGGTTCTGGGGAAACACCGCCAACAGCTTTTCCAAGAGCCTGTTTGGCCGGCGCGACGGCGATGGCTATGTGCTGGACGGCTATCGTCCCTTCACGTCGGGATCGCACATCGCGGACTATCTGCAGGTCGCCTGGGAGGACCGCGACACCAACGCGCGCAGCTTCGCGGCGATCCCGGCCAACCGGGACGGCATCCGGATCGAAAACGACTGGGACGGCTTCGGCCAGCGGCAGACCGGAAGCGGTCGCGTCACCTATACCGGCGTGCGCATCCAGCGCAACGAGGTGCTCGACTACAAGCCCGACGGCGGTCGGCCCTATCAGACAGTCACCCCCTTCCTGCAGCAGAGCACCCTGCTGAACGTTTTCATCGGCAGCGCGCAGGGCGCGCTGATCGCCGCGCGCGACTACACCCGGGAAAAATCGCGGCCCTGGATTCACTCGGGCGTCGAGACGCACACCAACGATCCATGGGTGAAGCGCGTCTATGGCGAGCTCTATACGCGCGTCAAAGCCGCCACGTTGCTCGCCGATGAAGCGGCCGACAAGCTCGATTGGGTCTGGTCGCGTGGCCGTGACCTCACGCTCCAGGAGCGCGGCGAGGCGGCGGTCGTGATCGCGGGCGCCAACGCCCATGCCGGCGAGGTCGCGCTCGACGTCACCAGCCGCATCTTCGAGGTGATGGGCGCCCGCTCAGCCACCATCGCCAACGGATATGACCGCTTCTGGCGCAACGTGCGGATCCACACGCTGCACAATCCGGCCGAATACAAGACGCGCAATGTCGGCACCTGGTTTCTGACCGGAGCGCATCCGGAACCGTCGACCTTCCAGTAGCAGCCCGCTTGCGAGACCTCACCGTGCCCAAGACAATCCAGGTCAACGGCTTTGCCATCTTCAGCCCGGTCCATCTCTCGCCGGGGTTATGGCGCCATCCCGACGACCGCTCCCTCGACTTCGCAACGCTGGATTACTGGACCGATGTCGCCCGGATCCTCGAGGCCGCCAGGTTCGACGCCATCTTCATCGCCGACGGCATCGGGATCCATGACGTCTACGCTGGAACCGCCGACGCTGCGCTAAGCACCGGCGCGCAGATTCCGAAACTCGATCCGATGCTGCTGGTGTCGGCCATGGCGCACGTCACCAAGCATCTCGGGCTCGGCGTCACGGCTCCGGTGTCGTATGAACCCCCCTTCACCCTCGCGCGGCGGTTTTCCACCCTCGACCATCTGAGCAAAGGTCGCGTCGCCTGGAACATCGTGACCGGCTATTCCAACGCGGCGTCTCGCGCGGTCGGCCGCGACGCCATCATGGCCCACGACCCACGCTACGATCTCGCGGACGAATTCCTCGATGCCGTCTACGCGCTTTGGGAGGGCAGCTGGGACGACGAAGCCGTCGTGGTCGATCCGGTCCGGGGCGTCATTGGTGATCCCTCGCGGATCCGCAAAGTCCATCATCAGGGCGACCACTTCAAGATCGATGCCATCCACCTCGTTCATCCCTCGCCACAACGGACGCCATTCCTGTTCCAGGCGGGCGCCTCCAACCGCGGCAAGGACTTCGCGGCGCGGCACGCGGAAGCGGTGCTCCTTGGTGAACATTCGAAGACCCGCACCGCGGCCAATGTCGCCGAGACCCGCGCACGCGCGCGGGCATTCGGCCGCGACGGCAGGGATATTCGCTTCTACGCCCTGACGACCGTGATCGTCGGCGAGACCCGTGCCGAGGCGGAAGCCAAGTACCGCGACTATCAACGCTACATCGACCCGAAGGGCTCGCTTGCCTTGCTGTCGGGCTGGACCGGCATCGACCTCTCCCGCTACAGCCTCGACGACCCGTTCCCGACAGTGAAAAAGGACAACGCGGTCACGTCGATGATCGATTCGTTTTCCAGGACCGAGCGGCCATGGACGATCCGCGAGATCATCACGCACAACGGAATCGGCGGCCGCGGCCCCGTGATCATCGGCTCGCCGGACGAGGTGGCCGACCAGCTTCAGGCCTGGGTCGATGAGACCGACATCGACGGCTTCAACCTCAGCTACGCCGTGACACCCGGCGGATACCGGGATTTCGCCGAGCTCGTCGTGCCTGAATTGCAACGGCGCGGCGTCTACAAGACCGAATACGCCCCCGGCACGTTGCGCGAGAAGATATTCGGCCCCGGTCAGGCCCGCCTGCCGTCGTCGCATCCCGCCGCCCGCTTCCGCCACGAGGCAACCGCCGCGCGGCGGCCTGAAGTCACCTCCGTTTGATCCGCATGGCCATGCGCTCAACCGACCTCGGGATTCGGCACGGCATGGCGCAACCCGGCCTGCTCCATCAAGGGCAGCACTCGCCGGCCGAAGAAGTCGAGATCCGGCTTGAAGTCGAAGAAGCTCAGCTGCAGCCCGTCGATCCCGGCCTCCTTGAGCTGCACGAATTGCTCGACGACCTGCTCGGGCGTACCGATCACCTCGATATTGCCGCCGATGGCGCGGCGCTTCGGCGCGTCAACACCCACCCGTCCCTTCCAGGCATGCGCATCGCTGGCGAAGTTCTGCATGCTCGCGACCGGATCGAGATGGTCGACGATCGCGTCATGGTACTGCCGGGTCTCCCGTTCGGTCTCGCGGCAAATGACCATGGGATTGAGCAGCGTCCGCACCTCCCGTCCGACATCGACCGCCGATTGCTTGACGCGCTGGACATGCGCGGGCAGCGCTTGAATCGCATTTTCAAACGAAGAGCCGGCGGGGCTCGTGACGAAGACGATATCGGAGTAGCGGCCGGCGAATGCAATCCCGGCGTCGGACCCGGTGGCGTTGACCAGGATGGGCCGCCCGAACCGCGGCTTGGGCGTCACGAAGGCGTTGCTGAGGCGCCATGGCGACTGGCCGGTGAAGGAAAAATTCTCCTGGTCGGTCCACAGTCGCTGCAGCACCTCGATGAATTCGGCCGCCAACTCATAACGCCGATCGTGCTCGATCTGGTTCCAACCGAACGCCTCGTGCTCGATGGCACGGTGGCCGGTCACGACATTGATGCCCCAGCGACCACCCGAAATGTGATCCAGCGTCGCGCCGTACTTGGCGAGATGCAGGGGATGGATCGGCCCATAGAGCACGTGGATGGTCGAGATCAGCATGATCCGCGACGTCACGGCAGCGAGCGATGCCGTGGTGATGAAGGAGTCGAGCGCCTCCCCCGTGAACACGCCGCCATAGCCGCCCTTGGGCAGCCATTGCGAGAGCGCAAAAACGAGATCGAAGCCGAACGCCTCGGCGTCGAGCGTGAGGTCGCGATTGTAGTCGAAGGTCCAGGTCGTGGATCGCGGCAAGGTCGACGCGCTCCAGCCGCCGGCCTGGATCGGCAGGAACAGCCCGAGCAGCAACGGCTGCTGCAGCGCCTTCGACAGAGGGCTGTCGGGAAACTGCGTCGGGCTCGGAAACAGCGGCGAGCCAACGATGTCGCCCGGCCTGTGCACTATCGTCATGATCATGTCCGTCGTGATGATGCGTGCGGACGGCGGCTTGGCCGCAACATCGAACAGATCGCACGCGAATGCATCGACGTTGACGACGCGTATTGCCGTTGTCAACCGAGCCTCGTCATCGGAGCTGCACGATCGCCGTGCCCGCGCGCAAGCAGGAGCGCGGCGCGGATAACTGCATTTTTGCCACGCCACGGAAGTTAGAACAAACATGTCGAGCATCCAGCGCATCGCGAAGACTTTTCGTCGTACGATCTGGCAGGCGATCCCGACGGTGATCGGAATCATCATCATCAATTTTTTTCTGCTCCAGCTTGCGCCGGGCGATGCCGCCGATGTGCTGGCGGGAGAATCGGGATCCGCAACGGTCGAGACCATCGCGGCGTTGCGGGCGCGCTTCGGCCTCGATCAGCCGCTTCTGCTGCAGCTCGTCGCCTATCTCGACAATCTTGCGCATTTCAGCCTTGGGTTTTCGCCGCGCTACAACCTGCCCGTCGCCGACATCATCGGCCAGCGTCTGCCCGGCACCGTGGCCTTGATGGCCACCGCCCTCGTCATCGCGCTCGCCGGCGGTATCGCGCTCGGCATCGTGATGGCGACCTTTGCCGGGCGATGGCCCGACCGGCTGATCTCGATCGTGGTGACGCTGTTCTACTCGGTCCCCGGCTTCTGGATCGGCCTGATGCTGATCCTGCTGTTCTCGGTCAAGCTGGGGTGGTTGCCGAGCGGCGGCGCGGCGACGATCGGCGCGAACATCAGCGGCTTCGACCTCCTGATCGATCGTGCCCGCTACATGGTGCTGCCCGCTCTGTCGCTGGCGCTGTTCTACATCGCGATCTATTCCCGGCTGGCACGCGCTGCCATGCTCGAGGCCCAGGCTCAGGACTATGTACGGACGGCGGCGGCGAAGGGGCTCTCCCCGCTGGCGATCACGGTGCGTCATGTCCTGCGCAACGCTCTGTTGCCCGTCACGACCGTGGCCGGCATGCATTTCGGAGGGCTGCTCGGTGGTGCCGTGGTGGTCGAGACCGTCTACAGCTGGCCCGGTCTCGGCCGCCTCGCCTTTGAAGCGGTCATGAGCCGCGACTTCAGCGTGCTGCTCGGAATCCTCCTGCTTTCTTCGTTGCTCGTGATCGTCGCCAATGTGGCGGTCGATCTCGTGCAGGCCTGGCTCGACCCTCGCATCGAAACCCGCTAGCCATCATGACTGACGCCACCCTGGACTCTGCTCCCGCAACCGGACGTTCGGCCGACGACAAGCCACGCGCCTTGCCACATCAACCCGAATGGCCGAACCTTCATGCGCCAGACACGCATGTGATCGCGCCCATCGTGGAGCATGATCGCCCACAACTGATCCGTCGCCTACGCCGGAATCCGTCTTTTGTCGCCGGGACCGCCTTGCTGCTGCTGATCGTCGCGGCAGCCGCCCTCGCCCCCGTGTTCTACCCCGGCGATCCCCTCTCGATGGTCGCGCGGCCGCTGCTGTGGCCAGGGCAGGATTCCTCGTTTCCTCTCGGAAGCGACTCCCTGGGCCGCGACCTCGCTGCCGATCTCATGCATGGGGCGCGAATATCGCTCCTGATCGGCTTCGTCGCGACCACGATCGGCCTTGTCGTCGGCATATCCGTAGGCGCTGTTGCAGGCTACCGCGGCGGCCGCGTCGACGATTTGCTGGTCCGGATCATCGAGCTGTTTCAGACCGTGCCGAGCTTCATCCTGCTGGTCGTGCTGGTCGCGATCGCCCAGCCTTCGATCGTGACGGTGACCTGGGCGATCGGACTTGTCACCTGGCCGACCATCGCCAGGCTGGTCCGGGCCGAGTTCAGGGTGCTGCGGGAGAAGGAGTTCGTCATGGCCGCCCGCAGCCTCGGCTTTGGCCACACCCGGATTGTCGTTCGCGAGATTCTGCCCAATGCGCTTCCGGCGATCATCGTCACGTCTTCGGTGATGGTGGCGACGGCGATCCTGATGGAGGCGGCGCTGTCCTTTCTCGGCCTCGGCGATCCGAACGCCGTGAGCTGGGGCAGCATGATCGGCTCCGGTCGCGAGTTGATCAGGACGGCGTGGTATCTGACCGCCCTTCCCGGGCTCGTCATCGTCATGACCGTGCTGTCGCTGAACCTGATCGGTGACGGACTGACCGACGTGCTCAACCCTCGTCTCAGCCGGGAGCGCTGATATGCCCGCTCTGCTCGACATAAGCGGCCTGACGATCAGCTTTCCGAACGCGACGCCGGTGCGAGACCTCTCCTTCAGCGTTGCGCCGGCGGAAACGCTGGCCATCGTCGGCGAGTCCGGCTCGGGGAAATCGCTGACGGCGCTTGCGCTGATGCGGCTGCTGCCGAGCACCGCGCAAATCGCAACCGGCCGGATCCGGCTCGGTGATGACGACCTGACGGCGCTCCCCGAGATCGAGATGCGGCGGCGCCGCGGCCGCGACATCGCGATGATCTTCCAGGAGCCGATGACGTCGCTCAATCCGGTGCTGACGATCGGCCGGCAGATCGCCGAAGTGTTGCAGGTGCATCGGGGTCTCTCGAAAGCACAGGCGCGCCGCGAAGCCGCCGAACTGCTCGATCTCGTCCGCATTCCAAATCCCGAGCGCTGCCTGGACGACTATCCGCACCGGCTGTCCGGCGGCATGCGTCAGCGCGTCATGATCGCCATCGCGGCCGCGTGCCGGCCGAAGGTCCTGATCGCGGACGAGCCGACGACGGCGCTGGATGTGACCATTCAGGCGCAGATGCTCGAACTGCTCGATCGGCTGCGGCGGGAGCTGTCGCTGTCGCTGCTTCTGATTACCCACGACCTCGGTCTGGTCGGACAATGGGCCGACCGCGTCGTCGTGATGTATGCCGGCAGAAAGGTCGAGGAAGCACCGCCCGACGAATTGTTCGGCCGCCCCTTGCATCCATATACACATGGGCTGCTGGCAGCCTCGCCACGGTTGCACGACGATCTGCACTACCGGAACGCCAGGCTCTCCGAAATTCCCGGCAGTATCGCCTCGGCCGCTGCCGAACCCGGGTGCCCGTTCGCACCGCGTTGTCCAGCCCGGCAAAGCCTGTGCCGCGACCATTTCCCGGTCGAACGGTCCGCCGCGCCACGACGGCGCCTCGCCTGTCACGTCGAATCCGCCAATCTGTCGCACGGTCTGCCGCATGACGCATCTGTCGGTCTCTGAACTCAAGACCACGTATCACGTGGGTGCAACAGCGGTGCACGCCGTCGACGGCGTGTCCCTCGACATCGCGCCGGGCGAGACCGTCGGCCTGGTCGGAGAGTCGGGCTGTGGCAAGTCGACGCTTGGCAAGTCCATCCTGAGGCTCGTTGAACCTGCGGCGGGCCGGATCAAGTTCGACGGCACCGATCTCACCGCGCTGCCCGAGCGACGGATGCGCGCCTACCGGCGCCGGTTGCAGATGGTGTTCCAGGATCCCTTTGCCTCGCTCAATCCACGCCAGACCATCGGCGACATCCTGATCGCCCCGCTCAATGTCCACGGCATCGGCTCGCGCGCCGACCGGCGCGAGCGTGTCGGAGCGATCCTTTCGCGGGTCGGCCTGCCGGAAAACGCGGCCGCGCGCTACCCGCACGAATTTTCCGGCGGCCAGCGGCAACGCATCGGCATTGCGCGGGCCTTGATCCTGAACCCCGATGTGATCATCTGCGACGAGCCGGTATCCGCTCTCGATCTGTCCGTGCAGGCCCAGATCCTGAACCTGCTTGCCGACATCAAGCGCGACCTGAAGCTGTCGCTTCTGTTCATCTCACACGACCTCTCAGTGGTGAGGTACCTTTCGGATCGTGTGCTGGTGATGTATCTCGGGCGCATCGTCGAGAGCGGCAGCCATGAACAGATCTGGAAAGCGCCGCTGCATCCTTACACCCGCGCCCTCATCGACGCCGTCCCCGATCCCAAGCGGCGCCGCTACGCAGCGCCGTTGCCGGGCGATCTGCCCGATCCTCGCAACGCGGTCAAAGGCTGCCGTTTCCGGCCGCGGTGCCCGCTTGCGACTGCGCTGTGCGAGCAACAGGATCCCGAACTGCGCTTGAGCCGGTCAGGCCAGCGCGTGGCGTGCCACCATGCCGATCTGGCGACGAGCTAGAGCGTTTTCGAGCGAAGGTGGATACCGGTTCGCGTGAAGAAAACGTGTCAAAACAACAATCTAGAGCTTCGGTTCTGATTCAATCAGAACCGAAAATGCTCTAGATACCGCTCAGCTGCGCAACCAAACATTGGCGAAATTGCCCTGAACGCCCGCACTGTCGACGGTGTGGCCGACGACACGGCGGTTGTAGACGGTGACGGGCTTGCTGAGCATCAGCGGAAGAACCGGAAGCTCATCCGCGACGATCTCCTGGAAGCGATCGATCAGCGCCTTGCGTTTGCCGGCGTCGGCCTCCACGGCGATCTCGGCAAACAATCTGTCGACTTCCGGATTGGCGTAATGGCTGGCATTGGTGAACGCCACGCCCTTGCGGAAGTTGTCGCTGGTGTAAAACCGCTGCAGCCCGACCGTCGGATCGAACATGTTGGTGAAGGGATGGAACGTGAAATCGTAGTCACGATCGGTATAGACCCGCTTCAGATAGCTCGGAAAATCCTGTCCGCGGACGGTGACATCGATGCCGACGGCGGCGAGCGCGCTCTTCAGCGCCTCGCCGCTGCGCTTGAAGTTCTCGCCGAAAGGCTGGAAGTCGTGCGTCAGCGCAAAGCGCCAGCGCCCTTTCAGGGGGAAGCCGGCTTCATCGAGCAAGCTGGCCGCAGTTTTCGGATCGTAGGGGTACGTCGGGACCTTGGAGTTGTAGAACCGCTTCAAGGTCGGGCTGACGATGCTGACCGTACGCTCTCCAAGCCCATACCAGGCCACGTTCAGGATGACGCCGGGATCGACCGCATGGGCGATCGCCTTGCGAACCTTGTTGTTCTTCAGGATCGGATGGTCGAGATTGAACTCGAGACCATAGAGCGTCGGAGAGTATTCATAGCCGCGCGTCTCGAGGCCGAGATGCGGCAGCTTCTGGAAGCGTTCGACGTCCAGCGGTGACACGGGCGTTGAACCGCCGAGGTCGAGCTCTCCGGTCTCGAATGCCACAGCGCGCGCCGCACCATCCGGGATCACCCGTACCAGCAATACATCGAGGTACGGCTTCGGGCTGTCCCAGTAGTCTGGATTGCGGACATAGCTGACATAGTTGCCGAGCACCCACTCCTTGAACAGGAAGGGCCCCGTGCCGATCGGAGCGCGATTGTTCGGGTTCTGTAGCGGATCACCCTTGCCTTCGTAGAGGTGGCGCGGAACGATCGGCGACTCGCCTGCCGCCAGCGCATAGAGCAGGTAAGGCGCCGGCCGGGACAACTTCAGCAACACGGTATGCGCATCGAGCGCAGTGGCGTCGAGCAGGTTGGCGAATGTCGTGCGCCCGCGCGGATGGGCCGATTTCAACAGGCCGATGGAAAACGCCACGTCGGCTGCCGTGAACGGCTGGCCGTCGTGCCATTTGACGTTCCGCCGCAGCTCAAAGCGGTATTGCAGCCCGTCCTCGCTGACGCTCCAGGCGGTTGCGAGCTGGGGCCTGGGATTGAGCTCGAAGTCGTAGGTCAGCAGTCCCTCGACAACCTTGGTGCTCGCCTGGACGGCCGGTCCCTCCGTCGTGTTGAAGCAGACCAGCGTCGTCGGCTCCGGATGAATCACGAAGGTGAGCCGACCTCCGGCGCGCGGCGCGCCCCCCTGCGCCCGCGCCGCGGAAGCCGCAAGGCTAGCCGCGGCTCCCGCAACGAAGGCTCGTCGGGACATCGAGATCATCGCCACCTCCTAGGAGCCCGGAAAGCTCACCAGCGATCCGTAGAGTTCACGCAGCTTGGCGTGGACCGCCTCCGAGCCGCGGTAGACGGCTATAAAGCGTTTGAGGCGTTCATCGTCCTTCAGTTCCGGGCGGGTCACGAACTGAAAAGCGTAGATCGGGTCGTTCTCGAAGATCAGGCCCGACGACGGATCGAGCCCCGCAAGTTTGGCAAACGTCGGATACGTCGCCGCGGCATCGACATCGTCGAGCGAGCGCGCAATCTGGGGACCTTCGAGCTGCACCAGCTTCAGCGGCTTGCGGTAGGCGACGATGTCTTCCAGCTTCGCGCGGTGGTCGGCACCCGGCCTGAGCTCGATCAGCCCAGCCTTCTTGAGCAGCAGCAACGCCCGTCCCGTGTTGACGGCGTCACTCGAGATCGCGATCCGTGCATTGTCAGGCAGATCCTGGATCGACTTGTACTTCCTGGAATAGAGCCCGAACGGCGTGCTGAACGCGGGCGCGACCGGCACGAGAGCATAGCCGGCGTTGCGGATGCTGAACTCCAGGAACGGAACGTGCTGGAACAGGTTGGCGTCGATCTCCTTTTCCGCGACCGCGCGGTTCGGCGTATTCCAGTCGTTGAACTCGATCAGCTCGACGTTGATACCCTGCGCCTTGGCTTCGCGCGCCGCAATCTCGGCGGCCTGGTTCGATATGCTGGTCGCGAGCCCAATGCGCAGCGGTCTTTCATCGGCCCGAGCCATCGCTCCGCCGACGAGCGCAGTGACGGCCAGGCCGAGCGCTGCGCACAGCCTTCGTCGCGACAGGCTGGATGGCTGATGCGGCCTTGCTTGTAACGCCATTTCACTCTCCCAATATTCGGTTCGGGCCGGTTCAACGGCTGGTCGTTCACGACGAAGCGACCGTCGCGAGGGACATCCGATCAAAGCCGCCATTCGATCGCGTCCCTCGCGACAGTCCGTTCTGCTCGATCAGCCGGCGATGCTGCCGGCTGGGCCGCTCAGAACTCTCCCCCCGCCCCCGGAGCCGCAATTCCCGACTTGTCCTTTGGCAGTTCGGCCACCAACGCCTCCGTCGTCACGATCAGCGATGCGACCGAGGCGGCGTCCTGCAGCGCGGTGCGGACGACCTTGGCCGGGTCGACGATGCCGGCTTCGATCAGGTCGACATACTCCTCGGTCTGCGCGTTGAAGCCGAAGGTCGGCGACCTGTTCTCGAGGATCTTCCCGACCACGATGGAGCCTTCGACACCGGCGTTCTCGGCAATCTGCCGGATCGGACTTTCCAGCGCCTTGAGGACGATGTTGATCCCGGCCTGCACGTCGGCATTGCCGTGGTTCAGCCGGCCGATAGCGGCCTTCGCCCGCAGCAGCGCGACCCCGCCGCCCGGCACGATGCCCTCGGCGATCGCCGCCCGGGTGGCATTGAGCGCGTCGTCGACACGGTCCTTCTTTTCCTTGACCTCGATCTCGGTCGCCCCGCCGACGCGAATCACCGCAACACCGCCCGAGAGCTTGGCGAGACGCTCCTGCAGCTTCTCGCGATCATAATCCGAAGTGGTCTCCTCGATTTGCGCCTTGATCTGCACGATCCGGCCGTCGATATCCTTCCGCTTGCCCGAGCCGCCGACCACCGTCGTGTTCTCCTTGTCGATCCGCACCCGCTTGGCGCGGCCGAGCTGCGACAGGGTCACGTTCTCGAGCTTGATGCCGAGCTCGTCCGAAATCGTCTGACCGCCTGTCACGATCGCGATGTCCTCGAGCTGCGCCTTCCGCCGATCGCCGAATCCGGGCGCCTTGACCGCAGCCACCTTGAGGCCGCCGCGAAGCCGGTTGACGACCAGGGTGGCAAGCGCCTCGCCCTCGACGTCCTCGGCGATGATCAACAGCGGCTTGCCGGACTGCGCGACTGCCTCGAGCACCGGGAGCAGCGGTTGCAGGGAGTTCAACTTCGATTCGTGGATCAGAAGATAGGGATCCTCGAACTCAACCAGCAGCTTGTCGGCATTGGTGACGAAATACGGAGATAGATAGCCGCGATCGAACTGCAGGCCTTCCACGACGTCGAGCTCGGTATCCAGGCTCTTCGCCTCCTCGACGGTGATGACGCCGTCGTTGCCGACCTTCTTCACCGCGTTCGCGATGATCTTTCCGACCGCGACATCGCCATTGGCCGAGATCGTGCCGACCTGAGCGACCTCTTCCGAGGATTGCACCTTTCGCGCCCGCTTCTCGATATCCTTGATCGCCTCCGCGACCGCAAGGTCAATGCCGCGCTTGAGGTCGAGCGGATTGAGGCTCGCCGCAACGGCCTTTGCGCCTTCCCGGACAATGGCCTGCGCCAACACAGTCGCTGTCGTGGTCCCGTCGCCGGCGAGGTCGTTGGTCTTCGAGGCGACCTCGCGCAACAGCTGCGCGCCGATATTCTCGTACCGGTCCTCGAGCTCGATCTCCTTGGCGACCGTCACGCCGTCCTTGGTGATGCGAGGCGCGCCGAACGACTTTTCGATGACCACGTTGCGGCCTTTTGGGCCGAGCGTCACCTTGACGGCATTGGCCAGCGTATCCACGCCGCGCAGCAGGCGGTCGCGGGCGTCGACCGAGAATTTCACGTCCTTTGCAGCCATGTACATTGTCCTTCATGCAAAACTGTCCCTGCCTCGCGCCAGACCGCGAAGCATGACATCGTTGGGGAATGAGTTTGGTGGCGAGGGTCTAGGCGATCACGCCGAGAATGTCGGATTCCTTGGCGATCAGCAGATCCTCTCCATTGATCTTGACCTCGGTTCCCGACCACTTGCCGAACAGAACCCGGTCGCCCTTCTTCACGTCGAGCGGAAGCAGCTTGCCGGTCTCGTCGCGGGCGCCGCTGCCGACGGCGACGATTTCTCCCTCCTGCGGCTTCTCCTTGGCGGTATCGGGAATGATGATTCCTCCCTTGGTCTTGTTGCTCTCCTCAATTCGACGGATCACCACGCGATCGTGCAGCGGACGGAAGCTCATCAGGACAACCTTCGAAAATCTTGGTGTGGACGCTCGCACATCAATGTCGCGGTCGCGTCTCCGCGTGCAGCAATGATGTCTTCAAAACGTAATGGTCGCGACCAATTCGTGTCCATGGCAAATTGCATGGCGGTCGTGGACGATTGCTGCCGGCCGAGAGCGAGGCAATGAAATGTTTCGACTGGCACAATCTGATGGTGAGCGGTTGGCCCACCGCGTCGGTGAAAGTCGCTCAGACCGTCGATGCGACACCTAGGCGGCTCTGGCCTGCAAGCGCCGCACGCGCGGGATCACGTGCTCGGCAAAGCGCTCGATGTTCTCCTCGACCGGCTGAAACTGCAGCATGAACAGTTCGACGCCGATCGCATTGAACTCCAGGATGCGCTGCGCGACCGTGTCGTAGCTTCCGACCAGGCGCGCCGAGGTCCCGCCATTGGTCCCCACCCTTGCCTCCTTCGCAGCGGTCTTGAACATTTGCGCGTCCGGGTCGGCATTGGCGACCAGCCGGGCACGTGTTGGCTTGTCCTGCTCCGAGATCGCAAACAGCTGTGCCAACTCGGCATCGGCTTCAACCCCGGTTTCGCGCGCGACCACGAACGCGGACATTCCGAACCGGATCGGCGGCCCGCGCCGGGGTCTGCGGGCGACGTCCTGGATCAGCGCCCGGACATCCTCAAGCGGTTGCCCGTTGATGAAGTAGACGTCAGCAGCGTCGGCCGCCAGCGCGCGCGCCGCCTCCGACTCGCCGCCGAGGTAGATCGCCGGACGTGGCCGGAACTGGTCGCGAGGCCGAAGCTGATAGCCGTCGATGTTGAAATGGTGTCCGTGAAAATCGACCCGTTGGCCCGATGTCAGCCGCTCGACGATCTCGACCCACTCCCGTCCAAAGGCATAGCGATCGTCATGGGCCGGAAAGCCGATGCCCGAGCGTTCCAACTCGGGACGATACCAGGCGTTGACGAGATTGATGCCGAACCGGCCCTCGCTGATATTCTCGATCTGGAGCGCCATCTTGGCCAGCACCACGGGGTGCACCAGCAAGGGCTTGATCGCCGCGATCAGCTCGATCCGGCTGGTCAGCGCGGCAAGCGCCGCCGCTCCGGTCCAGTTCTCGAGCAGATCCTGATCGTCGCCGCTCGGATGGATGATGTGCTGGGCAAGCAGTGTCGATTCATAACCGAGCTCCTCGAGCTTGAGAATCTGGCGGCGGACGCGTCCCCAAGACGCATCGGGAGGGTCGAGCGGATGATGCCGCGACGCCCACGCGCCATGCGTCAGCGCCCACACGCCAAATCGTAGAGGTAATGCCATCGATCAAATCCCTCTCGCCTGCGCCGAGAGACCTCGAGCCTCACCGCTGGCCCCGCCTTAAGCGCGCTCCGACGCGCGCATAGTGAACACACGCCATGCGGTTATCAATCGAGCGGCGAGAAAAGCGATGAATGCTGCCCCGATATCGGGCTAGCAACACGTTCCTTCCACGGTACGACGTGAAGAAAGCAAAACTGTCGGAGAGACGGCGACGTCTTCGACAAGCCGGAACGCCCTCGCTATTTCACGGCGTCCCGATCCGGTACTGACCGGGCGGAAGCGTTCCGTTCACGGCAAAATCGCCGACGATACGGTCGCGATAGACCCGCGGATTATGGTTGGCGATGGTTCTGGCATTTCGCCAATAGCGATCGAGCGCGAGGTTGCGCGCCGCGGATGATGCGCCGAGCGCATCGAAGAAGATCGTTGTCGCTTCGAGAATGAGGGTGGAAACAACCGTGACGGCCTGATCAAGCTCGATCTCGGCGATGGCAACCGCGCCTGCGGTTCGCTCCTCGTCGCGGGACAGCTGCGCCTCATGCGCGCGCTGCAGCGCCTCGGCGACCTTGAGCACGATCGCACCCGCGGCGTAGGCGTTTCCGCGCACGCGGCCGACGACCTGGAGAATCTGCGGATCGGATGCGACACTGCTCGCATTGCCATGACTGAACACCCGCGTGCGCTGCTTGACCAGGCGCGCAACGTCGTTGGTCGCGGCGCGGCCGATCCCGGCCAGCGTCGCAAGATGCACGAGCTGGTAGAACGCATTGGAGTATTTGAACCGCTCGGTCACAGGAATGACCTGGTTTCCCTCGACCGGAACATCCTTGAAAATCGTCGTTCCGCTCGCCGTGAGCGCCTGGCCAAAACCATCCCAGTCGTCGAGCACCTCGACCCCAGACGAATGGCGGGATACGACGACGCCCACCGGATCGCCACTCTCGTGCTGAGCCGCGATATTGATCCAGTCGGCGAACAGCGTGCCTGTCGTGTAGTACTTTCGGCCGTTCAGCACCAACTGCCCGTCCTTGTTCGAAACCGTCGTCGAAAACGCCTGCAACTTGTTGTCGCCGACCTCGCTGTGCCCGTTGCCGAACAGGGTCTTCTCGCCGATCCGCCGCAGCCAAAGCTCGCGACGCTTCGGATCGGGCGAGTTGAGCACGTCCTCGGTGAAGCCGAAGTGCGAACGAAGCGAATTGGTGACGTTCGAATCGGCCTCCGACAGCTCGATCAAGAGGTTGAAAAGCTCCGGCAGCGTAGCGCCAGGGCCGCCAAACTGCTCGGGGACACGCACGGTCGTGAAGCCGGCCGCGCGCAGCGCCTTGATTTCGTCATAGGGCAGGCGGCGCTCGAGATCGCGCGCGACAGCCGTATCCCGGATCGAGCGGAACAGCGGCCGAAACGGCGCCGCAAGATCCTCATAGCGTGCCGACGGACCGCTGCCCCAGGCTTGATCGATTTGCGTCATCATCGTCCTCCCGGCGCGCCTTCCGCGCACCTCACCCAAGGCTTGGGGCAATCGGGCCCTGCGCCTGCAACCTCGTTGTCAATCCGCGCTGGATGTCCGGAACGGACGCCAGCAGGGATTGGGTATATGCCTGCTGCGGATGTCGGAGGACCGCCTCGACGCTCCCCTGCTCCACCATGCGGCCGTTGTGAAATACGAGCACCCGGTCGGCCAGATGCTCGATCACGCCGAGATCATGCGAGATGAAGATCAGCGCCGTGCCAAGTCTCGACTGCAATTCCGCCAGCAAATCCAGCACCTGGGCCTGGATGCAGATATCGAGCGCTGACACCGGTTCATCGCAGACGATCAAGGCGGGCTCCGCCGCCAGTGCCCTCGCAATGGAAACCCGCTGACGCTGTCCGCCCGACAACGACCTCGGCCGGCGGTCGAGATACGCTGCACCCAAGCCAACGAGCTCCAGCAGGGACACGATGCGTTCACGGCGCGCGTTGCGTCCCGGCCCGTCCACGAGATTCTCGCCGATGATGTCCTGGACGCGATACCTGGGATCGAAGCTGCTGAGCGCATCCTGCGGAATATACTGAAGCTTGCGGCGAAGCGGCCGCCGCCCCGCTTCGGAAACGGCCGACCAGGGCCCGCCGAGCAACCGCACCTCGCCCTCGTCGGGCGGCAGCAAGCCGAGGATGACCTTGGCGCAGGTCGATTTGCCCGAGCCGGACTCGCCCACGATGCCCACGACTTCGCCGGCCCTGACATCGAAGCTGATGTCCTGCAACACCACTGTCCGGCCCCGTCCGCTTGCCTTCGGCGAAGTAAAGCTCTTTGAGATTTTCTCGACCTCGAGAACCACATCCCCGACGGCGCGGCGCGACGGCAATGGCTCTCGCACGATATTGACGGCGCCTCCGTCTCCCGCGCCCGTCGCTGCGAGCTCAAATCGAGCGGAGGCAAGCCGTGCGCCTCGCGAGCGGAGCGATGGAACAGCAGCGATCAGCTGCCGCGTATAGGCGTGCCGCGGCCGGGCAAGGACCTCGCGTGTCGGCCCGCTGTCGACGATCCTGCCATCGCGCATCACGACGACCCGGTCGGCGATACCGGCGACGACAGCGAGGTCATGGCTGATCAGCAACAGCCCTGCGCCCTCGCGGATCCTCTCGGCCAGGACCTGCAATACCTGCGCCTGCACGGTGACATCGAGCGACGTAGTCGGCTCGTCCGCGATGATCAGATCGGGATCGGCGGCGATCGCCGAAGCAATCAGCGCGCGCTGGCGCAGTCCACCCGACAGCTGGTGCGCATACTGGAAAACGCGATCGGCCGGGTTGGGGATGCCGACCTTGCGCAACGTGTCCAGCGTCCGCTCCCGGATCGCCCCCGGATCGGTAAGAATTCCGTGGCTCGAGATCACCTCGGCGACCTCCTGGCCGATGGTGCGCAGCGGATCGAGCGACACCAGCGCATCCTGCATGACGAGACCCGTCACCGTGCCGCGCAGCTTCCGCCAGTCGGCTTCGCTGAAGCCGCGGACATCGCGTCCCTTGATCTCGAAGCGCTGCGCGCGCGCGATAGCGCCCTCTCCGGCGAGGTTCAGCAGGCTGCGCGCGGTCACGCTCTTGCCAGATCCGGACTCACCGACCAGCGCAACGCATTCGCCGGGGCGGATCGTCAGATCCACGTCGACCACGATCGATCTGCCGCCGCTCGCCCCGGCAAAGCCCACGCTCAGCCTCTGCACGTCGACCAACGGAGCGTTCGGTTGGCTGCCGCTCATGCCACGCGCCCCTCGAACGTCTTCTGCAGGAAATTGCCGACGATGCTGAAGGCGATCACCGTCGCGGTGATCGCAAGCCCCGGAAATACCCCCGGCCACCACGCGACACGCAGGACATCCCGGCTCTCCGCCAGCATGACGCCCCACTCCGGGGTCGGCGGTTGCGGACCGAGGCCGAGAAAGCTCAGGCCCGACACGATCAGGATGGTGCTGCCGACATAGACGGTCGCGATGATCGGGATCGCGACGAGCACATTGGGCAGGACGTGCCGGACGAAGACCTGCCACCGGCTCAAACCGTAGATGGCGGCCTGTGTCACGTAATCGGCGTCGCGCACCAATTGGGTCTGCGCCCGAACCACGCGACCGAATTTCGGAATGCCTGCGATGCCGACCGCGATCGCGATGTTGAGCATGCCCTGCCCGAGAAAGGTGACGATCAGCATGGCGAGCAGCACGCCGGGAAAGGATGACAGCATGTCGAAGAGACGCGACACTGCTTCATCAAGGATCCGATTGCGCTGACCGGCGATGATGCCGAGAACGACGCCGAAACCGAGCCCGACGGCGACGCCGCCAAAGCCAATGAGAAGCGAGTAGCGCGTGCCATAGACCGTCCGCGCGAAGACGTCGCGGCCGAGGCGATCTGTTCCAAACAGATGGGCCCAGCCCGGCGGCTTCAACCCCTCGGTGAAATCGCCGACGAGCGGGTCGAAATGTGTGAACAGCGACGGCACTGCCGCCGCGATGATCAGAAGCGCCACAAATGCCAGCGCCACAACGAAGCCAAGCGGCGGTCGGCGGCGAATGCCGACCACGGGAGTTGCAGGCAGCGTCTCGAAGCCGACCACATCTTCCGGCCGCTCCAGGGCGACGGCCTGCTCGAATGAACGGTGCGACGGTGCGGTCATTGAGCTCTCAATCTCGGATCGATCAGCACATAGAGAATGTCCAGCAGCGTCGAGGCAGCGACGTGCATGAAAGCAGCCAGCAGCACAACGGTCAGCACCACCGGCACGTCATGGGTGAGCACGGCGCCAAGCGTCACGGTGCCGAGTCCAGGCCGACCGAATACCTTCTCGGTAATCACCGCACCGCCGAGCAAGCCGCCGATCAGCCAGCCGCCGAGGGTCACTGCCGGCAGCAAGGCATGGCGGAGCACGTGCCGCCATCGAATCATGAATTCACCGACACCCCGTGACCGCACCGTCGTCACGAACGGCTGATCGAGGGTCTTCTCCATGGCCTCGCGCAGGACCTGCGTCAGGAGGCCCGCGGTCGGCAGCGCCAGGGTGATCGACGGCAGGACGAGCGACTTCCAGCCATCTGCGCCTGATACTGGAAACCAACGCAGATTGAAGGAGAACGCCATCAGGAGCAGGATGCCGAGCCAGAACACCGGCGTCGACGCGAACACGAGCTCGACGAACGAAGCAACCTCGCGCGAGAGACGGCCTCGCCCTGCCGTAAGGAGCGCGATGGCCCCGGCAATCACGATCGCAAGCACACCCGCGGTCAGGGCAAGCTCGACCGTCGGCAGCAACTGCGATCCGACGACTTCGATGACGGGCTGACGCAGCACGTATGACGTGCCGAAATCGCCGCGAAAGATGCGAAACAGGAAATCAAGATATTGTTCCGGCAGGCTGCGATTCAGTCCCCATTCGGCGGCGATCGCCTCACGCAAGCCGGGATATTCGAGGTCACCGGCAAGGATGTCCTGAATGCTGCCCGGCAGCGCGTGCAACGCGACGAACGTCACGGTCACGCTCGCCCAGGCGACCACCAGGCTGGTGAACAGCCTGGAGATGATACGGGACCACATCCGGCTGCCCTACTTCTTTGCGATCCAGAAGTCGTAGGCGCTGGACGGCGAGTCGAGGCCCGCCTCGAAGCTCAGGCCATTGACGTTGCTCTTGGCCGCCAGGAACCAGCTTGGCGCAAACAGCGGCACGATGAAGGCCTGATCGACACCGCGCTTCTGCACCGCGTCTGTCAGCTCCCGCTTGCGCACCGAATCGGTCGATTGCAGCGCCTCATCGATCTGGCCAGTGATCTCCGGATCCGGATTGGGAATGTTAGCGTACAGGAAGCCCTTCGAGCCCAGCATATCCCACAGTTCGCGCGCTGGGTCCGATGGATTGTCGGTGTTCGGGTAGATCGTCCAGGTGCCGTTGGCATTGTTCTTGGCGTATTCGCCGGCGGTGATGAGCCGCAAATTCAGATCCAGACCAACATTCTTGCGCAGAGCAGCTTGAACACCTTGGATCAGGATATCGCGATTGTCCCGCACATAAGGTTGAGGATAGCCGACCTCGATCGACAACCGCTTGCCGTCTTTGGTTCGAAAGCCCTCGGAGTCGCGACCGGTCCAGCCGGCTTCATCAAGCAGCTTGTTAGCCCCCGCAATGTCATTACCCCAGGATCCAACGAGCGCCTTGTTGTACGCAGGATTGGCAGGCCCGATGATCGACCAGGCGCGAGGCACCGTTCCCAGATAGACTTGCTTGACGATCGGCTCGAGATCGAAGCCGTCACGCAACGCGCGACGCACGCGAACATCATCGGCCGGCGGACGCGTATAGTTGATGTTGAACGTGAAGGACGTGCTTGCGCCGGACGGCCCCGTTAGCAGCTTGAACCCCGGCTGCTCGGCGAACAGCGGAGCGTCGGTCGGCTGCACGCCTTCGATCAAGTCGACCTGACCGGACGTCAGGGCGCCGGTGCGCACGGCATATTCGGGCAGAAAGCGGAAGGTCACACGATCCAGATAGGCCGGGCCGCTATGCGCGGCATTGCCTGGTGCCCATTTGTACGCAGGATTGCGAGCGAAGACCGCAGACTGACCACGCGTGTAACCTTCGAAGATAAACGGGCCGGTGCCGGCGAGCGCCCGCCCGCCACCGCAGAGATCACCCTTCTCGAGCGACTTCGGCGAGATCAGACCCAGCTTCACATTCGACGTCGATTCCAGGAAGCTCGAGTCCGGCTTCGACAGCACGAGCTTTACGACATGTGGCGAGACCACTTCCGCGTGATCGAAGTTCGTCAGCAGGGAGACGGCCGTCACCGCGTTCTCGGGCTTGTGGATGAAGTCGAAATTTGCCTTGACCGCAGCAGCGTCGAACTTCTCGCCGTCATGGAAGACGACATCCTCGCGCAGCTTGTAGGTATATTCCTTGCCGTCCGCAGAGATCGACCACTCCGTCGCGAGCCAGGATGCAAACGTCCCATCCGTCTTCTTGGCGATCAGGGAGTCAATATAGTTGCGCGCGACGAAGAAGGCCGCCTGCTGTGATGAGCGATGCGGATCGAAACAGGATGGCTCGGTGGTAACGCCCCATGTGAGCGCACCGCCGGACACCGGCTGATCCGCCGCATTTGCAACGCTTGTCGACAGCAGCGCGATTGCAATTCCGCTCGCCAGCATATTGTTCTTCATTGATATCACCTGCACTTATTTCTTGCTGACGCCTGCGCAATTGACGCATCGAACATCCTCCAATCGGGTGAGCGGAGAACGGTTTGCGCGTTAGCTATTTTCTGCAGACATCGTTTCTGTTGCAGTGCGATCTAATTCGCTGCTGCGCGCGAACGCAACACGCAAACATCCGACGCGCAGCCCGGCAGCGAAGTTTGAAAAATAATTCGCGGGCCTTCACTGATGATGGATAAAATCAATTCGACACGAGATGAAGTCGACAATTCAATGCTGCGCGGTGGACAATTGCCGATCAGGCCGGCACTTCACACGAAGAGTTTGGGCCACGCGAGCGCAGCTTATGAGTACGATCTGATAGCCGATGACGTCATCGCGTTCTCAACATGTTGCGTATCGCCAAGAGCGACGCCGTAAGCTGGAGCGACGGTGCCATTCTCGGGCTCGATATCGCCTCCGCCACTCCGGCCGTGTCGGAAGTTTTCGCGTTCGCCGCCAATACGGTCACATCGGAGACACGGGAGGGCTTGGAGAAAGCATCGGTGTTCGCGCGCTTCATCGAGCAGACCCGCGTCGAGTGCGCCAAACCGCGACACCGAAGAATGAAGACGCCCTCGTCGCGCAGATCACCAGGATGTGGGAGACCGGACCGAACTGGACTGATGATCAACTGCGCTCGATCAGGGCGAAAGTCCTGGTGGTGAATGGCGATCATGATGAGGCGATCAAGCGCGCGGTGCTGCCTGCGCAGCTCGCGCCGCGACGTATCCGCCGCAACACATCATGTGTGGTTGCAGGGTGATTTGAACTTACGAGCTAAGTCATTGGGGCCGCTTGGATCAATCAAGAACGCAAAAAACAACCCCAGCAAGCCATTCGGATTGCTGGGGTTTTTTACCAATTTGGTTGCGGGGAGGCGCAACACCCGATTATTGCGATTGATTGAACAGGAGCTTCCTAAGCTTGCTGCATAACTGATTCGGACCGCGCCGCTGATTAAGAGTCCTATTGCAATCCCAATCATTTCAATGACTTGGCCTCTAAAGAGCGGATAGAGAAGGAAGATCAATCACTTACGAACGGATTTCGAAATGAAAGCGATCAACTTCACCGCTAGTACTTTCACGCTCACCACCTCACGTCTTCTCACTATCAGCACCGGCGAGGAGGCGACATCAATCATTGCGTAGTCGAAATCTGAACCAATCGGGGGGACTTTCATGCGATACCAGCTTACCGCGATTTCTTCCCGGCAGCCTTCAAGGCTCTATTACCCCAGGATTGGGCGGAGGTCGCTTCTGCCCTAACCTAACCGATCACAAAGATTCGCTATTTAGCGACGCCGCCGAAGAGACCTTCGCTGCCTTAAGAGCGCCTATTCTACGACTGGAGCAAGAAGCTGAAGCGGAACGGCACCAAGTCAAGCCTTTGATCCGTCTTGCAACCGGGCAGGCACGGCTACTTCGCCTATTGACGGTAAGAACGATCAAGAAGGTTGAACACGTCGAAACTTCAGTTTCGATTTGAGCGCGCCCTGAGTGCAGCCGGCACTACTACCGCCAAGTCGTGCAGTACACCTTGTTCCTTGCGGGGAACGATTGCCCGGCCGCTCCGACGGCCCGAAAGGCCTTCGAGTCCGTCTCCCCCTGAAATCAATGCGCGTTTGGACTACGAAAGTGCAGCAGCATCCGCCTCAACGTATTGTCTCCAAAAACCCAATGATGCAGCAGTGCCGCCATCATGTGAAACAGCGCCAGGATAACGAGCAGGTTGCCGAGAACTTCGTGAACTTCCTTTAGTTTCCGTGCGAGCGCTCGGTCGGCACTCCACGGTGACGGGATTTCCAAGAAGCCAAACAGCGAGAGCGAATGTCCTCGCGCGAAGAGAAATGCGATCCCAACAAGCGGTACAGCCACCAACAAGACGTAAAGGAGGTAGTGCATGATCCGCGCTGCCGGATCCGTCCATTCGATCAGCCATTTGCCGAATTCGGTAGGACTGGACTTCGGTGGCGGATTTGCAACGCGCCACGGTATCCGCACCGCGACGAGCAACAGTACGATAAGACCGGTCCAAACATGCGCTATCAGTCCGGTCTCCCGCCTTGATCCCTCGGACAATTCCTCTCCGAACGTTCCCAAGGCCCATGCGAGTGCGACGAAGAGAACGCTCAGCCAGTGCAGTGTCTTTGCAACTGGACCGTAGTCCCTTCCAACCGCATTCTTCATCACTGCCTCCTCCGCGCCCATAGTGAGCTTTTTACAGCCGGTGGACTCAGAACCTGCGTGCGCGACACAGGGCCGGAGCATAGATCAGCGCGAATCCGAGAAATGCACTCGTCCATTCGACACCAGCGACCATTAATAGCGGGATTGAGTAGGTCGGATCGACAGCCGCGCATATCCGCGCCAGCGCTGCGATGCTGACCGAGGCGTAAACGGCTTGAGTAGCCATGGATGCCGAGAGCTCCTGCCCCGTATGACCGAGCGACGCTCGTGTCATCACCGCGATCGTCATTGAGCCGATCGCACCACCGGTCCAGGCATGGATACCCGCGCTGGGGGCGACGAGGTCTAGCGACGATAGCGCCGTCAGGAAAAACCCGACAGGCACGAACGCGTAGGCAACATGGAGGATCAGGACCAGCCGGTCCGATATCGTTCGATGGCCGGCCCAGCGAGCAAGGCGGATGACGTGGAGCACTCCAGCAACTCCCAGGGCGCCTGCGACCGCGCGACCGGAAGGAACCACAGCCCATGCACCCATCGCGCTCGCACCGATAGCGACCGCCGCCGCGTCGAAGCGGCCGAAGGGAACAGGCAGCCGGCCCGGCTTCTGGCGCGAGAGCCAGTTGCGTGTAAAGCTCGGAACGATCCTCCCTCCGATCACACAAATCAGCGTAACGACAAGACCAACACCCGCCCGCGCTGAATAGTCCGCAATGCCATTGAAATGTGCTTCGATATGGAAAGCGATGTTGGTGGCCGCAAGCAGCGATACGATGCCGACCAGTTTCAGATTGCCCCACTTTCGTCCAGCGATGATCTCGCGGGCGGCTGCGGCGGCGAGCAACAGCCAGAACGTAGCGTCGATCGCAAGCGCGAATTGCCAGCCGATGATGCCTGAGAATGTCGCGGCCAGTCTTCCGGCAAGCCAGATGGCGAACAGAGCGCCGAGCGGACCGCCCTGGATCGGGAGGCGCCCTGTCCAGTTCGGAACGGCGGTCAGGAGGAAACCTGCTATCACCGCACCCACGTAACCGAACAGCATCTCATGCACGTGCCAGTCCCGTGGCGCCAACGCGGTTGGAAGGCTGACATCCCCATAGAAAACCGCCATCCACAATGGAACGATTGCGCCGGCGTAGATGGCGCCGAACAGAAAGAACGGCCGAAAGCCGTAGGAGAACAGTGCTGGGCCTCGATAACCCGTTAACCTCTGCATCGTCGCCATGGACGTCTTCCTTGTTCAGCGGATGTCAGCGAGATCTGGCACGATACTGCGCGATGAGAGTTAATCGCGTCGCCGCGGGTCTTGAGTTGATCTCCGTCAACCCGGCCGGTAACGCTCCGTGGCGTTTGCTCCGGATTTCCTTTGCCGTGGGCACCTCAAGAATATGCAGTTCTCCCGCTTGGTGGATTGTGCTGCGTCAACGGCCCCCTCGCCGTCCGCACCGCAGACTTTGAGCCACGTCAATCGCGTGACCTGCTACACGTGCGACAAAGCGGAACATCGACCGGAGGCTTGCGTGCGCCACACATTCACATCACGGTTTCGCCGGCTCACCCTTTTGGGATGGCACGACATCGCGTCGGCGCCATTCGGTTGCGTGATCGAGCTTGCAATGATTGATGGCGAACGTCAGCCGCTCGGCGTCCCCTGCATCCGCCACACCGAGGGGTGGCTGGACGCCGCCACGATGCAGCCTGTTATCGTGTCGGCGACACACTGGCGCCATTGGCAGCCTGACGTGCTTCCGACGTGCTGCTGCTGACGATGGCGCGGTTTGGCGTCATCAACCGGCTGGTCTCAGTCCTGCTCCTGTGGTCGCGGACACCGCGATTGCGGCAGACAGACTGGACACTGGTGCTTGCGCTCGCCTGCACGGCGCTCACGATCGCATCGGCGGCTTCATTGCTGTACTTTCATTACTTGGACCGGCCTTGACCACTGACGGGCTCATCGTCGGTGATGGCACGCCAGGCTGCGCCATCGAGGTCGTCATACTGTCCACTCTTGAGTGACCAGAGAAAGCCGAGCAGCCCGGCAAAGCCAAGCGCGAGCGCTAACGGGACCAGAATGACCAGAACTTCCATCAGGCCGCTTCCCTCGTTCGTGCTCGCAGTGCATTGAACATCACGATCACTGAAGAGCCTGACATGGCCGCGGCGGCGATCAGCGGCGTGACTAGGCCGGCGATCGCGATCGGTACCGCCAGCACGTTGTAGACGACAGCAAGCCAGAGATTTTGCCGCATCAGCCGCAGCGCCTGGCGCGACACCTTGACCGCTGCCAGCACCGGCGCAAGACGCTCGCCAAGAAAGACCGCATCGGCGATCGCTTGACTCATGTGCGTGGCCGTAACGGGCGACATCGAAGCGTGTGCCGCAGCAAGAGCCGGCGCATCGTTCAGGCCATCGCCGACCATCAGAACTTTGCAGCCCTGGCGCGCCAGCTCGTCGATCCGGTCGATCTTGTCGACCGGAGACACCTCGGCGCGCCATTCATGCACGCCGAGCACTTCGGCCGTCAGCCGGACCGCAGGTTCGCGATCCCCGGACACGATCTCGACGGCGATGCCCATGCGCGCCAGCCCTGCCACCACCTCGGCCGCGTCCGGCCGTAGCCTCTGCCGGACTGCGAAGGCATATTTGCTCTCGCCGTGGCTGAATGCGACGACGGAAGCCTCCGGATCGCGGCACAGAATCTCGTTGGCCAAGTTGTCCGCGCCACAGAATGACGGGCGGCCCAGTCGGATCGGACGCCCCTCATGAAAGCCGTGCACGCCCTGGCCTGGTTCTTCCTGGATGTCGGGCAACGGTGAGGCGACGCCCGCCCTGCGCGCAACGGCGGCAGCGACCGGATGACGGCTCGAGAGTGCCAGCCGGCCTGCAATCTTCAAGACATCGTCTGGAATGTCCGCGAGATTGGCGACATCAAGCTCGGGCAGCGTCAACGTCCCTGTCTTGTCGAAGATCACCCGATCGATCTCAGCGATACGCTCGATCGCATCGCCAGCGTTGAGCAGCACACCTGAACTGAACAGCGCACCGGATGCAACGGTCTGCACGGCCGGAACGGCAAGCCCCAGCGCGCAGGGACAGGTGATGATCAGGACCGCAATCGCGGTCACGATCGAATCGTGAAAACTCGCGCCATAGGCCAACCAGCCGAGCATCGCGAGAAATGCGGTCGCGTGGACAATGGGGGCATAGAGCCGCGATGCCCGCTCCGCCAGGCGAAGGTAGCGCGAGCGCGCCTGCAGCGCGTGATCGAGCAGCCGGGATATTTCGTCGAGCAACGTGCCGCCCGAAGCCGCGGACGCGCGGATGCGCAATGTGCCTGAACGGACCAGAGTGCCGGCGAACACCGCGGTGCCGGGCGTGGCTATCGCCGGTAAGGTTTCGCCCGTGATCAGGCTCTGATCGACCTCCGAGCGGCCCTCGATCACATTGCCATCGACCGCGCAGCGCTCTCCGGGCCGCAGCAGAACGATGTCGCCGGGGCGGATCGCGGCTGCCGGGACTGTTTTGATCTCGGTCGGACCGACGAACTTCGTCGCCGTCTCCGCCTTGAGGGCAGCCAGGTTGCCGGCAAAGGCGCGAGTGCGCCGCCGCATGTTCTGGTCGAGATAACGACCGGCAAGCAGAAACGCGATCAGCATGATCGCGGCATCGAAATAGGCATGTTCGGCGTGGTTTACGGTCTCGATCACCGAGGTCGCCAGCGCGAGCACGATGCCGATGCTGATCGGCACGTCCATGTTGACGCCGCGCGCCCGCAGCGCTGACAACGCCGACGAGAAGAAGGGCTGCGCCGAGTAAGCGGCCGCCGGCAGCACGATCAGCGCCGACAGCCAGTGGAAGAAGTCGCGCTGCTCCGGCAGCATGTCGGAGACGTTGCCGAACCATACCGGGACCGACAGCATCATGACGTTCATCGCCGCAAAGGCGGCGACACCCAATCGGCGCAACAGGGCTTGCGCACGCCGGGCTTCCTGGATTTCGGCATCATTCCGCTCGAAGGGATAGGCCTTGTAGCCGAGCTCCGCGAGACGGCTTACGAACAGCGCCGGGTCAAGAGCACCCGCCTTCCATTCCAGTGCAAGGCGACTGTTCGTCAGGTTCACGCGGGCCGAGGTGACGTCCGGTATGGTTGACAAATTGCGCTCGATCTTGGCCATGCAGCCCGCGCAATTGATGCCTTCGACTGCGAGATCGAGATGGATGAGCCCGACGCCCGTGGTCTTCAGATAGTGAGAGAAGTCGATATCCGCCTGCATAGGATCCACCTTCAGTTCAGCAGGATTCGATTCTTCGACAGGAACATGCGGCCGCCGTCAGCGTCGCCCTCTATGACGAGGTCCCACTGCCCCGCGGCGACGCCCTCGGCGCGGCCGCTATAGCTCCCACCCTCGGCCTCGGTGATCTCGATCGCCCGGTCTGCGCGATGATCGATCGGCCGCTCGAGCCGAGCGAGGAAACTCAGTCCCGTCAGCGGCGCTCCGGCGTGGTCACGCGCCTCCAGCGCGATTGCAGCGCTGCCGTCAAGCCGCCGGTCGATATGCGCCCGGACCCGCCAGTCGCGCTCGTTCTGCTGTCTGGCCGCGTCGATCTCGCGCTGATAGGCGAGGCTGGCGCTGTATGCGCTGTCGACCTCGGTGCCCGGAAGAGTCGTAATGGCAAGGCGCATCATGACCATGTTCACGCCGATGACGACGGCAAAGAACGCGACCGTCGTGACCAGGACGAAACGTCCGGTGATAGGTCGCGCGGCTTGACTTGAGACTGCCATGATGAAATTCCGTGCTTAGGGAAGGACGAAGTGGTCGGTCGCGGAGGCGACCTCTCCGAGACCGATATCAGTGACGCGGAATGTGACCGGCACCGACTTTTCCGCTTTTTCATCGAAGGGCGTCGTCACCAGCACGCGCAGTTCGGTGGTGGTGTCACGCGCAAGAACGATCATCGGCCGATCTGGCGTCACGGAGTCCGAACCGATGACGTGTAGCTTCGCTTCGGCGGGTCCATCGACATCGATCGCGATCACACGATCAAAACCGCGCTTGTTGAGGAAGCGCAGTGTGTATCCATTGCGGATCGCGCCGTCGCTGAGACGCACCGCGATCGGATTGCGGTCGTGCAGCACGTTGACGTCGAGCAGGGTTCGCGACATCAACGCGTAAAGCATCACGGCGCAGACTACGGTGATCAGGCTGGCGTAGACGACGGTACGGGCGCGAACGGGCTTGAAAATCTCCTGCTTGCCGGCGACGCGCCGCTGAACGTTGATATCGTTATCGTATCCGATCAAACCGGCCTTGCGGCTGACCTTGGTCATGACGGCGTCACAGGCATCGATGCACAGGCCGCACTGGATGCAGCCAAGCTGCGCACCATCGCGAATGTCGATCCCGGTCGGGCATACGGCAACGCACTGGTTGCAATCGATGCAATCGCCGGCCTTCTCGCCGAGCGAGCGAATGTCGAACGCCTTCTTGACCGAGCAACGCGGCTCACCGCGATCGTATTTGTATGTGACGTTGAGTGCCCATTCGTCGGTCAGTGCGGCTTGAATCCGCGGCCACGGGCACATGTAGACGCAGACCTGCTCGCGCATATAGCCGGCCAGCAAATAGGTCGACGCGGTCAGCATCGCGATCCAGACATAGGCGACCGCCGGCGCCCGAAGAGTCGCAAGATCGCGCACCAAGGTCGGCGCATCGGCGAAGTAGAGCACCCAGGCGCCACCGGTCCACCAGGCGATCATCAGCCAGATTGCGTGCTTCAATGCACGGCGACCGGCGCGCTTTGCGGTCATTGGGCCAGCGTCGGCCTTGATCTGGGCGCGGCGGTCACCTTCGACCAGCCGCTCGACCGCATAGAAAAGATCCGTCCAGACCGTCTGCGGGCAGAGATAGCCGCACCAGATCCGGCCACCCAGTGCGTTCATCAGAAACAAGGCGAGAGCTGCGAGCACCAAAAGACCGGTGAAATAGTAGATTTCCTGCGGCCACAGCTCGATGAAGAAGAAATAGAAGCGTCGGTTTGGGAAGTCGATCAGGACCGCCTGGTCGGGCGCGCCGAGACCCCGATGCCAGCGTACGAAGGGCAGCAGATAGTAGACGCCGAGGCAGACGGCCATCAGCCGCCACTTGATCGAGCGGAACCGGCCGGATACGCTCTGCGGGTACACCTTCTTGCGAGGCGCGTAGAGCGGCCCGTCTTCGTCGGTCATGAGTTCAGCAGGCGGCACGGGCTTGTTCATGGGTTGCTCGAATGAGGCTGGTTGAAACCTACATCCCTGCACCAGGTCCGGGTTTGACCTCGGTCAATGATCCCGGACGGCCTCGCGGCGGCAGCTATTTGCCGCCGCCTAATGAGTGCACATAGACCGCCAGCGCCTTGACGGTGACCGGATCCAGACGGCCGACCCAGGCCGGCATCACGCCGGCGCGGCCGTTGGTGATCGTCTCGACCAGCGCCCCCTCGAAGTCGGAGGCCAAGCGGTCTTAGGAAGACAAATATGTCTGGCAACTCCTTGGCTCACAGAACGACATGGCTACGATCCGACTTAGCTGGTGCAGTTTTCGGTGAATAGCTTCTTGCCGGCGGCGGCATCGAACTTCGGCGCGGTGGAAAGGCCGGAAAGCGAGCGCACATAGTTGGCGACGGTCACGATCTCGTCCTTCTTGAGGACGCCGTCGCGGCCGAATGCGAGCATCTGGCCTTCATGGGTCTTTGCGTGTCCGGAGCGCGCGCCGAACTGGATCGTCTGCATGATCTGGTCAAGCGAGCCGCCCCACAGCCAGTCGTCGTCGTTCAGGTTCGGATAGCCCTTTGCACCCGCGCCGCCGCTGCCGTGGCAGGGCGCGCAATTGTCGGCGAACACGGTCTTGCCGCGGGCGCGCGCCAGCGCCAGCAGAGCAGGATCCTTCTCGATGTCGGCCAGCGACGCATTGCCGAGCACCGCCATCTTCTCGCCACGCAGCTTCTCGAGATCGGCCAGGTCGGTCGCGACACTGGCGCGGGTGGAATACTGGAACAGACCGGTGGTGTAGCCCGAGACCAGCGGCCAGGCCGGATAGACGACCCAGTAACCGATCGCCCAGACGATCGTTGCATAGAAAGTCAGGACCCACCACCGCGGCAGCGGCGTGTTCAGTTCCTTGATGCCGTCCCACTCATGACCGGTCGTGCTGCGGCCGGAAACGCGGTCGATCTCATTATGCTCGCTCATGATCGGTCAGTCCTCCCGCAGCGGCATCCGGGCTGCGGCGTCGAAGAGAGATTTGTTGCGGGGCCACAGTGCGTAGGCGACGATGGCGATGAAGATTCCAACGAAGATCGGCGTCCAGAGCGTGCCGACCAGGCTTGATGCGAAATTCTCGACGTGAATGATCGCTTTCATGCTCGTGCCCTCAGCGCAGATTGGCTTTTTCGTTGTAGAGCTTGAAGTCGACGAGCGTGCCGAGCATCTGAAGATAGGCGATCAGGGCGTCGAGCTCGGTCGGATTGCCGGCCTTGCCGTCGAAGTTGCGGACCAGGGCCTTCGGATAGCGCTTCTGAAACGGATCGGAGCCGGGGCTGTCGGGATCGACCTGCGCTTTGAGATCGGCGACCGCGTTGGCGATCTGCTCGTCGGTATAGGGTACGCCGACCGCGCGATTCGTCCGCAGATGAGCCGCGACGTCGGACGGATCGAGTTCCGTCTTCGCGAGCGACGGGTACCCGGGCATCACCGACTGCGGAACGATCGAACGCGGATTGATCAGGTGAGTGACGTGCCAATCGTCGGAGTACTTGCCGCCGACCCGCGCAAGATCCGGTCCGGTGCGCTTGGAGCCCCACTGGAATGGATGGTCGTACATGCTCTCGGCCGCGAGCGAATAGTGGCCATAGCGTTCGACCTCGTCGCGCAGCGGTCGAATCATCTGCGAATGGCAGAGATAGCAGCCCTCGCGGACATAGATGTTGCGCCCGGCGAGCTCGAGCGGCGTATAGGGCCGCACGCCGTCGACCGCCTCGATCGTGCTCTTCAGATAGAACAGCGGCGTGATCTCGACCAGCCCGCCGATCGCAATGACGACGAGAATGCCGGCGATCAGGATGATCGAGTTCTTCTCAAAGATCTTGTGTCGATTCCAGAAGGACATTGCGTGACCTATTCGGCAGGCTGGAGAGCGCCGGCGCCCTCGGTTTCGCTGGCTTGGCCGGCATTGACCGTCATCCAGAGATTGAAGGCCATGATCAGGGCGCCGACCAGGAACAGCGCGCCGCCCGCTGCGCGGATGATGTAGAAGGGATGCATGGCCTCGACAGATTCGATGAAGGAGTATTCGAGGAAACCGAGCGAGGTGTAGGCACGCCACATCAGACCCTGCAGGATTCCCGACACCCACATCGCGGAAATGTAGAGCACGATGCCGATGGTTGAGATCCAGAAGTGCCAGTTGACCAGCTTCAGGCTGTAGAGCTGGCGATTCCACAGCCAGGGGATCAGGCAGTAGAGCGCGCCGAAGGAGACGAATCCGACCCAGCCCAATGCGCCGGAATGCACATGGCCGATGGTCCAGTCGGTATAGTGGCTCAACGAGTTGACCACCTTGATCGACATCATCGGGCCTTCGAAGGTCGACATGCCGTAGAAGGCGACCGACACCACCATCATGCGCAGCACGGGATCGGTGCGCAGCTTGTCCCACGCTCCCGACAGCGTCATCAGGCCGTTGATCATGCCGCCCCAGGACGGCATCCAGAGCATGATCGAGAACGTCATGCCGAGCGTCTGCGCCCAGTCCGGCAGCGCCGTGTAGTGCAGATGATGCGGGCCGGCCCAAATGTAGAGGAAGATCAGCGCCCAGAAATGGATGATCGAAAGCCGGTATGAATAGACCGGACGCTCCGCCCGCTTCGGAATGAAGTAGTACATGATTGCCAGGAAGCCGGCGGTCAGGAAGAACCCGACCGCGTTGTGGCCGTACCACCACTGGAACATCGCATCCTGCACACCGCCCCAGGCGATGTAGGACTTCGAGCCGAGGAAGGAAACCGGCAGCGCGGGATTGTTGCCGAGATGCAGCACCGCGATCGTGATGATGAACGCCAGGTAAAACCAGTTGGCGACGAAGATATGCGGCTCCTTGCGCTTTACCAGCGTCATCAGGAACACGAGCAGATACGTCACCCAGACGATCGTCAGCCAGAAGTCGGCGTACCATTCCGGCTCGGCGTATTCCTTCGACTGGGTCACGCCGAGCAGGTAGCCGGTGCCGGCGATCAGGATGAAGAAGTTGTAGCCGACCACGACGAACCAGGGCGACAGGTCGCCTGCAAGGCGAGTGCGGCAGGTCTTTTGCACGACATAAAACGACGTTGCGATCAGGACGTTGCCGCCGAACGCGAAGATCACGGCCGACGTATGCAGCGGCCGCAGGCGGCCGAATGTCGTCCAGGGCAGATCGAAATTAAGCGCCGGCCAGGCCAGCTGCATGGCGATGATCAGACCCACAGTGAAACCCGCGATGCCCCAGAACATCGCCATGGCGGACGCGAACTTGATCGGGCCAAGGTTGTAATTGGGGCGCCCGCCGATCTCCGCCGGTGGCAATTCTGCAGGACGGTCAAGGTAGCGATTGCCGATCATGACCACGGAGATCAGGCTGGCGGCACAAGCAAGCGACGCGTGAAAACTGAACGCCGCATCGTGCCCCATCGCCGCGCCCAGAAAGCTAACGAAGGCAAAAACCGCAAGTGAAGACGTCAAGCCGGCTTCGCCCATCGTCATCGACTTTGAAACGGAAGATGGACTTGTCATGTGGAAGCTTTCTTTGGATGCGGTGGCGTCATGGAGACTACAATCTCGCCGCCAGCTACTTGATCGGCATCAATTCCTGCGCCATGCCGAGCGCCGCTGGCGCCGCGGCTCAGCGCCGTCAGGGTCAGTTCATTCGGACAGTATCGTGCCGGACTGGCCCGCCTTTCCCGCGCGAGATCCGCGGCGCAGCGAGCCTTCTCACGGCATAGACCGCACACTCGCTGCAGATCACGCAACACATCGCAATGGGACGACGCGAGCGTCTGCTCGGACAACCCTGCATGATCGAGACGCTTGCTGAGCAACTCCGGCGAACCTTGCTCGCGGGCAAGCGCACGAAGGTCCGACGTCGGCAGATTCAGCTCGTGCGCGACCTCGTCGATCTCCCTGGCGGTCAACAGATCGAATTCGTGTCGACGCACAAGAAACGCTCGCAAGCGCGCGAGAAGATTCTTGAATTGCGGCGAGCTATTGCCAGCTGATCGGTCGGTCATTTCTCACCCCCTTTTGGCTCTCCATCTCTAGCCGAAGGACCCGATTGTCGATTTGATACCGATCAAGCACGCGATAGCGCGCCAATCGACCGCGACGGCCGCCCAAGGGGCGCTAGCCGCCCCAGGCCGACGGCAAAGCCGGCGGCGTTCGAAGCTCCATGGAATCGGCAAAGATCGTCCAGTCGCGGACGCCCTTCTGTCTGCAGAAGTCGGCCTCGGCCAGCTGTGCAGCCGCGGAAAGCGAGACAGCGTCAACCCTGAACGCTGCCTGGCAGGCGCGATGTTCGTGGCCGGTATCGTCGCAAACCGTTTTGATGAAACGAACGTCAAATGATGTCATGGCACCCTCGCTTGGGCTGATTCCTTGCTCATGCTGCCATTGGCGCGAGACGCCCGTATTGATCTGCCGCAACGGAATGCTCTGAGGCGCGGCTGTCCTATTGTAGAGGATATCGAAGGCGAGCAGAGCCTTGAACGTCCTCGACCGCCAGGAACTCGAGCGACGAGCCTTTCGCGACGTCTGGCTCTCATCATCGGGCACTGAGACCAGGCCGGACGAGGTGCTATCTGTGGTGAGATGTCCAGTCCGCGGATGACGGCCGGACTGCCGGTATTGACGTCGTCTTGCCATTGACGGTCCATCCTGCGGCAGTGACCGCGAAGCCCACGATTACAAAGATCGTCATCAATGTTGCGGCGAAGCCCACGACATCGGCGCTTACCACCGCAGTCGCGATCAGCGGGATCAGAGCGATTGCGGGGCGAACGATCATCCTGCCGTCTCCTTTGCTGCTTTCGCTGCAGCTGCTCGTTCGTCTTCCGCGGATTGGATATAGAAGCCGGAATAGGTGTCGATGTAGCACAGATGATCGTGCACTTCCTTGACGCCGGCGACATTCTCCGCGGCGACAATCGCAGCCTGCCTCGCCCGCTCGTCCGTGATGACCCCACGGAGGTGCACCTCGCCGTTGCGCACCGAGACCTGCAGCCCGAGCGGACACCAATTTGCACCGTCGAGGACTCGCACGATGCGATCGTGGATGTGCTTGTCATCCGCCGTAGGATCCGGGATCTGGTGCGCAATAGACGCGACTGCCCGCAGCAGATCGGCACGTGTCACGAGGCCAACGAGGCGCCCCTCGCGCATCACCGGCAGCCGTTTGACCCCCATCCTCTCCATGAGATCGACAAGATCAGGCAGGGGCGCTTCTTCCGTCACGGTAACGGGATCACACGACATGATCTCTCCGACCTTCCGCCCGCGCTCGTGGACAAAGTCCGCAGCTGCATAGCCGGGGCCGAGAAGGAACTGAAGCCAGCGGCCACGCCGACGTTGCGTGCCGATCTCGCTTCGCCGCAAAAAGTCGCTCTCCGACAGGATTCCGACCAATCTTCCAGCCGAATCGACCACCGGTAGGCCGCTGACATGATGATCCAGCATCAACTTGGCGGCCTCGATAATTAAGGTCTCGGTTCCAACAATAATGAGATGTCTCGCCATAATCTGGTGTGCGCGCATTGCCGCTCTCCTTTCAATGCCCGCAGCAAGCTCGCACATGATCGGCCCGTTCATCTTGATCCTTCTCAATGCCCGCGCTTGTCGGGAATCAAGGCGCCACGACCGATGATCAAAGATCGAAGGTATTGGCAGTTAGTCAGGAGAACAAATCATGCTGCAGAATCTGCTCGCCTCGCTCGGAGCGCTCGCGATCGTTGTCGTGGCCTTCGTCCGGATGATCTTGCAGGCAAAGCGGCCTTCGCTCAGCCAGCCGGCCGGATCCAGCCTTGCTCGGCACCATCGCCGTCGCCCGTTCTAGGCCGCCGGCGCCGCCTCGACCGTGCACCGGATTTTTGACGTGCATCAATGCGGCGCGGCGCGCCCCGCCAGACGATGCCGCTCCGTCAGGATTGTGCAAATGGCAGACAGAACGGCTTTACGCCCCATTATCTTCTCGTGTCCGACTACCGGTGATCGCGTCCAAGGCCTGCTTCCCGATGACCCGTCCGGACCTCTGACTGACGATCTGCATTCGATCTCCTGCGCCGCTTGTGATGGCATCCACTTCATCAACCTGCGAACCGGCGCAGTCGTCGATCCCAAGCGCGGCTAACTCGATCACCAGAACCGTGCGATCCGGAAGGCTATCGAGTTGACGCACATCAACACGCAAGTGCCGGACGTGTGGAAAGAAAAGCCTTCCTCAACGAAGGAGGTTGAACATGACAGACCACAGCGAAGCCCGGCCCGTCTCCGACGCCATCCAGAGCTATGCGAAGCGCGCGATGGCCGTCCAGTCGGAATTCTCGGAGAAACTGGTCGAGGCAAACCGGCACTGGTTCGAGCAGATGCAAATCGAAGCGAACGAGGCCTGGGAACTCTTCCGCAGGTTCAATTCTACCGCCTCGGTCGCCGAGAAGATCACAGCGCTGCAGGACTGGGCCAAGGGCGTTACCGCGCGTGGCGCGAACGACGCGACGTACGCGATCGAGACCGCGCGTTCGCTGGGCACGATCGAGCTGAACCTGTTTGCTAGAAAGACCGGCAGTGTCGACGAGGCTACTCAGAAGGCCGCCTGACATGCCGGCACCCGACGCTCCAGAGCGCCCAAGGGCCGGCGTCAGCGAGACATGGAAGGGGGTCGCGACAGCCCCCTTCGATCGAGACCTTGAGCTCGCCGTCATCGAAGGTAACGCTATTCACAAGCTCGTCTTCCCCTGCCGCCGCATCCTGGGCGGCTGGATGAAGGCGGGGACCGTCGAACGCATCCTGGTGCAGCCGACGCATTGGCGCGCTTGGGGCAAATGAGCAGATTCCTGGTCAAGGTCGCCGAAGACGTGCCCATCAGAGCGACGGTTGGCTTCAGGTACCTGAACGTTGTACTGTCGAAGCGGATTTGAGGGCTTTGCCGGGGGAATATGTCCGACCGCATCTGGTACCGCTATGGCACTGCCGCGGCAGCGGCCGCGCTCGTATTCGCGGTGCGCGCGGGGCTCGATAACTATCTCGAAGACCGGACCTTCACGATCATCTTTGTCCCCGCCGTGCTGTTTGCCGCGTTCGCCGGCGGCCGCGGTCCGGCGATCCTCACCACCCTGCTCTGCCTCGTCATCAGCGCCAAATTCCTCGGCAGGAGCCTGGTCACTGAGCCTGCGAATCTGATCGATATCGCCTGTTTTGCTGTCCTCGGTCCGATCCTTGGCTTTATGGGTGACCGGCTACTGAAGGAGAGCGATCAGGCGCGAAATCGCCAGGCCCATCTGCAGTCGATCCTAGACACGGTCCCTGACGCGATGATTGTCATCGACGACCACGGCATTATTCGCTCCTTCAGCGCTGCAGCCGAGCGCCTGTTTGGCTGGAAAGCGGACCAGGTCGTCGGAACGAACGTTTCGAGTCTGATGCCACAGCCGTATCGCGGCGAGCACGACCGGTATCTCGAGCGATACCTTACGACCGGCGAACGGCGCATCATCGGCATCGGCCGCATCGTGGTCGGAGAACGGAGTGACGGCTCGACGTTTCCGATGGAGCTCGCCGTCGGCGAGGCTAAGGTACGCGGAGAACGCTTCTTCACCGGCTTTATCCGCGATCTCACCGAGCGTCGGGCGCAGGAAAGGCGGCTTCAGGAGCTGCAGTCCGAGCTGGTTCATGTGTCGCGATTGACCGCTATGGGTGAGATGGCGTCCTCAATCGCGCATGAGATCAACCAGCCGCTGTCAGCCATCACGAACTACATGCGCGGTGCGAAGGCGCTGCTGCCGTCGGAAATACCGGATGCTACCCGCATTCGGGATGCGCTCGAGCGGGCCGCGCAGCAAGCCCTACGGGCCGGCGACATCATCAAGCGTCTGCGCGAATTTGTCGCGAAGGGCGAGACCCAGCAGTCCCTGGAGAGCCCGGCCACCCTGCTCGAAGAGGCTGTCGCATTAGCGCTGCTCGGCGCCAAGGAGCAGGGCGTCCGGGTGGCGATCCGCAGCGACCGGGACATGCCCCCGATCATCGTTGACAAAATCCAGATTCAGCAGGTCGTGCTCAACCTGGTTCGCAACGCGATCGAGGCGATGGCCTCGGGCCCGCGCCGCGAATTGACCGTCGGCGTCGCCAACACTAACGGTGTTGCGACGTTCACTATCGCCGATACCGGCCCGGGCATTAGCCCCGATATCGCCGACCGTTTATTTCAGCCCTTTATCACGACCAAGGAGCATGGCATGGGTGTCGGCCTCTCGATCTGCCGGACCATCATCGAATCCCATGGCGGACGCATCGATGTGACGCCAAACGCTGGTGGCGGCACGGTTTTTCAGTTCATCCTCCCGTTCGCGGAGGACGGAGAAGAAGCATGACAACGCGGCGTACAATTCTCGTGATCGACGATGATCCAGCTATGCGAGACTCACTGGCCTTCCTTCTTGACGTCAACGGCTTTGCCGTAACCTCTTATGAGACGGCAACCGATTTTCTCGATCATCTCGCCGGCAGAACAGTCGACTGCATTGTATCTGATATCCGTATGCCGGGCATGAGCGGCCTCGAATTGGTCCGCAAACTCAAGGCCGACGCAGTCGCATGTCCCGTCATTCTGATGACTGGCCATGGAGACGTCGCACTCGCGGTCGAGGCGATGAAGGCAGGCGCGGTTGACTTCATCGAAAAACCGTTCGAGGACGAGGCGCTCTTGCGTGCAATCGGCGAAGCGTTGCAAATGCAGTCGGCGGCCCCCGCCGACGGTACGGTCAAGCGCGAGGCCGAGGCTCGCCTGGTGGATCTCTCGCCGCGCGAACGTGACGTTCTGCGGGGGCTCGTGGCGGGCAAGATCAACAAAGTGATCGCCCACGATCTTGGCATCAGCCCACGCACGGTCGAGGTCTACCGTGCCAACCTGATGGCCAAGACCAATGTGCGCAGCATGTCGGAATTGATGCGGATCGCCATCGCTGCCGGGCTCTAGCCTCAAGCTGCGAGCAACAGTTGGCGGACGGAATGGCGAATGTCCGCTCCTGACGCCACCTGTTCCTGTTCGCAGTTCGCGCGACGCGGTGCCGGAAAGTGCACGAGGTTTCCCATTGCCCTGGCCAGCCCATATTCGAGAGGAGGAAGCTCAATGGCAAGCAAGCTCCCTTTCGACCCCACCAACAGCAACAAAATGCGCCATTCCGCCTTGATCCGGATCAAGCGAAATGGGCCGAGGGAGATCAAGATAGCCCCTCCGAACCATCATTTTCTGGGTGAAGTCGACCGAACGAGAAAGGGCCATCGATGGACGAGATCGCGCACTTCATTGCCCTGCCGTACGATCGGACCGATGGCGAACTCGTTCCAGGCCAGCAGGCCAAGTGCGCCAGCCCCGCCGCGGCGATTGAGCACGCCAAGCATTTATGGAAGACGTTCGGCCACGCGGGTGCCGCGGCAGTCGTCCGTACCGGCCATCCGGGGACGAAAATGACCGTGCTGAGGACATATGGCATGGTGCCAAGCGACCTGGAGCAGGAACGGTCTCGTCCTGACTCCTGGTAAAGACTAATCTACGATTTATTGCGCTAGCTCAAATCGTCGCCCGGCATCGCATGCTTGAATGCAGCTGTTAGGACGAGTGACCTATTCTCCCTGGGGTTGTCTCGATATTCAATGCCCGGCTTTGCCGGGCATCTTTTTGTCTCGCCGCATGATGCTGAGAAATTGGCAGAACCCCGGCAGGCGCGCGGCGTTACTGCGGGTCAGCGTGAGGCCTCCAGAGATGGCCCTGAGATAACCGCCGCCGGAACTCGTGGGAGCGCGAGCAAACCTTGCCTCGAAGGAGCCGGTTCCGCTTTCGAACGATTGAACCTTCCGTTCCTTGGACGCCAGGATTGGATGGACGTTCGCAGCAACGTTGCGGTTTCGACTCGAATTGGCGTGCATCTTTGAGCTGGCTCAAGCCATTCCCGTCACATTCGCCCTCTAACGTGGAACCGATAGCGGCGTCCGAGGTCATCTTTGAATCCCGGGAGAACGACATGCAATCTGCGACCACTCCAAACGAGCAAGCGCGGGCGGACGATCTTGTGCTGCTCGACCGCTATTGGCGAGCCGCCAATTATCTCTCCGTTGGACAGATCTACCTGCTCGCGAATCCGCTTCTGAGAGAGCCGCTGAAGCCGGAGCACATCAAGCCGCGCCTGCTTGGACATTGGGGCACCACGCCCGGGCTCAACTTCATCTATGCTCACCTCAATCGTGCAATCCGCACTTCCCACCTCAACGTCATCTATATCTGCGGTCCCGGCCATGGCGGCCCCGGCATGGTCGCGAACACCTATCTCGAAGGAACCTACACGGAGCTCTATCCGGAGGTGACGCGCGATTTGGACGGCTTGCGCAAGCTGTTCCGTCAATTCTCCTTCCCCGGCGGCATTCCAAGCCACGCCGCGCCGGAAACACCCGGCTCGATCCACGAAGGCGGTGAACTCGGCTATGCGTTGGTTCACGCATATGGCGCAGTGTTCGACAACCCCGATTTGATCGCCGTTTGCGTCGTCGGCGACGGCGAGGCAGAGACCGGCCCGCTCGCGGCCTCCTGGCATTCCAACAAGTTCTTGAACCCGAAGCATGACGGCGCAGTGCTGCCAATCCTGCACCTCAATGGCTACAAGATTGCCAATCCCACCGTGCTGGGGCGGATGGATGACGAGGACGTCCGTAGCCTCTTCACTGGCTACGGCTACGAGCCGCTGTTCGTCGAAGGCGACGATCCGCATGCGATGCATCGCTCGATGGCCAGCACGCTCGACACTGCGCTCGGCAGCATCCGCGCAATCCAGCAAGCCGCGCGGCAGCAGCCCGGCGACCTTAAGCGGCCGCGATGGCCGATGATCGTGCTGCGCAGCCCGAAGGGCTGGACCGGACCGAAGGAGGTCGATGGGTTGAAGGTCGAAGGATTCTGGCGTGCACATCAGGTGCCGATCGCCAACCCGCGCGGCAACCCCGAGCATCTGAAGCTGCTCGAGCATTGGATGAGGAGCTACGAGCCTGAAAGCCTGTTCGATGCAAACGGGCGGCTGGTAGCTGAATTGCAAGCCCTTGCGCCCGCAGGCGCCCGTCGGATGGGTGCCAACCCGCACGCCAATGGCGGCCTCCTGAAGCGGGAGCTGAAGCTGCCGGATTTCCGTGCGTATGCGGTCGAGGTCACCGCTCCGGGCGAGGTCGTCGCCGAAGCCACGCGGGAACTCGGCAAGTTCTTGCGCGAGGTCGTGGAGTTGAATGCGGAAGCCCGCAATTTCCGCATCATGGGTCCGGACGAAACCGCGTCGAACCGGCTCGACGCGGTATTCGAGGCCACCGACCGGGTCTGGATGGAAGGCATCGAGCCTTACGACGTCCACCTCGCCCATGACGGCCGCGTGATGGAAGTCCTGAGCGAGCATCTCTGCCAGGGCTGGCTCGAAGGCTATCTGCTCACGGGCCGGCACGGCTTCTTCTCCTGCTATGAAGCCTTCATCCACATCGTGGATTCAATGTTCAACCAGCACGCCAAATGGCTGAATGTCTCGCGCGCGCTGCCTTGGCGACGACCGATCGCGTCGCTGAACTATCTCCTCACCTCGCATGTCTGGCGTCAGGACCACAACGGATTCAGTCATCAGGATCCCGGCTTCGTCGATCTCGTCACCAACAAGAAGGCCGACATTGTCCGCGTCTACCTTCCGCCCGATGCCAACACCCTGCTCTGGGTCGGCGATCACTGCTTGCGCACCTATGACCGCATCAATGTGATCGTGGCGGGCAAGCAACCTGCCCCGCAATGGCTTTCGATGCGTGCGGCAATCACCCATTGCGAAGCCGGCATCGGGATATGGGATTGGGCCGGCACCGAGCCCCCCAATGCTGAGCCCGACGTGGTGATGGCCTGCGCCGGCGACGTTCCGACGCTGGAGACGCTCGCCGCCGTCGACCTGCTCCGCAAGGCGCTGCCGGAACTAAAGATCCGCGTCGTCAACGTGGTTGACTTGATGACGCTGCAGCCGATGGAGCAGCATCCGCACGGCCTGTCCGACCGCGACTTCGACAGCCTGTTCACCCGCGACAAGCCTGTCGTCTTCGCCTATCACGGCTATCCCTATCTGATCCATCGCTTGACCTACCGCCGCACCAATCACGACGGAATGCACGTGCGGGGCTTCGCGGAGGAAGGCACCACCACGACCCCGTTCGACATGGTGGTGTTGAACGGCCTCGACCGCTTCCATCTCGCCATCGAGGCAATCGAGCGCGTGCCGGGGCTCGACATCGCGGCAGCCCACGTCAAGCGGCGATTCCGTGACGCCCTGACCGAGCACACCCGCTACGTGCGCGAGCATGGCGAGGACATGCCGCAGATCCGTGACTGGGTCTGGCCCTACGGTACGACAGACCACAAATCCGTTGACTGAGGCAGCGAACACGCGAGAGAGACGGTCCATGTCCGACAGCGTCCTGGTGCTCAACGCCGGCTCGTCCAGCATCAAGTTCGGCCTGTTCGACATCGCACCGGCCGAGCCAAAGCTGCAATGCAGGGGCTTGCTCGATGAGCAGGAGAAAGTCCCGCGCATCGTGATAAGCGATGCCTCGGGCAGGCAGCTGTTCGAGAGGCGTCGCCCGAGCGGCACGTCGGGGGACAACGGCCTGTTCAGCGACGTATTTGCCTGGATCGAGGACTATCTCGCCGGCGGCAAGCTCGCCGCCGTCGGGCATCGTATCGTCCATGGCGGGCGTGCGTTCTATCGACCGGTCGTCATCACAGGGCAGACTATCGCCGCGCTGGAGGCCTTGACGCCGCTTGCGCCGCTGCACCAGCCGCGCTGCCTGGCGCCGGTCCGCGCCGTGCAATCGCTGCGGCCGCAGCTGACGCAGATCGCCTGCTTCGACACGGCCTTCCATCACGGCCTGGCGCCGCCGGCCAGCCGCTTTGCCATCCCGCGGCACTTTGAGGAGCGCGGCATCCGTCGCTACGGCTTCCACGGCCTCTCCTTCGAATACGTCGCGAGCCAACTCGCCGCGATCGCGCCGCAATGGGCGGACAAGCGCGTCGTCGTGGCGCATCTCGGCAACGGCGCGAGCCTCTGTGCCCTGCAGAAGGGCAACAGCGTCGACACCACCATGGGATTGACCCCGCTCGACGGTCTCGTCATGGGGACCCGCTGTGGAACGATAGATCCCGGCGTACTGCTTTATCTCTTGCAGGAAGAAAGGATGTCGGTCGATGACGTACAACATTTGCTGTACGAAGGTTCGGGCCTGCTCGGCGTCTCAGGGCTGTCAGCCGACATGCGCGCCCTACTGGCGAGCCAAAAGCCCGAGGCCCGCGAAGCGGTCGATCTCTTCACATTTCGTGTCGCCGCAGAAGTCGCCGTGATGGCAAATACCCTTGCGGGCCTCGACGGCCTGGTGTTCACCGGCGGCATAGGCGAGCATGCCCTGGACATCCGGCAACGCGTCTGCGATCGCCTCTCCTGGCTCGGCGTCAGCATCGATACGGCTGCAAATGCGCAGGGCGAACAACGCATCGCCGCGAAGGGCAGCCCGGTCGACGTACTTGTCATTCCGACCAATGAGGAAGTCAGTATTGCGCGGCACTGCCGCAGCCTGCTGCGCACAGGTCGCTAGTCCGTCGATGCAACCCACATCACAAGCTCCCTTGCGAGAGACCCGAAGGCCCGATCGAATGCGGCTGCCGCCTCGGATGGTGTGAGCGAGTTTATTCCTTCGGATCCCTCAAGAAGCTTGGCGGCCTTTACCTGCCCATTTCGATCGACGATTTTCGCGGACAGGGAGATCGTCGCGCGCGGTTGGGCTCCCTGCACAATTTCGAACCGACGCAGGTCGATCAGCAGGCGCGGCGTACCCTCTACACCGCTGTCGGCCCGCAGTGGCGCATGGTCGACGTCGTAATTCTCGAAGCTCTGCAGCAACCGCGCCTGCACCAGCACCGGGAGACTATCGCCCCACTGCGCACCTTCGAACCCCTGACTTTCTTCATCCGGGGAAAACAGGAAGCGCTGGGTCTGCAAGCGTGCGATCGCGGTCGGCTCCGCCATGACCAGTTGCTCGGGCAGATTGGCATGGCGCTGCGCTCCGAAGTCGTCCACCGCGTGAAGGTCGTACACTACCTTGCGCGGCGCGGGCGCACCACCGCCGGTCATGCGTTCCAGCCCGGCCACGATACCGTCGAGCTTCGGCGTGTTGCGCGCGAGCCCTTCGGCGAACGTGCTGAGATTGTCGATCGTGCTGTGCAGCGGCGCGGCGTTCTCGGACAGGACGGCATCGACCCGGCGTAGTGCATCGCGGGCGGCCTGCGTCATGCTCCGCCCGGCCCCCTTTTCGGCCACCAGCGGTTCGCGCGCCGGCGGCGCCTGGGGATCATCGCCGCCTTCGAGCGCGATCACCGGAACACCAGTCAGTCCCTGGAAATCGAGGCCGACGCGCGTATCGCTATGCACCGGCGTACGCTCGGCGACTGCGATCGTGGCGTGAACCTCGCGCGGACGGTCCGGAACCAGCTCAAGCGCGGTCACTTCGCCGACGCGGATGCCATTGAAGAGGACGCCCGCCCCGACCAGCAGTCCGGGCACCGGATCGGCGAAAACCAGCTGATATGTCTGCCGTTTCCCAATCCCCCCGACATTGTTCAGCCAGTAAACGAAGCCGAACACAGCGACGATCGCCGATAACACGAATGCACCAACGACGATGTAGGGCGCGCGGATTTCCATATGCGTCTCTCTCTGCCTAATTGCCGAGGCCCAGCTTCTGCGCCCGGGCACCATGAAAGTAGGCCTGGACCCAGGGATGATCGGACTTGAGCACCGATGACAGCCGCCCGATTGCCGCGATCCTGCCGTCGGCGAGCGCGGCGACGCGGTCGCAGATGGCCTGCAGGCTGTTCAGGTCGTGTGTCACCATGAACACGGTGAAGCGCAACGTCCGGTGCAGCGTCCGGATCAGGGCATCGAATTCTCCCGCGGCGATGGGATCGAGACCGGAGGTTGGCTCGTCGAGAAACAGGAGCGAGGGGTCGAGCGCCAGCGCCCGCGCGAGCGCAACCCGCTTGGTCATGCCGCCCGAGAGCTCGGACGGATACTTGTCCCCGTCTTCGCGCTTCAGGCCAACCATCTCGAGCTTCGCGTCCGCAATTTCGTCCAGCAGCCCCGGCGACAGCCGTGCGCGCTCGCGCAGCGGAAACTGGATGTTCTGGCGAGCCGTCAGGGCCGAAAACAGCGCCCCCTGCTGGAACAGCACGCCCCAGCGGCGCTCGTCATCGCTGTCGCCTGCGAAATCGATCTGTCCGCTCCGCTTCGGAAGTAAGCCAACCAATGTCCGCATCAGCACCGACTTTCCGCCGCCAGACGCGCCCACGAGGCCGAGAATTTCGCCGTCGTTCACGTCGAGATCGAGATGATCGAGGATGATCTTCTCGCCGAAACCGACCACGAGGTCGCTAATATGGATCGCTGGCGTGTCGGCCATGGCTACATCCCGATCGAAGCGAAGAAGACCGCGAACAACCCGTCGAGCACGATCACCAGGAAGATCGATTTTACGACCGATGCCGTCGTCTGCTGCCCCAACGACTCCGCGCTGCCCTTGACGCTCAATCCCTCGACGGCCGCGACAAGCCCAATCACGAGCGCCATGAACGGCGCCTTGATGATCCCGACCTCGAAATGAGTGACCGAAACCGCGTCATGGAGGCGTGCAATGAAGATCGCCGGACTCATGCCGCCATAAAGCCACGCGATGAGCCCGCCGCCATAGAGCGCCGCGAGCGAGCCGAGAAAGGCGAGGATCGGCAGCGCCACCACCAGCGCCAGGATTCGTGGCAGGATCAGCACCGCGACAGGATCGAGCCCCATGGTGCTGAGCGCGTCGATCTCCTCGCGCATCTTCATCGCACCGATCTCGGCCGTATAGGCGCTGCCGGATCGTCCGGCCACCATGATGGCCACGATCAGCACGCCAATCTCGCGCAGCACGAGGATGCCAACCATGTCCACGACATAGGATTCCGCGCCAAAGCGGCGGAAATGGAAGATGCCCTGCTGGGCGATGATGGCACCGATCAGGAACGTGATCAGCACCATGATCGGCACCGCCTGCCAGCCCACCCGGCCGAGCTGATAGACGGTCGACGTCAATCGGAACGATCGCGGATGCCTGAAAATGCCAAGCAGCGCTAGGCTGAAGGCGCCGAGCATATGTAGGAATGCCGCCGAATCGGATGCCAGCCGCCTGCTGCCGCGGCCGAGTTGATCAAGCTTCTGCAGCACTGGGTTGACCGGTCTGCGTTCGGCGCAGCCCGAGCGATTCAGTCCCCGCACCTCTTCCAGCAGGTCGCCATATGGGCCATCGGCACCGGTGAGAACTGCTCTGGTCGCGCGACCGCGGGCGAGCCTTTCAAGCAGCCAGGCCCCGACGGTGTCGAGCGCGGTGACACGCCGTACATCGATCGAGCCGATATCGGTGCTCGCGGCGTGCGCGCACAGCCGCTCCAGCGCCTCGACGTTGGCAACGTTCCAGGCCCCACATGCGGTGAGCACGCGCGGATCATTCGCATTCGCTATCAGGGCTGGGGCGTTGAGCACGATTCTGACTCCAATTTGCAGCTCACCTTAGGGTGCTGGAGACGCCTGTGTTTGACCCAGCGCAATCGGCCTCACCGTGCCCCGGAATGCGCTTGACCGAGATCAACGGCTTGGCAAGCGGTGGCCTTATGATTTGACAGATTGCCCGGCAGCCTCGGGCGTGCTCAGGAGATTTCAGATGAATCGCGCCGCCTTCAAACCTTTGCAAAACACCGCGTTGCCGCACTCGTTCAGGCAGGTCCGGCTCGAGCGCGCCCGCGAGCACGATCACCCCGAGGGTGCGTCCGCGATCGGCTATGTCATCGTCGCCCCGCTCGACACGACATCGCGGATCGATGTCGAGACCTGGAGAGCCCATCGCGACGCGTGCCGTGTCATCCGCCAACGGCCGGGCGAAGACGATCAGCTCGGCCACCTCGTGCATGGACCGGCCGACAGCTGGCGCTTTCACTATGACGTTGCCGGCGCCACCGCCGATGAAGCCGGGTTTCATTTCGGCAGTGAGCCCTTTCGGGTCGGCGAATATGCCTCCGTCCATGAGGTGGACGGCATGCATCCTTACCGGGTCGTCGCCGTCACGCCGCTCTGATTGCACTTTGCCGGATCAGGATGTCGACGCCCAAGGCATCCACCACCGGAAGGGAGAGATCGAGAACGACATTGACGATCCTGTGGTCGGTCGGCTCTGTGGCCGCCGTGAATCCGATCTCATGGCACATGCTCAACATGGTGCTGTTCTCGGCCAGCACTTCGCCAGACAGCCGCTTCAGCCCTTCCGACTTCGCATAACGGATCAGGAGCTGCATCAGCGCCCATCCAAGCCCTTTGCCCTTGAGATCAGACTGCAACAGGATAGCGTACTCGGCATTCTCATAGAGCGAGTCGGAATGAAGCTGGACCGCTCCAACCATGGCACCCGTAGTTGGATCCAGCGCCGCAAAGGCCATCGCACGCGCGTAGTCGAGTTGGGTCAACCGCGCAATGAACGCGTGCGAGAAATTCTTCATCGCCTGAAAGAAGCGAAGCCTGAGATCTTCGGCGGTCACTCGCTTGAAGAAGCTCTCCACCATGGGCTCATCTTCCGGCCGCAGCGGCCGCACCACGACGCGCGAGCCATCCCTTAGAGCAAGCTCGCCCTCCCACTGCGACGGGTAGGGCCGCACTGCAAGTCGTGTCTGACCGGCGAACAGCCGCGCGGGCTTGCGGACCGCCACCCGCGCGTCGAGCGCCATCACGCCGGTTTCGTCAGCCAGCAGCGGATTGATATCGAGCTCAGCGACTTCGGGAATATCGGCCGCCATCTGCGCCAGCTTGACGAGGGTGCGCGGAACGACATCTTCCGGAACGGCGGGTACGTCGCGGTAGGCGGCAAGCAACCGCGAGACCCGCGTGCGCCCGACGAGGTCGCGCGCCAGGTTCATGTCGAGGGGTGGCAGCGCCAACGCCTTGTCGTCGATCACCTCGACCGCGGTGCCGCCGCGGCCAAACACGATCACCGGGCCGAAGGTCGGATCGTCGGCAATGCCAAGGATCAGCTCACGTGCCGCCCGCCGCTCGATCATCGGCTGGATCGTCACGCCCTGCAGGGCGGCATCCGGACGCGCGGCACGAGCGCGCGCCAGCACCGTCCTGGCGGCCTGTGCGACGCTTTCGCGAGTCCGCAGGCCGAGAATGACACCGCCGATGTCCGACTTGTGCCTGATGTCGCGCGAGAACAGCTTCACCGCCACGGCAAGCCCTTGCGCCAGGAAGGGCGCTGCCTTGTCCACGGCATCGTCGGCATCACGGGCCACGACGGTCGGAACGATCGGAATATCATAAGCCTCGAACAGCGCGACGATCTCGATCGGGTCGAGCCATTCCCGCCTCTCGGACAGCGCCTTCGCGATCACGTGCCTCGCCGCCGCCGTCCGCGGCGCAAACGTCGAGGCGCTGCTGGGCGGCGTTGCGGCCAGCGCGATGGAAGCATCGCGGTATCTCACCAGATACATGAAGGCGCGCACTGCATCGTCCTCGGTCGGGAAATGCGGGACGCGCGCCCGCTCGAAGGTCGCCGCCGTGCGGGCGTCGGCACCATCCCACGACGCAAGCACCAGTGCGGCTACCTCGCTGTTCCTGGCTCGGCGGCCGTCAACGCACCGCGTGACCGCTTCGGCAATCCGTTCGGTCGGCGCAACAGCCGTTTCCACGTTCATGACCAGCACGGCGTCGCTGTTGGCGTCCTCGAGCAGCGGGCCGAGCGCGGCCACGTAGCGGGCAGCGTCGGCATCGCCGGAGATATCGATGGGGTTGGCACGAGACCAGCCTTGCGGCAGGACCCGATCGAGCGCCGCAATCGTCTCCGTCGTCAGGCCTGCAGGAACGCCACCGAGCTCAACGAGCCGGTCGATCGCGAGGATGCCGAGCCCGCCGCCATTGGTCAGGATCGACAGGCGGTTGCCGCGCGGAACGAAGCCGCGGCCAAGCAACTCGGCGCAGTCGAACAGTTCCCGAAGGTCGTACACGCGCAGCATGCCGGCCCGGCGGAACGCCGCGTCATAGACGGCGTCCGAACCGGCGAGCGCTCCCGTATGGGTGGCTGCGGCCTTGGCGCCTTGCGCCACCCGGCCCGCTTTCACGACAATCAGGGGCTTGAGCCGTGCCGCGGCGCGCGCGGCCGACATGAACTTGCGCGCATCCCTGACGGCCTCGACGTAGAGCAGGATCGCGTTGGTATGATCGTCCTGCGCGAAATAATCGAGCAGATCGGCGACATCGACGTCGAGCTGATCTCCGATCGACACGATGCCGGAGAAGCCGAGCCGCCGCTCTGCCGCCCATTCGATCATCGCGGCAGCGACGGCCCCGGACTGCGAGATCAGGGCAAGACAGCCTTCGGCGGGCTGATGCGCGGCAAAACTCGCATTGAGCTTCGCGCGCGGCACCATGACGCCGAGACAGTTCGGCCCGATCAGGCGCATGCCGTGCCGGCGCGCCGTCTGCGCGACCGTCTCGGCTAGCGAGCCGGCACCATGTCCGAGGCCGGCGGACAGGATGACCGCACCGGCGGCACCGACCGCGGCAGCGTCCGATATGATTCCGGGAATCGCGGCCGCAGGCGCCGTGATCGCAACGAGGTCGGGAACGAATGGAAGTGATTTGATATCCCGGGACGTAATCTCGCCATCGATCGCAGTGTATTTCGGATTGACTACGGCGATGCGGCCGGCAAAACCGCATGTCTTGAGGTTCATGAGTACCGCCAGACCGAGCGAAGACGGACGCGAACTGCCGCCGACAAGCGCGACCGATCGAGGCGAGAGAACCCGATCTAAACCAAACGTAGACATCGGACAGTCTCGCAGGGAACCAGCGGAGGCGCCTGCCGTTTCGTGCAGCGCGCCAGGGCCCGCATGACATCCTCGCGAGCAATAATCCCGACCAGGTGGTGATACTTGTCGATCACCGGTAGGCTCTTGAGCCGATGCGCGACCATTAGCTGAAGGACGCGCTGCAGATTTGTATCCGGCTCGACCGCGATCACATCGGACGACATGATCTCATCGACCGTCGTTCCCATGCGATCGTCGTAACGTGGCAGCATGTGATCTACCGGACAGGCGAACACCTTCAGGGCGTCCAGCTTCGTGACGAACCCGACCACAATATCGTCGCGGAGCACGGGATAGGCGTCATAGTCGTCTTTCGCGAACAACCGGTACAAGTCGCCGACGGTCATTTCGGGAGCGACGCTTCGTACCGATCTCGTCATGTTGCTCGCAACGGTCTCCTGAAGAAACTCGTACATGGCTGATCCCCTTTGATGGTTGCTTCGGGGACGCGTCGCTGCCTAACGGGCGACGCGCCTCGCAAGGCAGCTACGCCGCCGTCTTGATGTCGATCTGCCTGCTCTGCTTGGGAGCCGGCTTCTTGACGGTGACCTTGAGCACGCCCTTGGCGATCTCGGCACTGACGTCTTCCGCCTTGACGCCCTCGGGCAATGCAACGGACCGCGAGAACGCGCCGAAGCTGCGCTCGATCAGGCGATAGTCCTTGTCCTTCTCCTCGCGCTCGCTCTTCTTCTCGCCGCGGATCGTGAGCGTGTCGTCGGCGAGATTGAGCTGAATGTCCTTGGCCTCGAGGCCTGGCAGTTCGGCTGAGATCTCGACGGTCTTGTCGGTCTCGCTGACGTCCATGCGCGGCATCATCGCCTGCGGCGCGGCGAACGCCGGAAAATTGCGGCCGAAGCCGTCGAACAGCCGGTCGATCTCCTGCTGCAGAAATGCGAAGGGATTGTTTTCGCGCCGCGCCAAGGCGCGCTCGCTTCCAACGGGAATCACGTTGTTAGCCATCAGTACCTCCTATTTGAATGTCGCTCGTGAAACAAAGCTAGTCAGGAACAGCCCCCCGGCCGTTGACCAGGATCAAAACCCAACCAATGTCATGTGATCAAAGGAGAGGCACAGACCGAAGCGAGTTCCGCCATGCACGCCATGATCCTGCCCGCGCGCGACGCGCGGCTGCAATATACGGAGCGGCCCGACCCACTTCCGGGACCAGGCGAGGTCCGCGTCAAGGTCGGCGCCTGTGGCGTTTGCCGCACCGACCTGCACGTCGTCGATGGAGAACTGCCCGGCATCGCCTATCCGATCGTTCCCGGCCATGAGGTGGTTGGCCGTATCGACGCGATCGGTGAAAGCGTGGATGGCCTGCATCTCGGTGCACGCGTCGGCGTTCCCTGGCTCGGATCCACCTGCGGGCATTGTTCCTACTGCCGGGAGGGCAAGGAAAACCTCTGCGACGCCCCCCTGTTCACCGGCTACACGCGGGACGGCGGCTTTGCCACGCACCTGGTGGCTGACGCGCGTTACTGCTTTCCGCTCGGCAGAGACGGCGAGGATGCGGAGCTGGCGCCCCTGCTGTGCGCCGGCCTGATCGGCTGGCGCTCCCTGGTGATGGCTGGCGACGGCCGCAAGCTCGGCATCTACGGTTTTGGCGCGGCGGGACATATCGTCGCGCAAGTGGCGCGCTGGCAAGGGCGGGATGTGTACGCTTTCACCCGCGCCGGCGACACCGAGGCCCAGCGCCTGGCATTGTCGCTCGGCGCATGCTGGACCGGTGCTTCGGAAGATCGGCCCCCGGCAGAACTTGATGCCGCGATCATCTATGCGCCGACCGGGCCCCTCGTCCCGCTTGCACTGCGCACGCTGCGCAAGGGCGGACGCGTGGTCTGTGCCGGCATTCACATGTCGGATATCCCGAGCTTTCCCTACGACATCCTTTGGGGTGAACGGCAGATCGTTTCCGTTGCCAACCTGACGCGACAAGATGGCGTCGATTTTCTCAAGACAGCGGCAAGGGCTGGAATCCGGACGCACGTCACCGTCTTTCCCCTGGACCAGGCGAACGAAGCACTTGCGCGCTTGCGGGACGGCAAGCTCGTCGGCGCAGCCGTCTTGAAGCCATGATGACGCCGGCATCATCAACTGCGACTGCCACAGGCGAGACCGGCCAGGCCGCCGTATTGTCGTTTCTGGCCGGATCTGGCGAGCCGAACACCCCGGTCAAGCGGATCGACACCCATTGTTCGATCGTCTTTCTCGAAGCTTCGCGCGTCCTGAAGATCAAGCGAGCGGTCAAGCTGCCCTATCTCGACTTCTCGACGTTGGAGAAGCGGCGGCGCGCTTGCGAGGATGAGATTGCCGTCAACAAGCGCCACGCCCCCGCGATCTATCGCGGGGTGGTTCCGATCACGCACGGGCGCGATGGACTTGCGGTCGGCGGGACCGGACCAGTCGTCGAATGGGCCGTCGAAATGGCCCGCTTCGACGAAAACAAGACACTCGATCATCTCGCCGAGCGGGATGCAATCCGGCCGGAGCTGGGCGAGAGACTGGCCGCCATCCTGCTCAAATCCCATCGAGAACTGATTGGGAGCGATGGATCGCACTGGCTTACGTCACTCCCCGTCATCATCGATCGCAACACCGAGCAGTTTCGCGCCGAGTCAACTCTTTCCTGCAGGAAGATCGATGAACTGCACGAGTTGAGCCATCGATCGCTCGCTCGGAATCTTGAGCTTCTGCGCCTCCGCGCCGCAGCTGGGCAAATCCGGCATTGTCACGGCGATGCACATCTCGGCAACATCGTCCTGCTCGACGGCGAGCCTGTTCTGTTCGATGCGATCGAGTTCGACCCCGATATCGCGACGACCGACGTCCTCTACGACCTCGCATTTCCACTGACGGATCTGCTGTACTTCGGACGCGAGACCGTCGCCAACAGGCTATTCAATAGCTACATGCAGAATGCCTGGGACACGCAATCGGGTGCGTTGTCTTTGCTGCCATTGTTTCTATCAATGCGAGCGGCGATCCGGGCTAATGTGCTCTTCACCAAGGCACGGCAACATCAACTCGATCAAGAGATCGCCGCCCAAGCGGGCCGCTATTTCGAGCTTGCACGTCGGCTGATTGAGCCGGAGCCGCCCCGCCTAGTTGCAGTTGGCGGGAAGTCGGGTACCGGCAAGAGCGTGCTGGCGCGCGACATGGCGCGTCTGATCGCGCCGCCCCCGGGCGCCCTGGTTCTGCGATCGGATGTCATTCGCAAGCAACTCTCCCACGTCGCCGAACATGCCACGTTAGCGCCGGAGACCTACACTCCCGAAGCATCGGACCGCGTTTATCAAGCCATGCTCGACCGAGCCAAACGCGCCATGGCTCAGGGGATTTCCGTTGTTCTCGACGCGGCATTCTTGAAGCAGGCGGAGCGCGATGCCGCACGAGCCGCCGCCCGCAATGCCAAGGTGAAATTCAGTGGATTGTTCCTGACCGCCGAACAAGCCATCCGGCTGCGACGCGTCGCCTCACGGCAACACGACGCTTCGGATGCAACGGCTGGCGTCGTTCTGAGCCAGGAGAGCATCGATACTGGCCATATCGATTGGCAGCTCATCGACGCATCAGGCTCACCTGCCGCCACTCTCCAGCGCAGCATGCCCTGCCTGCCAGACGCACCTTTCCATTCAAATCGGCGGAATATCACCTAAGGAAACATCCGGAATTGGTCGATCGACGGAAACCTGTCAGCATTCTCCCGCCCAGACAGGAGAATGTCATGAAACGCGCATTGAGCCTTCTTCTTGCCGGAAGCGTCATCTCAACGGTAGCGCTTGTTTTATTTTACAATTACTTCTTCCCCAATGCCATTCCGCTTGCCTCGACCGAGCCGCTTCTAGCCTGGCGCTTGGAGGCGGCGTTCGTAGTCACTGCGCTGACATGGACCGCAGCGTTCGTGGCGGCGGCATCCGGACTGTCATTGCTGCTGATGACCCTCACCAACCGAGATGTCACAGTCCGCTAGAACGCGCGCTGCTCGTGCCTGCCATACCTCGAAGGCCGGCTCTTCGGAGCCGGCCTTCGACGTAGGAACACCGCTACCGACGTGTTCCTCGTAAGGTAGGCACCCAGTTATCACCTTTCAGGCGCACTTCAACGTTTCCGCCGGCTAGGATCTCAGTCGCCGGCGCCAGAGTGGCTTGAGCAGCTCAAGCACCACCAGCATCGCCACTCCCGGTCCGAGCGCGATCATCAGATCGTCCGGATGAAGGGGACCGAAACGAAACAAGCTGGACGCCGGAGGCCAGAGCAGTGCGGTCCCGAGAGCGCCTGCGATTGAAAGCAAGATTACCGCCAGCGCCAGATTCGGCCGGAAGAACGCCGATAGGAACGAAGAACTGAAAGATCGATTGACCAGGACGAGACCGACAATTGACCCGATGAGGGCGAAGAAGGCCAAGGCTCTGACCTCATCTGCAGGCATGCCGGCGTGAAGTGCAATGACGAACAGAACGGCGACAAGCACAAAAATCAGGGCACCTTGAAGTACGCTCCAGCTAACTAGCGTCCAGGTGAACAGAGGGCTGTCAGCTCGCCTGGGTGGACGCGCCATGACGTCGCGCTCCTCGCGCTCGGCCTCGAACACGAGTGAGCATACGGGATCGATGATTAGCTCGAGAAATGCGATGTGAACGGGGCCGAGAATCAAAGGTAATCCGAACACCAGGGGAAGCAGGGTGAGCCCCGCGATAGGAACGTGGACAGCGAAGATGAAGGCCATCGCCTTTCGCAGATTGTCGTAAATGCGCCGACCCAGGCGGACGGCCGAGATGATCGCGCTGAAATCGTCGTCAAGCAGCACTATGGACGACGCCTCGCGCGCGACGTCCGTTCCGCGCCCGCCCATCGCGATACCGATGTGAGCCGCTTTCAGGGATGGAGCGTCGTTGACGCCATCGCCGGTCATCGCAACGATCTCGCCGTTCTGCTTCATTGCCTGCACGATGCGGAGCTTCTGCTCCGGTAATACGCGAGCAAACACGTTCACGCGTCTGACGAGTTCCGCAAGCTGCAGGTCACTCATGAGCTTGATCTGATTCCCCGTGATCACCTCATGGACATCCAGCCCCGCCTGCTTCGCAATTGCGGCCGCGGTTATCGGATAATCGCCTGTGATCATGGCGACGCCAATTCCCGCTGAGCGGCATTCACGCACCGCAGCAGGCACACCGGGGCGAAGCGGGTCGGCGAATCCCACCAGTCCGAGGAAGCGGAATGCGAAGGCTTCCTGCGAACAAGGAAGCTGGTTGCCTTTATGCACGGCCGCCGCGATCCCGAGCACACGGAGCCCTTGCTCCGCCATCAAGCCGACGGCACTTCTCATCGATTCCTGATCCAAACGGCTCAGCTGGCAGAGACGCGCAACCGCTTCAGGGGCTCCTTTGGCTGCAACAACGTATTCCTCTGCGGGGGATGACCGCCAGACCTGGGTCATGGCGAGGAGCTCGGGCCGGAGTCCATAGGTACGTATCAGTTGCCCATGAACATCCTGCCCGCTGGTTTCTTTCCGGACGTGGCCCGCAAGGGCGTGCAGCGCCCGCTCCATCGGATCCAGCGGCTGAGGCGAACTGGCAAGGACGCCGTAGCGCAGCATCTCCGGGAATTCGGGTCGTACGCAACCCGGATTCGAAGACTTGGGACGCATGCATGAACCGTCGAGCAACCGCAATTCTACAACTGACATTTCGTTCAGCGTCAGAGTACCGGTCTTGTCGGTGCATAAGACGGTGGCGGAGCCTAACGTCTCGATTGCGGCCGCCCGGCGCGTCAGCACGCGGACTTTCGAAATGCGCCACGCGCCCATGGCCATGAACACGGTGAGCACCACACCAAATTCTTCCGGCAGCATGGACATGCCGATTGCGACGCCGCTGAGCAACGCTTGCAGCCAGTCTCCGCGCAACGTCCCGTAAAGCAGCACGGCAACGATGCTGACCGCAGCGCCGCCGAAAAAGCAAAACCGCACCAGCCTCGCCGTCTGCTGTTGGAGACGTGGCGGCTCCGCTTGCAGCGTGCGTAGAGACGCTCCGATCTTTCCGATCTCGCTTCGCGGTCCGGTGGACGTGACCCGGGCGGCGCCCTCGCCCCGCACGACGAGCGAGCCGGAATACACGAACGGCTGATCGTCGCCGCCCGGCCGATGCTCGGCCACGGCGTCCGTCTCGACCACCTGCTTGCGAACGGGTACCGACTCGCCTGTCAGCAGGGACTCGTCGACCTGCAGATCATGACCGTCGAGGAGCACAGCGTCGGCTGGCACGCGATCACCGTCGCCAAGGATGATGAGGTCGCCTCGGACGACGTCCCGGCCGGCGATACGCCGGCGTACTCCATCCCGCATCACGAGGGCCCGCGGACTGGTCAGGTCGCGCAAGGCTTCTAACACGCGTTCAGTTCGTGTCTCCTGCACGATCGTGATCACGATCGACATGGCGCCGAAGCCAAGGAGCAGGAGTGCCTCCTGGAGATCACCAAGCAAAAGGTAGATCAGTCCGCCGCTCAGAAGCAGCGCGAGCATGGGCTCGCGCAGCACGTCCAACGCGATACGTATGGGAGTGCGCCGCTCAGGGCTCGGAAGCTCGTTGTGCCCCTCGACCCGAAGCCGGGCCGTCGCTTCGGCTTCGCTTAGTCCTGTGAGGTCTGTGGCGCTCACGTCTTCCGCCATAGGTTCCAGACGCTTCCACCCAGCAAGAGCGCGGTAACGAGCAGAATGGCCACAAATGTCTGTATGATGTCAAAGTTCAGAGAATCCCGCGCAACGAAGAACGCGGTGATAGATCCCACGAGGACGAAGAGGATGCGAAGGATGACGCTCATGGCTCTCTCCTGCTGGCACAACGCCGTTTGAAGCTTCCTAGGCAAGGGGTGCCCAGCTGGATACTCGATCCTGCTGGCGCGGCGCAGTTTACCGTAGCGGTTCGCACCGTTGAGAAGTTGCGGCAGATCAAGCTGCCCGAGCACCCGTGCCGGCAGCTCAATGCTGCAGGACATACCGGCCCGGCGCATCCTCGAGCGGCGATTCACCCTCGGGCGCGTGAAGCACCGGCTGCGCCGGCACCCACGCACCGGAATGCGCCGTGAGGAAACGAACCCACTCCAGCCACCAGGATCCGTCGCGATTCATCGCCTTGCGCAGCCACTCGTCGGGGCCGACATAGGGTTGATCCGCCATTTTCTCCAACAACTGATAGCTGTGCCCCTCCTCCGACGGCGGAGCAACGATGCCAGCGTTGTGACCGCCGCTCGCCAGCACGAAGGCGATATTGGCATCAGCCAACAGGTGAATCTTGTGAACCGACCGCCAGGGCGCGACGTGATCGCGGACGGTGCCGACCACGAACATGGGGGCGCGAAGGTCGGAAAGTGCCACCGGCTGCCCGTCCGCCAGATAGCGACCCTCGGCAAGGTCGTTGTTCAGAAAGAGCTTGCGCAGGTAGTCCGAATGCATCCGATAGGGCATGCGGGTCGCGTCCGCGTTCCATGACATCAGATCACTCGGTGCGGCACGCTCACCCATCAGATAGTCGCGGATCAGGCGCGACCAGATCATGTCGTTCGACCGCAGCAACTGGAACGCACCGGCCATCTGCGCCGTCTCGAGCACGCCGCGCTGCCGCATCATATCCTCCAGGAACGCAACCTGGCTCTCATTGATGAAGAGCGTCAGCTCGCCCGCATCGGTGAAATCGACCTGGGCTGCCAACAGTGTCACCGAGCGCAGGCAGCCGGGCCGCTCCTTCTGCAACCGAGCGGCCGCAACCGCGAGCAGCGTGCCGCCGAGGCAATAGCCGGCCGCGTGGATTGAACGTTCAGGAATGAGCTGATTTATCGCGTCGATCGCAGCGTCGACCCCAAGCTTGCGATAGTCATCGAGGCCAAGGTCGCGGTCAGCTGGCCCCGGATTTCGCCACGAGATCATAAACACGGTGAAGCCGCGCTCGACCAGGAACCGGACGAGCGAATTCTGCGGCGAGAGATCGAGGATGTAGTACTTCATGATCCACGCCGGCACGATCAGCACCGGTTCGGGGCAAACGTCGGCCGTCTCGGGCGCGTACTGGATGAGCTCGATCAGTTCATTCCGGTACACAACCTTGCCCTCGGTCACGGCAACGTCCTTGCCGACCACAAAGGGCGCGGATCCGGACGGCTCGGCGCTCAACAGATTCCTGCAATCTTCCAGCCAGTTATGCCAGCCCGAAACGAAGTTGCCGCCACCCGAATCCATTGCCTTGCGCAGCACCTCGGGGTTGCTGAACGCAAAGTTGGACGGCGCAACGACGTCGAGGCATTGCCGGACGGTGAAATCCACGACCGCTGCATTTGCTTTCGAGACGCCGTGCAGGCCGCTGGTCGCCGAATGCCACCAATGCTCCGCCAGCAGGAACGCCTGCGCAATGACGTTGAAGGCCGGCAACGTCCAATCCTGGCCCGCAAAACGGTTGTCACCCGGCTGAGGCTTAACCATGAACCAGGGTTGCCAGGCCGCATGCGGCGTCGACACCATGCGCGCGAAGCGCGAGCCGTCAGCAACTGCGTTCAACGCCAGCTCAAGCCGTCTACCGGGTGAGGCCGCCAGATGCAGTTGCCAATCGGCGAAGGCGAGCGCGAGGCCAGCCGGTGAAAGCCCGCCGGTCCATTGCGCCATCGCCGCGTGAACGAGCTGGTCGAGCGATTCCGTACCCGTCAATGGCTCCTTCTCGGGCTGCGCCGATGCAGGCGTTCCGGCACCCGTCACATCGTCGTTGGCAGGAGATCTGGGCTGGTCGAGAACTGCCTGGACTGTCATCGCCCGTCTCCGAGGTGGAACCGCTTCCGACCGAGCGCCACGATCTCCGCGTCGGTCGGATGATCGCTCGACTCAAGATGCAAATTGAGGTCGGGCCGCTCCGCCCTGAGATACTGCGTCAGCTCGACCTTCTCGATACCCGGACCGATGACGAGCAGATCGCTGCAACCGTTCACGGCCTCCCCCACCCTCGCGAGGAACGTCGCGTCGGCCTGGACGCGACCATCGCCGATCGTATTCGCCTTGTGATGCAGATGCTGCGACACCAAATGCGCATGGACGGCCGTCGTGCTGATGCCTGTCAACCCAATGCCGAAAACCTTCGCAACAAGGTGATCGATCCAAACGACGGCGTGCGCATGTGATTGCAGGGCCGTCTCGCTCATGATGTAACTCCGGTGCTTGCTTTCTCTGCGTCTCTCAATCGGCGCGCCAATGCCGCAAGTAGTTCCCTGCGACTCACAATACCCACGACGGTTCTGGCGCAGAGCACCGGAATTTGGGCGACATTGTAGACATCCATCTGCGCGACGACGTCTTCGATCGATGCTTCGATATCGACGGTGATCGGCAATCCACTCATGAGCGAGCCGACCTGCAGCGTCCGCATGCGCTCGCGTTCAGATGTATTCTCCACAATGCCAAGCAGCGACTCCAGCCAGTTTCCGGACGGCGGGCTGATGTCCAGCTCATCGCGGTGAAGGAAGTCGCCCTCCGAAACCATGCCGACGAGTTCGCCGGCGTCGTCGATCACCGGCAGGCCGCGCTGATCGGTTTCAAGCAGCAGTTCGACGGCATTGAGCACTGTGGCAGTTGGCTTGATCGTCGCGAACGAACTTCGCATCACATCGGTTGCGAGCATAGTCATCTCTCCCCTTCAGCACATGTGTTGACCGCCATTGATCGACAGCGTCGATCCGGTGATGAACCCTGCTTCGTCGGCGGCAAGAAACGCGACGGCACGGGCAATCTCCTCCGGCTGCCCCAGCCGCCCGACCGGAATCTGCGGTAGAATGGAGTTCTGCATGACATCGGTCGGCACCGCGGCCAGCATCTCGGTGTTGATATAACCGGGACAGATCGCATTGACCGTGATTCCGAACCGCGCGCTTTCGAGCGCGAGCGCACGGGTGAAGCCGAGCTCGGCGGCCTTCGCCGCGGCATAGTTCGTCTGGCCGATCTGGCCCTTCTGCCCATTGATCGACGAGATGTTGATGATCCGTCCGAACTTGCGCGCCCGCATGCCCTCGATGAGGGGTCGGCACATGTTGAACAGCGAATCGAGATCAGCTCGGATCACCGCGTCCCATTGCTGCTTGGTCATTCGATGCAGTGTAGCGTCGCGCACGATACCGGCGTTGTTGACCAGGATGTCGATCGGGCCCAGCGCCGCCTCCACCTCGCGGATGCCGGCTGCACAGGCCTGGAAGTTCGCGACATCCCATTGGAACACCGGAATTCCGGCCTGATCCTGAAACGACCAGGCGGCCCCGGCATTTCCGGCATAGCAGGCCGCAACCCGGCATCCGGCAGCAACGAGGGCACGCGAGATCGCTGCGCCAATTCCTCTGCTTCCACCCGTAACCAATGCGACGCGCGCCATGCCGGCTCCTCCAAGCTGGGCACAACATTTGCGCGAATTACACGCTCGATGAATTGATCTCGCTCAATCTGAATCCCCGACCGCGCATGAGGCAGATCAAATTGGCCCGCCTCGATCCGTGCTTTGGTGGCACTTGCTCTTCCACCTCTTTGGAGAACGGCCATGTTCAAGAACATCCTGGTCCACATCCCGACGGAGCTGTCGCCACGTCCCGCGGTCGACGGATCGGTTTCGCTCGCGCTCGGCACCGGCGCGCACCTCGACGCAATGGCGATCGGCTACGAGACCGCCAGCGTACCGTTCGTCGTTGAAGGCGGCGCGGCGGTCGCCTCACTGTTCGAGGCTGAACATGAGCAGGCCCTCGAACGCGCCGAGGTTGCGCTGCGCGTCTTCGATATCGAGGCACGTAATGCGGGGATATCCTACGCGACCCGCGCCGTGGGTGCGCTCCCCATCGATGCTCGGGAGATGATCTGCGCGAGCGCGCGACTGCATGACCTGACCGTGGTGGTGCAACCGCTGGGCGAATACAACAGCTACGACAACGTGATCCCTCGGGAGTTATTGTTCCAGGCCGGCGGTCCCGTCCTGTTCATGCCCTACACGTTCCATGGCGCGTTCTCGGCGAAGCGAATCGGGATCTGCTGGGACGGCAGCCGGCTCGCCGCCCGCGCTCTCCACGACGCAATGCCGCTACTGCGCGCAGCCGATGCTCTCGCCGTCATCACCATCGATGGCGTTGATCCGATCCCTTCAGAATGCTCCACCGACCATCTGGTGCGCTATCTTGCAAAGGAGGGGCTTCCGGCCAAGATCACGTCGTTGCCGGCGTCCAAGTCCGAGGTTCAGTCGATCCTGCTGTCGATCGCGGCGGATGAGAGCCTCGACCTTCTAGTGATGGGCGGATACGGCCATTCCCGCCTGCAGGAAATCCTGCTCGGCGGCGTGACGCGCGACATGCTGCGTGCGATGACCGTCCCGGTCCTGATGTCCCACTAAGCGCGAGGCGTCTGGTGAAACATCCTGCCAGTCCACTTCGGCATCATGTCGCTCGCGGCCTCGTCATCCTCGGCACGATCTGCGCCGCACTGACTCCTGCTGCCGCCGACCAGGAACAAGGTCGTCGCCTTGCGCAACTCTACTGCGCCCGCTGCCATTCAATCGACCGGGTAAGCCCGAGCCCGCTGAGGATAGCACCTCCGTTCCGGACATTGCACGAACGCTATCCGGTCGAGATGCTGCAGGAATCGCTGGCGGAAGGGATCGTCACCGGCCATCCGACCATGCCCCAGTTCAGCTTCGAGCCGGACCAGGTGGGCGACTTCATTCTGTTCTTGAAATCTCTCGAGCGGGGCCAAGCGGACCGTTGAGCCAGGTCAATGCGCGGAACGCACAAAGCCTCATTGTTCAAGCTTCAACACGGAGGTCCGACATGCGTGCGCATCAGATAATGACCAGGCATATCATCGCCGTCAGTCCGCACACGAAGATCCTGGATGCGGCCAATATCATGCTGCGATGTCACCTCAGTGGTCTGCCGGTGATGGACGAAGACGGCACGCTCAGGGGCATGGTGTCCGAGGGAGATTTCCTGGAGCGCGCCGAGATCGGCACAGGACACAAGCGCTCGGCATGGCTGGAACTGTTCACCGGCGTGGGTCGCGCTGCGACCGATTTCGTGCACGAACGCGGCCGCAAGGTTGAGGACGTCATGACCACGACCCCGATCACCGTCGATGAGCAGGCGCCGCTCGACGAGATCGTGCATCTGATGCACAAGCACGGCGTGAAGCGGGTGCCGGTTGTGAAGGGCAAGACCATGGTCGGAATCGTCACCCGGGCGGACATCCTGCAGGCCGTCGCATCGCTGGCGCGCGAAGTTCCCGATCCGACCGCCGACGACAGCCATATCCGTGAACGGATTCTGCGCGAAATCAACGCCACCGGCTGGCGGCCGGCCGGCTTCCAGGTCTGGGTACGCAACGGCGCCGTGCATCTGCACGGCCTGATCTTCGATGAACGAGCTCGCCAGGCCGCGATCGTCCTCGCCGAGAATACCTCGGGCGTCAGGGAAGTCCGCGATCATCTATGCTTCGTCGACGGCTACTCCGGCTACTACGTGCAATCGCCGGAAGACGTCAAGGCGGCTAGCTGATCAGATCGAGGAGGCCAACATGGCAATCAGTACACTGCTTGTCGTCACAGCCGTCTGTCTCATCTTCGCGATCTTTGCGCTCGTGCTCGCCGTGACCGATCGCAGCACGACGCGCTGGCTTCGGGAACAGGACGGGAATGGAGCCAGCACACGCGCTGCCTATCCCGATAAGAACGGGACCTAGCAGCGCTTTTTGCCTCGCGCGCCGAGACACTGATGTCTCGCCGTGCGGCCACCGTTTATTGCTCTGCATTCCCGGAGCTACGTACAAATACGTAAGTGGCTTCTACTTAGGGGAAATATCCAAATTTCCCGATCCACGAGATGCGATCAATCTGCCTCCATCGATCTTCCCATTCATGGAGCGTCGCCATGCAGACCCAGAACGCCATTTCTTTCGAGAACAGCCATCACCCGACCAGCATCCTCAGCCGGCAGGCGCGCGTTGAAGGACCCTTCGGCATGGTTGGGACGCCGATGCGGTTCGCCCGCAACAGCGAAATTTACGGCGAGGACGAGGCCGCGGAATACCTCTATCAGGTCGTTTCCGGCGCCGTCCGAACCTACAAGATTCTGGAAGACGGACGTCGCCAGATCGGCGCATTCTATCTGCCCGGGGATATTTTCGGCTTCGAGGCCGGCGAGACCCATATCTCCTCGGCCGAGGCCGTCTCCGAGACGCGGGTCATCGTGGTCAAGCGCGCCGCGCTCATGGTCCGTGCGACCCACGAAAAGGATCTGGCACGCCAACTCTGGGATGCGACGGCCCAGGAACTGCGTCGCTTCCAGGAGCATCTGATGCTGCTGATCTGCAGCGCTGAAGATCGTGTCGTCGGCTTCCTCCACGACATGGCGCGCCGCGCCGTCAAGAATGCGGCGATCGAGCTTCCGATGTCGCGGCAGGATATCGCCGACTATCTCGGTCTGACGATCGAAACGGTGTCACGCACCTTCACCCAGCTCGAGCAGAACGGCGTGATCTCCCTTCCGACCTCGCGTCGGGTGGAACTGCGCAACCGCGCGATATCGAACCGGAACATGGCGGCGTAAGCGAAGGGCGTGCCAGGCTTCGATAATCGGCCGCAAGTGAGAGGCAAAGAATAGCATGCGGTCGAACCTGGCGATCACCTATGGGCAGGACAGGCTCCCGCGCTACACCAGCTACCCCACGGCTCCGCATTTTTCTGCGGCGGTCGGCGACGTTGATTACGGGGCATGGCTCAAGTCAGTTCCAGCTCGGCGGCCAGCCTCGATCTATCTGCATGTGCCGTTTTGCCGGTCGATGTGCTGGTACTGCGGGTGCCACACCTCCATCACCAGCCGCGACGAACCGGTCGTCGTTTACGCCGCCGGCCTTCGCACCGAAGCGCATCTCGTTGCGGAAGCGGTCGGTCAGCGATTGCCCGTCTCCCACATCCATTTCGGTGGCGGCACTCCGACGATCATGACGCCAGAAGCCTTTGCCGACCTCGTCAGCGCGCTACGCTACTCGTTCTTCGTGCAGCCCGACGCCGAGATCGCCGTCGAGATCGATCCACGCACCCTGACCGAGCCGATGGCGGAAGCATTGGGCTACAGCGGCGTCAACCGCGCGAGCCTTGGCGTCCAGAGCTTCGATCCTGTCGTCCAGCACGCCATCAATCGGTCGCAGAGCCTTGAGCAGACCGCGGAAGCGGTCGAGCGGCTGCGCCGTGCCGGCGTCGGCCGCATCAACTTCGACCTGCTCTACGGCCTGCCCGCTCAGACTGTCGCTTCCTGCCTGGATACCGTCGACACATGCGTCGCGCTGCGGCCCGACCGGTTTTCCGTGTTCGGATACGCCCATATTCCCTCCTTCAAGAAGCACCAGCGCATGATCGACGGGGCGTCGCTGCCGGATAGCCTCGAGCGGCATCGTCAGTCCGAGGCAGTCGCGCAGGCGCTGACCGACGCCGGATACATCCGCATCGGCCTCGACCATTTCGCGCTCCCCGGCGACAATCTGGCCATCGCAAAGCGCGAGGGCCGGCTGCGGCGTAACTTCCAGGGCTACACGGACGATTCTGCCGAGACCCTGATTGGTCTCGGCGCCAGCGCAATCGGCCGCGTGCCGCAGGGCTTCGTGCAGAATGCAGTCGCGACACGCGACTACCTTGCGCGCATCGCCGAGGACCGGCTTGCCACCGTCAAGGGCTACATGCTGACGGCGGAGGACCGTTTCCGAGCCGACATCATCGAGCGCATCATGTGCGACATGGCCGTCGACCTGCCGGGAATGTGCCGCCGGCACCGCTGGGATCCTGGTTCGGCCGTCGTCGATCGTTCCCGGCTCGACAGGCTGATCGCGGACGGCGCGGTGACGATGAGAGGTGACCGGCTCCTGATCAACGATGATGCGGAGTTCCTGGTCCGAAGCGTCGCCTCGGCGTTCGACGCTCACCTTGGTCGCGCCACGAACCGGCATAGCCGAGCGGTCTAGATTCCGACCGGCGGAACCGGTCCGCCGTCTACAGCAGTTTCGGATGTTGGCGGCTTCGTTTACCGATCCAGGCCAGGCATGTCGCAAACAGAACGAGCGCCGCGATCCCTGCGGCGCTCGTCAGAAACTGCGCCGCAATGCTGTCGGACACTTCGATGAGATACAAACTCGCCAACAGGGAGAGCACGACAGCTGCACAATAGGTTTCGAGCGAACGCTCGCCGCAACGAATTGCGCCCCTCAGGCCGCCCCTGGCAAGTCCTCGCCAATTCGGCGGCACGAACCTCGCCACGACGACGGCAATTGCCAGAAAATGCAGGAGCCGCAGCGGGTCCAGATCCGGCTTGTCGATCGGATAGATCAACCGCGCAATATAGCTGGGAACCGCGGCCGCCAATGGCTCGATCTGCCAGCTCAATGTGATCACAAGACCAAAGCCGAGGTACGCTATCGCAAGTGCGACGACGGGCCACGACGCGATTTTCCGCCCAAACATTCGATAGCCCCGGATCGCCCACCACGCCCCGAGAACGACCAGAAGCTGCCAGGCAAACGGATTGAAGTACCACAGATTGACCGGCCACTGCGGCAAGTTCCAGCCGTACAATTGGACCAGCGCATAGAGGAACGCGGAGATCAGCAGGGACGCACCAGGAAACTTCGATATTCCCCAGAGGGCAGGCGCAAACGATAGATGAAACAGCACGAAGGTCGGCAGGACATCCGTATTTACGGGGCGATACATCAGGATGGCGGCGTGGGCCAGCGCAGCACCCGGCTCTTGCAGCAGGATCTTCACGTTGGCTTCGTCCGCCAGCCGGTTGCTGCCTGAGCTGTACGCAACGATGGCAAGCGCGATGGTCAGGATGAGAAAGGCCGCATAGATCTCCCAGCTTCGCAGCAGCGTATGTGCGAGGACTGTAGCCCACCCATCGCGACGGCGGACGCTGCTGTAGCTCAGCGCACATGTCACGCCGGACACGAACATGAAGACTTCGGTCGCATCGCTGAAGCCATAATGGCGCAAGGTCAACCAGCTGAAGACATTCTTGGGGATGTGATCGAGGAAGACGCACCAGAGCGCAAGACCTCGGCATAGATCCAGCCGGAGATCGCGGTCCAAAGGCACGCTGTCGTCCTTCCCGGGATGAACGGTCAGGAGCGCGGGGTTCCGGTGAAGACTCTTGCCGTTCAAGGGACCGGTCGAACAGTCAGAAAGCATGAGACCATTACCAGCTGTCGGCTTGCCCATTGCCTGCCGCACTGTTTAACATATCAGCGCAGTTGCACGACCGTCCGATTGATAAGGATCAACACACGTTGTTCCTTCCGAGAGTTAGCTGGATCAGTTCGAGTCGGAGGATCTACGCTGTGCGCGTACGGGAGATCATGTCACGGAACGTCATCACAATCGATGGCGATGCATCGGTGATCGATGCCATCAAGACCATGCTGTCCCATCACATCAGTGGCCTTCCTGTCATCGATCAAGACGGAGCGCTCATCGGAATCCTGTCGGACGGAGATTTCATCCGGCGCGTGGGAGTTGGAACGGAGAAGCGCCGCGGCCGCTGGCTTGCGATGCTCGCGGGCACGAACCAGGTTGCACTCGACTTCGCGCGCCAACATGGCCGCAAGGTCAGTCAGATCATGTCGCCCGACCCAATCACCGTCGAGGAGGACACATCGCTTGAGCAGGTCGTCCAGCTCATGGAATCGCACGGCGTCACGCGATTCCCGGTCATGCGCGATAGGATGGTCACGCGCACGGATTTCATGACGGCAATCGCAAGGCTTCGCCTCGAATGGTCTTCCATTTCCGGCAATGACGATCAGATCCGTGCGTCGGTCATTGCGGCATTTGCGCATGCGCCTTGGCGACCCGCTGCACTGGACGTCAGCGTAAATGACGGGATCGTCAGCCTACGCGGCAGCATCCGGAGCGATAATGCGCACAAAGCAGCGATCGTTGCTGCGGAAAACGTCTCGGGCGTGAAGCGGGTCGAAGACCAACTGGTAAAAATGGCCTACCCGCCGGCGGAAGAGGACTATGGCGGCGGCGACTTTGTCTCGTTAGAGCAAGAGCCTTCGACCGAAGACGATCAACCCTTGTAAGCATGCAAAGGCGCCGATGATCGCGCCAATGGCGCCTGCCTTGCATCGACAGACTATGCGCCAGTCCCTAGACGAGATAGATCGCCTCCCGGTGAATTTCCTTGCCCGACCCGTCGATGACCACAACGTGACGATCGACGTTGCCAGCCGGCTCCTCGGTTCGAATCCTGCTTCCTGTGCGTGATCGCAGCGGCGGCGTTCAGAAACTCCAGTCCGATCCGATCACGGACCGGAACACCATCCTGCGGGTCTCCGATCGCGGCCCGCCCAAAGAAGCCGGCAGCTTAGGCCAGCCGGCAGCTTCAGTGGGGCTGCTCTACGCAGTTAGGGGATCTGCGCATCCAAGCAAAGCAGATTGCCCGGGCATCGGACTTGATCTGCATCAATCCGGCCTGCGATCTTCTGCCGTGCCTTGAGACGCAATCTGTCTCGCTTCTTCATCGGCCAACAGCTTGAGCACGACCTTGCGTTCCTCGTCCGTCAGCTGTGGATCTGCAAGCTTTTTCCTGAACAAGGCCAGGTTCTCGTCGTGAATAAATCGCTCCATGGGACAGCGTTTTCTACCCATTCGCGTGCTTTGAAAGAGTAATCCTAGCCGCGCACACGCTGGCCAGCAAGCAGCGGCTGTGGCTCGACCCGGCCCCGCCTGCCTTGGAGCGAGAATTTCCTCGCTTTGCCCGAGACTTACCTCGCCAGGGAGACGGGTCGCACACCGCCCCGAGTCGCTTGAGCCGCATCAACCTCGCACCTACGAGGCTGCAGTATGATTTGCTGCCAATTCTTTCCAGCAGCGCGAGATTCTCATGCCGCTCAAGCCGCCCGCGTATGGGCCTGCCGTTGAAGCGTTCTGGCGGGAGCCGGCCGATGCGCTGTTGTGCAGGCTCGACACCCAGCGGTGCGGTCTGCGCCAACAGGAGGCCGAAAAGCGGCTCGCCCGGATCGGCCCAAACCTCGCAGAGCCATCGGGCACGCGATCGATCCTGCAGAAGATCGTACATCGTCTGGTCAACCCGCTGATTGCCATCCTGATCGTGGCGGCGGCCGTGTCGGGCTTCAGCGGCGACCTCGCGAGCTTTGTGATCATCACGCTCGTGGTGGGCCTGTCACTGACGCTGGATATCGTGCAGGAGCACCGCGCGGAGGTCGCCGCCGATGCGTTGCGACGCTCGGTTGCCATCCAGGCCGATGTCATTCGCGATGGCGCAATCGTCGCGTTGCCGGTGAGCGAACTCGTGCCCGGAGACGTCGTGGAGCTGCGGACCGGCGACCTCGTGCCGGCCGACGGGGTCGCGCTCATGGCCCGCAATTTCCAGCTGAACGAGGCCCTGATGACCGGCGAGCCGTTTCCTGCCGCGAAGACGACGGAGCCATGCGCGACCAGTCAGCCTGCGGAAGCGAGCAATGCGCTGTTCGCCGGCACCAGCGTCGTTGGCGGCAACGGGGTCATGCTCGTCGTCGAGACTGGCCGCCGTACGCGCTTCGGCATGATCAGCGCCGAGCTGCTGGCGAACGATCCCCCAAGCGCCCTTGAGCAAGGTGTACAGAAGCTTGGCTTGCTCATCCTCAAGCTGACGCTTTTTTTGACGCTGTTCGTGTTGCTCGCCCACCTCGTGGCACATCGGCCGGCCATGGAATCATTCCTGTTTGCCGTCGCGCTCGCCGTCGGCCTGACGCCCGAGCTCTTGCCGATGGTGATGACGGTGACATTGGCGCGCGGAGCGCAGCGGATGGCGAAGCGGCAGGTGATCGTCAAGAGGCTGTCTGCTATCCACGATCTCGGTGCGATGGACACGTTATGCGTCGACAAGACCGGCACGCTGACAGAAGCCAAGATCACGCTCGCAGCACATTTCGATCCTGCGGGACGCCCCAGCGATCGGGTGCTCGAGCTGGCTCGATTGAACAGCGCCTTCCAGACCGGCATTCACAGCCCGCTGGATGAGGCGCTGCTTGCCGCAGACAGCCCGCCGGGCAGCAGCGCCTGGACCCGGCTCGCCGAGATTCCGTTTGACTTCGAGCGGCGCTGCCTCTCGGTCCTTGCGATGCGGGACAACGACCGGTTCCTGATCGTCAAGGGCGCGCCGGAAGCGATCATGGACCGCGCGGTTGCAGTCGAGGTCGACGGCTTGGCCCGGCCGCTGGATGACAGCCACCGTGCCGCGCTCGTTCGCCTGCAGGATGACCATGCCCGGCAGGGCTTTCGGCTGCTCGGCGTCGCCATCCGAACCATGGCGCCGGATCGGGCCAATGTTACGACCGCGGACGAAGCTGTCCTGACGGTGGTCGGTTTCTGCGCGTTCGCGGACCCTCCCAAGCGCGATGCGGCCGACTCGGTCCGAGACCTGAGGGCACGTGGCGTCGGCATCAAGGTGCTCTCCGGAGACCACCCTGCGGTGGTCGCGCATGTCGCGGATGCCGTCGGTCTTCCCTCCGGTCGTATCCTGACCGGCGGCGAGATCGCCAATCTGAGCGATCAGGCGCTCGCCGCGCAGATCGAGGACGTCGACCTGTTCGCCAGGATCGATCCCGAGCAGAAGAGGCGGATCATCCGGGCCTTGCGTCAACGCGGTCACGTCGTCGGCTTCATGGGCGACGGCGTGAACGACGCTCCGGCGATTCACGCCGCCCATGTCGGAATTTCCGTCGCCGGCGCGACCGAGGTGGCACGCGCGGCGGCGGACATGATCCTGCTGGCGCCGGATCTCTCGGTGCTGGGTGCGGGCGTGATCGAGGGACGACGAACGTTCGCAAACATCCTGAAATATGTCCGGATGGGAACCAGCTCGAATTTCGGCAACATGCTATCGATGGCGCTGGCATCCATTGCCCTGCCGTTCCTGCCGCTGTTGCCGCTGCAGATTCTCCTGAACAACCTGCTCTACGATCTCTCCGAGACCGGCATTCCGTTTGACGAGATCGATGAGGAGGATGTCGAGAGACCCCAATCATGGAACATGGCTGATATCCTGCGGTTCACGTTCGTCATGGGCTCGATTTCATCGCTGTTCGACGTCGCAACTTTCACCATTCTCCTGAAGGTCTTCCATACTGATGCCGCCGCGTTCCAGACCGGCTGGTTCCTGGAATCGATCGCTACGCAGATCCTCGTGATCTTCCTGATCCGCTCGCGGCGGCCGCCGTGGCGCGCCAGCCGCCCGCACCTCATCCTGGGGTTGGGCTCGCTGGGCGCGCTTGCTTCAGGGATCTTCCTGGCCCTGGGACCGTTCGGTTCCTTGTTCGGTTTCGCGGACCTGCCGCCTGTGCTGCTAGGCGCGATCACGCTGATAACGCTCGGCTACCTCGTCATGGCGGAGACCGGAAAGCGCCCTGCTCTTCCAGCCGCTACATATGAGCCAAATCGCGCTGCGCTGAGGCGACAATATCCTGCCAAGGGTACCGCACTGAATGGATGACCTACGGCGCTCACATCAACCGAACCGTGGACCGGAGTTGATTCGCATCAAGGTCTTTCGTCCCTGGAATGCGATCGTTGTGCTGGTACAGTGCACGGCTTTGCCCACAAATGGATCGATCACGACAACGGAACGAACTGAGACTTGGCGACGCGAGCGATAGGCATGCTCACGCCATTCCAAGCCTTACATCGATGCCGACGGTCAATCAGCTTCGACGCCGGAAGCGTCGGAGCGATCCGACTGTCTCATGGTACGGCCGTGTGCTCATCGTTGGGACATTACTGGTCGCCGCCGGCTGGGAGATCTTCCAGCTGCTTCTGACCATCATCACTCTCGACTGAAGGTCTCGTTGAGCGGAATTCCAGTTCAGGTGGAAATTGAAGGCCCGTCCTGCACCAGTTCGGCTGAACCATACGCGTCGGGGGTCGACTTTCGGAAGTACACCGAATCTTCGCGCGGAACGCTCACGCAACGATGCTTCCTGGCAAACTGTGCGGCCTTGGCGGCAGCGACCTCGTTGATCCCAAACAACCGCTCATAATCACGATCAGAGATTCTCAAGACAGCGCCTGCGCCGAGGCGATCGAGTCGCGATCGCAACTCGACAAGGGTGAGATTCTTATTCATTAATCTTGTCAGATCTCTAGATCGAGTTGGACGTCTGCCGAGTGTTGATTCCCAGCCATGTGTAGAGCGGACAGTAAGAGAAGAACGCTGTCGCGATCAGGACGCATCCGAGAGTCCCGGCGACCAGCCATCCCGCTCCAAGGGAGCCGTCCTTCAGGGTATATGCGATCACGGCCAGACCGATGATGATCCGGGCGTACTGATCAATGAGTCCGACGTTGCGTGTCATGGCAATCTGCCTCCTTCGATGCCGCTCCATTTTGAACGCACTCCGGCTCCCGGCCCTTGATCGTGATCAATTCACGCGGCGCAGATCGCCAACCAGCACCATTGGCACTTCGCCGCGATTGTCGATTTGTCGAACCTCAGACGGCAGAGCTGCTCCGACGCGCACCGAGCGGCACTAAACGGCCATGGCGACCGCAAGACCAACATCCTCAGATGCCACCGTCACCGCGCCCTGGAACGGCTGGTCTAATGCGACATCAGCAGGCAGATTGGAGCCTGCTGCAGCAAGCCCCGCGTCATGCCGCCGAACATCCATTCACCGAGCCGGCTATGTCCATAGCCTCCGGTGACGATGAGGTCGGCGCCTTCGCTCTTTGCCAGTCTGACAAGGTACCCTGCGTCCGGCTCGGCCGTGTGGACGCGAACGTCGAACTGGCAATTGACGCTGTGCCGTTCGAGATAGCTCGCGACATCGCGCAAGCGGCGGGTCGCTGCGTCCTGCTCGTCCGACGTGCAGATTTCGGCGACGGTCACTTTGGAAGCCCGGGTCAGGAAGGGCAACGCGTCCCGAATCGCCAGACGCGCCTCGCGGGTGTCCTTCCACCCGACGACGATGCGATCGGCGGACAAGCCGGTTACGCCTTCCGGCACCGACAGCGTGGGACGACCCATCCGCAGGATGGCCTCGGCCGAATCGAGGTAATGGAAATTGTAGGACTGGGCCTTCCGGCGCTTGAAGACAACCAGATCTGCCGCCCTCGCCTGCTCCGCGAGAAACGCGGTGGGGGATTCCAGCGCCCACCGCCACTCCAATTTGTGACGCTCCCGACCCGTGATCTTCCCGAACCATTCGCCCTTCGCCGCGAGATCGGCCCGCATCCGCCTGACGTCATCTTCGGTCGTCTGCTCGATGATCACCCCTTCGGCGACGAAGGGCGGATCGATGGCGGAAGCTGAGACGCCGATCATCGATGCGTGAAACTTGTCCGCAATCCCTTCGGCGACGCGAATCTGTCCCTCGTCCTGCTGCTGAGGGTCGACATAAACCATGACATTGGCCAAAAACATGTGTCTGCTCCACCAAGCTAAAATGATCATGTATTGCCGCGTATGGCGGCGCTGCCTACGTTGAGCCAGCTCAAGCTCGCCTCGGTCCCCTAAGCTCTACGTCTGCCGTCCGCCTAATCTCGATCCTGCCCGACGCTGCGGGCCGAGCGGGCGAGCGCCTCATATCCGGCCGCGATCTTCATGAAATGATCGCGAGTCGCCTGGTCCTGATGTCGCGCGGCCTGCCGCTTCGTCCGCTCGGCGCGGGACGCCCAATATGAAGCGTCGTCCTGAGGCTTTCGGGCACGCGGCTTCTTCTGCGCCACCTCATCGGCATTCTTCGCCGCCTGACGTGGCTGCGCAACGGTGACGGCTCCATTCCCGTGTTGCTGCGGCAGCCGCCGCTTGCCATCTCCAGAGCACATCGCACCAAACTCCCGGCTATCGAAGGAGGACAGCTCCGGTCCCTTCCAGCAGTTCGCCAACGCCCCACGGCGCGTGGCGTCGGATCAATCCATCGCCGGCTCGGAAACCACCGCGCGCTCCTGAAACTGGTCGTAAGCTTGCAACGCGTCGGCGGCATACATCAAGGACGGTCCGCCGCCCATGTAGACCGCCAATCCGAGCGTCTCCTCGACCTCCTTGCGGCTGACCCCAAGCTTGACCAGGGCCTCGGCGTGGAAGCCGATGCAGCCGTCGCAGTGCGCGGCAACGCCCAGCGCGAGCGCGATCAATTCCTTGGTTCGGGCATCGAGCGCGCCATTTCTGGTGGCCGCCTGCGCCATGGCCGAGAACGCTCGCATGGTTTCAGGAATGCCCTTGCGCAACTGGCCCAGATTGTTGGAGATGTGCTTGCAGATGTCGGCATAGTCCTTTTGCATGCGACCCTCGGTCTTCGCTATTCAAACGGTCCAGGAAAGGGCGGCTCCGCCGACGGGGATGCAACGGCGAACGCCGCCCTTCATCCAACGCAGCCGGCAACACGATCTGGCCTCTATGAAGGACGTGCGTGTTCGGCCTGCAAGGACCCGCACTTTGTAACCCGGTGATCGCGCGTGACATTTGCGCCAGATCAAACCGCACCCAATTTACCGCTTGCGTCAGATCAACGCGTCCCACCGCATCTGGAGTTAGGCTGAACACCACGAGACATTCGGATGTACGCGCACCAGATCATGGCTCGCAAGGTGCCCTCGACAACGCCGGACAGCACCATCCTCGACGCGGCAAACATCATGCTTCGGCACCATGTGAGCGGGCTACCGGTGGTCGATCGCGACGGCGCGATCGCCGGCATCGTCACCGAAGGCGATTTTCTTCATCGCAGCGAGATCGGCACCGAGCGGAAGCGCAACTGGTTGATGACCTTCATTCTCGGACCGGGAAAGTGGGCCGAGGACTACGTGTCCGAGCATGGACGCAAGGTCTCTGAGATCATGACGCGTGCGCCGGTCACCGTGGCCGAGGATGCGCCGCTGACGACGCTCGTCGAACTGATGGAGAAAAACAACGTCAAGCGGCTGCCGGAGATTCGCGACGGCAAACTTGTCGGCATTATCACCCGCAGCAACCTGCTGCGAACGGTGGCGAGTCTTGCACGCGACGTACCTGATCCGACCGAAAACGACGACCAGATCCGGCAGCGCATTCTGGACGAGATCGAACGCAACGCCTGGTGCCCGCTTGGACTCAGCGTCATCGTTCGGGACGGCATCGTCCACTTGAGCGGGGCACACGAAATCCCGGATCCAACCGCGGACGACTACCATATCCGTGACCGTATCGTCCGACAGATCGATGGTGATCGTCCGCAACGGCGTTGTCCATCTGCATGGCATCGCCACCAGCGACCATGCGCGTGAGGCAACCATCGTGGCCGCGGAGAACACCGCCGGCGTCAAGAAGGTGTACGATCACCCCTGCTTCGTGGATACCTATACCGGCCTCTACGTCGAATCTCCCAGGGACGTGAAGGCTGCGAGCTGAAGCAACCAGCAGCTCAGAATGATTGTTTGGCTCGCATTGTCCGGCTCGCCTTCGCGGGCCATCTAGAGATCAAACACGTCGCCCAGGCGCGGCAGCTCGACCCGCCGTCCCTCCAAGTGCGCAGCGAGCGCCTGCATTGCGGGCTCTTCGCCATGGACCAGGAACGTTGCTTCGCATCCCTCGATCGCGCGTCGCCATGCCAGCAGCTCCTGCTGGTCCGCGTGCGCGGAAAATCCGTTGATCGTGTAAATCGTGCTGCGAACCGCAATGTCTTCGCCGAACAGCCGCACGGACTTGGCCCCATCGATGATCTGCCGCGCGATCGTTCCCGCGGCGGCGTATCCGACGAATACGATCGCCGATTCCTTGCGCCAAATATTGTGCCTGAGGTGATGGCGAATTCTGCCGCCCGTGCACATCCCGGACCCGGCCATGATGACGGCGCCGCCGGTTATCCTGTTGATGGCAACCGAATCGGCGCTCTCGCGGACCAGACGCAGGTTTGCCGGATGCAGCGGATCCCGCCCTTCGCGAAACATGGAGGCAGCCTCGGAGCTGAGCCATTCGGAATGCCGCTTGAATATTTCGGTCGCCGAAATCGCCATCGGCGAGTCCAGGAAGATCTGCATGGCCGGCGGCAGCCTGCTCCGCTCTAGCCCCTGACGCAGGACATAGAGGATCTCCTGGGCGCGCTCGAGCGCGAAGGTCGGGATGATGACGTTGCCGCCGCGGGCCAGCGTGCCGCTGATCGCGCCGTAAAGCTCCTCGATCGAGTCTTTCGGCGGCCGATGGCGCCTGTCTCCATACGTCGATTCCATGACGACAACGTCGGCGCGAGCGGGAGGGCTCGGCAACCGCAGCAGCGGACGACCGGCGTTGCCGAGATCGCCCGAGAACAAGACCGAACGTGTGCGGCCGTGCTCGGCAGCCTCGATCAGGATGCTCGCAGAGCCCAGGATATGGCCGGCATCGAAGAAAGTTGCGCGAAGTCCCTCCGCGAGCTGTAACGGCTGTCCATATTCAGCCGTCCTTCCAAACCGGTCGAAGCACTCGAGCGCGTCGACGACGGTGTAGAGCGGCGACGGCGCTTCTTCTTCCCCCCGCCTGCGCCACTGGCGGGCTCTCCGCTGCGCGTCTTCTTCCTGGAGATGCGCAGCATCGACCAGCACGAGGCGGGCCAGCTCGCGACTGGCCGCAATCGTGATCACTTCACCGCTGAACCCTCGCTTCGCGAGCAATGGAATCCTGCCGCAGTGGTCCAGGTGGGCATGGGTCAGCAGGACATAGTCGATGGTTGCAGGATCGAACCCGAAGGCGGCGACGTTCTCTTCCACCAGGTCGCGGCTTCCCTGGAAAAGACCGCAATCGATCAGAATGCGTTGGTTCAGGCATTCGACCAGGTGACAGGACCCGGTCACCGCGCGATCGGCGCCATGAAAGGATAACTTCACGATCTACCCTCTTGACTGATCGACTTGCCCCGTGAGGCGCCATCTCCGATCGGCAGAAGCGGGCGGCCGGCCGTCTCGTACCACCGCAGAATGCCATGCCAGGCTTCCTCGGCGGACTCTGCAAACCAAAACAGGCCCCTGTCTTCCGGATCGATGACACCCTCGCCGACCAGGAAGTCCGGATCAAACGCGCGACGCCAGTACGACTCGCCGACCAGCACGACCGGCACCGGCGCGATCTTTCGGGTTTGCGCCAACGACAGCACTTCGAACAGCTCGTCCATCGTGCCAAAGCCGCCCGGGAATGCCACCAGCGCGCGGGCGCGCATCAGGAGATGCAATTTGCGCATCGCAAAATAGTGGAACCTGAAGCAGAGCTCGGGCGTGACATATGGGTTAGGGTCCTGCTCCTTCGGCAGGGTAATGTTCAGTCCGATCGATTGGGCCCCGACATCGTGCGCGCCCCTGTTAGCTGCTTCCATGATGCCCGGCCCACCGCCGGTCATGATCATGAGGCGGCCACCGATGGCCTTTTCGCTCGCGGCACCGACGATCTGTCCGAACTCGTGTGCGATTCCGTAATACTTGGTCTTCGCCGCAAGGCTCCGTGCCGTCTTGAGACGGCGCTGCAAGCCGCCATCGTCGGGATTCAACGCGAGCGCATCGGCTATCGATGCGACGGTCCGGCGCGCCGCCTGCGCCTCGCAAATGCGAGTGCTGCCAAAGACAACGATCGTATGAGCGATCTGATGCTCCCGGAGCAGGGTCTCCGTCTTAAGGAAATCGAGTTGGAGGCGAATGCCGCGTGTGGCTTCGCTCTGCGGGAAATCTTCGTCCTGATTCGCCTCCCGATAGCTTGGCGATTGCAGGATGCTGCGCAGATCGCCAAGCGCACGGCCGTCCTCTTCGGCGCCGTTGGGCTGCCCACCCGGGAGTACCACAGCCCTGTCGACATGGTGAGCCGGCTTCGGGCTCGGACGAGTCGATGGCAGATCGTCAGTCATGCGCCGGCCCGCCGTCCGCCTCGGAGGATGTGAGCGCCGCATCGTGCTTCAGGGCCTCACGAACCTCGTCATCCTCCAACGCATCCAGTAGCCAGCGGTGATCGGTCGGCTTCGACCTACCAATATCTGCTTCAAAATTCACCGGTTGCTTGACGGCCGGCAACTTCATTCGGTCAGTCATGGCGAACCTCGTCGGCATTCGATGGGCATTGCCTAGCATCCGCAATCGGCTGCACGGGCGCCTTGAGCAGGGTCAATTCAGGGATTTCTTTGATGGCAAGGCGCCAACCTGAGCCTAGTTTCTCGCCGCTGTTACGCTCAACCGGAAGCGCGTCCGGATCAATCGCACGCTCCGCAATCGCCTGCCGGGGTCTTCCGCGTCAGTTACCCTCGGATCGCGCGAGTATCCGCTCAAGCGCGGTGATCAGCTGCACACGTCCAACGATGCCGACGACACGCATACCCCGGAGCACCATGACTTGCGATATCTGATGCTTGTCCATTTCGACCACGATCTCGTCCACAGTCGCGCATTCGTCGACGCAAACGGGCTTGCGGCTCATCACAGCGTCGACGCTCAGGGCCCGGGTCCGCTCGCGGACCAGCCGTCCCTCCTCTCTGCTCAACAGCCATTCGAGCCAAAATCCCTCTGGCCAATGCACGCCGAGTTCGCGACGGTGAAGGAAGTCTCCTTCAGAGATAACACCGATCAGCGCCCCTGAGCCATCGAGCACAGGCAAGCCGCGCTGGCCAGTTTCCAGCAAGAGACGAACGGCATCGAGCAATGGCGCGCCGGGTTTGATCGTCGAGAAAGACGTCCGCATGACATCCAAAGCCAACATGGCAACCTCCCCAGAGCTTCGTGTACGCGATGATCTGCCAGCATCATTCAAAAATGGAAGGCCAGGCTGATCTGGATCAAAAAGCCGTGCAGCTTTTGTAATCGCTGGTTTTCGCCTCAGGATCATTCGGCGAGCTGTCAGCTCATGTGGGAATCGCCGTCGAGGATGGGGCCGCTACCCTGATTGCCCACGTCGAATGCTACCTGCGGAAGCTCGCGGTCGTTGCGCCCTCTGTCGACTGCATTCATGTCAGCTCGGAATCGAGAGAGGCGGCATGACGCGGACAATTTGACCCAGATCAAGCCATCTGACCAACATCTAGGGCAACCCCGCCTCGGAAGCGCAGGGATCGATCCATGGGTGAAAACTCTCTCTTTGCTTTCGCACTCACGGTCACGCTCATCGAACTGACCCCGGGACCTAACATGGGCTATCTCGCGGTGCTGGCCGCGTCGGCCGGACGCAGGGCCGGTCTTGCCGCAACAGCCGGTGTTGCTTTCGGCTTGTTTGGAGTTGGGATCGCATCGTCGCTCGGCCTTGCAGCTATCGTGGCTGCCTCCAACCCGCTTTACGAAGCCCTTCGCTGGGCGCTCTACCTGCTTTGGCTTGCCTGGCAAGGATGGTGAGCGTCACGGGAAGCGCACCGTGCCGGGCCTTGACTCGCGCGGAATGCTCTGGATAGCGCGGTCGGGATGATTGACGCCGCAAGCACGCGGTGATGGGGTGATCCCGGTTCGGAGCGGGCAACGGGGATCAGAATGACCAGCGAGTCGCAGCTGCGCGAGAAGCTTCGGAAGATCGAGGCGTTGTTCGTGGGTGCGGGAACTGCTGGTGAGCGCCTTGCGGCGGAAGCCGCGCTGCGGCGGGTGCGTGCCCGGGTCGAGGAACTCGCTCGCCACGATCCACCGATCGAACAGCAATTCTCACTTCCCGACCAATGGTCGCGGCACCTGTTCTTGGCGCTTTGCCGTCGCTGCGGGCTGCGGCCGTTTCGTTATCACCGCCAGCGACGCAACACGGTGATGATCCGCGCGTCACGAGGCTTCGTCGACAAAGTGCTGCTGCCGGAGTTCACCGAGCTGGAGAGGGCGCTGCAAGTCTATCTGCACGAGGTGACGCTGCGTGTGATCCGCGAGGAGATCTATGACGACACCAGCGATGCGCAGGAAGTTCCAGATGCCCTGCCGTCGAACTGATCAGGCGGCGAGCTTTGCCGGCGAACTGTCGCGCTCGGCCTTCCAATTCCACGGCAGCAGCATGTGCAGCTGATTGATCTTGGTACGTCCGGAGACGATGCGCTCGAGAACATCGGTCAGATAGTGCCGCGGGTCGATGTCTTGCAGCTTTGCCGAGTTGATGAGCGAGGCGAGAATGGCCCATGTCTCGGCGCCGCCTTCACTGCCGGCGAACAAGTAGTTCTTCTTTCCCAGGCCTATCGGCTTGATGCTGCGCTCAACCGTATTGCTGTCTATTTCAATGCGTCCGTCGTCGATGAAGCGCGTCAGGCCGTCCCAATGGTTGAGGGTGTAGCGGATGGCTTTACCCAGACCGGACTTCTTCGAGACTTCCAGCAGCCGCGCCTCAAGCCAGGGTTTGAAGTCCTCGATCAACGGCCTGGTGTCGCTTTGCCGCATAGCAGCCCGATGCGCCGCCGGCAGACCGCGGATGCGATCCTCAATGGCGTAGAACATCGCGATCCGTCGCAGCGCTTCCGCGGCAATCGGCGACTTGGTCGCGACGTGAACGTCCCAGAACTTCCGCCGCGCATGCGCGAAGCAGAACGCCAGCTGCACCAGATGGCCGCCGTTCTTGATCAGGCCCTTGTAGGCGGCATAACCGTCGACCTGCAGGATGCCGTGGTAGTCCCCGAACAGCTGCTTGGCGCGGATCGCCTTGCGATCCTCGGCAAACATGTAGACCACCGCCGGCGGCGCCGGGCCACCCCACGGACGGTCATCGGTGGCGATCGCCCAGAACTGGCAGACTTTGGTCCGGCCACGGCCGGGATCGAGAACCGGCAGCGGCGTCTCGTCGGCAAACAGCCGCGGGTAGGACATCACTGTGTCGCGCAACAGCGTGTGAAGCGGCTTCAGCCACCAGGCGGCGCGCCCCATCCACGAGGCCAGCGTCTGCCGGTCGAGCGTGATGCCTTGCGCAGCGAACATCTGTTCCTGCCGATACAGCGGCAGCTGGTAGCCGTATTTCATCACCGCGATGTGGGCCAGCAAGGCTTCCGTCACCATCCCGCCGTCGATCGCCTGGGCCGGCGCGGGTTCCTGCAGCACACCCTGGCGGCATCCCCGGCAGCCGTACCGCGGACGCACTATGCGCTTGACCCGGTACTGCATCGGAATGACGTCGAAGGCTTCCTTGACGGTCTCCCCGATTTTGTGCAGCCGCTCGCCGCAGCAAGGGCAGATGTGGCTCTCGATATCGATCACGACGTCGATGCGCGGCAAATGCTCCGGAAGCTTCCCCCGGTTGCGTCGCGCCGGTCGCTTTCCACGGCCCTCCGCTCCGTCAGGCAGCCCGCCTCCGGTAACGTCGTCGTTGGACCAGCCGCCTGCGCCGTGATGGCGAAGAGAGGCAGCTGTCCGGGATCCAGTGTCTCAGAGCGGGGACCGAAGATCGTGCGCTTGTACTGGGACAGGATTATCTGGAGCTTGTCGTTCTCCTGGACCGCAGCGTCGCGTTGGGCAATCGCCGCATCACGCTCGGCCGCCAGCGTGCCGCATTCCGCCGACAACGCCGCAAGCCGTGACGACAGCGCCATCACGGCTTGTCGGAGCAATGCTGGATCAGAAGGCAAATCACTCATGCAGAGTGATTCTACAACAACTCCGCATGAGTGACGAACTACTCTTGATACGGATCAACCAGCTCGTGCTGGCTGATCCACAACCCGCATCGGCACACGCTTCCAGTCTGAGCCATCGAGCGACTATCCATGTGAATGCCCCTCCTCGTGAGGCTCAGTGATTCTGAGATCGAGATGATCGAGCTCGTGATTGCGGAGTTTTCGAACAGCCTCAATCACGCGCGACGTGTTGGAGAACAGGTGCGCGCCCGAAGGGTGACGATCGATCAAAAGACGGCCCTGCCTGATCTGAACGTACAGCCAGTTCACGGGAATGTTCAATACGCCGGCGAGTTCCTGTGCGCTGAGCAAATCGGGTGAATGCCGCCATCGCGTGCGTTGCTCGGTAAGCCCTTTGAGGCCGGCCTGGAAGCGAATGCGCTGGACAGTGATCGGCAGCACCCCGTCTGGGCATTTTGGTGACCGGTGTCCTTCGCCCGTCAATATGGCAGCGATCTCGTCGTCGTGCAGCTTGGTGCGGGCGAGCTCGAGGACGCGTTCTCGCATTTCCACGCCCTGCGTGAGATTCTCTACTGAATTGACGCGCACCTTTACCTCGATCTCGGTGACGGCTCCGCCGCGCCACACAATCCTCACCTTGACGAGGTCGTGCTCGCCACGATCGAGAATCACCTTGTCAATGAGACAGCGCAGCAGCGCCTTGCGTTTCGCGTCGGTCGTGCTTGAGTCCGTCCAGATCTCAGGCAGACGGCCGGAGAGGTGGACGACTTTGTCGTTCAGCGCCTTGTTGCCAAAGGTGATCTGAGCGATAGCCTGGGGAGACTTTAAACGGGCCAGGGTCTCCTCTGCCGCTCGAGCCTCCTTCAGAGCCGCCTCCCAACGGCGCTCGAGCTCGGCGGCGACGAGCCGGTTGTCGGGATCGACGCGGTTGAACTGACGTTCGGCGAGTGCTGCTTCGTAGCGTCGCCGCTCGAGCTGCTGCTCGGCATTGCTTCGTATTGCTTTGTACGTCTGCTGCTGAGCGCGACGAGCGCACGACAACGCGTCGATCTCGGCCGGCGCCAGCGCTGTAAGGAAGGCTTGCGCCACGGCGGCGTCGACGCGGGGAGCACGGATGTATTGGCACGCCGGCAACCCCTGATGTGAACGCAGGTGATTGCAGACGTATTCGGCGCGTCTCTTGTAGCGCGCGTACATCTTGTGACCGCATCTTCCACACCATGCGATGCCTTGCAGCAGTAGTTCGCCCTCACGTGGGGCCCCCCTCGTCTTGTTGCGCATGTATTCTGCTCGGTTGTCGCTGACGATGCCCCTGATCTTCTCGTAGCTTTGCCAAGCGATATAGGGAGGATAGCGGTCCTTGACGATGATCCGCCACTGCTCGATCGGCTTCGGCGCCTTCGTCGGTAATCTTCCCTCCGACGGTTTGCGCAGTCGTGTCCGTCCGTAAACGAAGGCGCCCGCATAGGCAGGATTCTTCAGAATCGCCGCGACCGCGGCTGTCGTCGCCCGCGCCCAATGCAGATCGCCGTGACGATCGCGGCGCGGCAGCTCCAGACCACGGTCGTTGAACTCACGCATGACCTTGGCAATGGTGCGCAGTTTCAGGAAGGTCTCGAACAGCAGCTCGAGCCGTTCCTGCACTTCCAGGTTCGGGTCCTTGACGACGACGCCAGAGGGATCGCGGACAAGGCCGATCGGTAAGGTGAGCGCAAGCTCGCCGCGCTCCGCCTTGGCAAGAAGACCAGCCGTCAATCGACTACGAATTGTATGGAGCTCGAGCTCCGATATCGTCCCCTTTAGGCCGAGCAGCAGTCGGCCATTCGCGCTGCCAGGGTCATAGACGCCATCACGGTCGGCGATGAGGCAGCCGTGCAGCCCGCAGATATCGAGCAGCGGATA
>NZ_JASAUT010000099.1:0-15502 GCF_029952935.1 Bradyrhizobium sp. Mp19 | reverse complement strand
CCAGCGCGCATTCTCTCGCCCCCGAATCAACACGTAGGCAAGAGAATCACGTGGCGCTATTTAGGTACAGACCCTAGATCAGCAGGTTGTGGCGGTTGACGCCGCCGGCGCGAAGAGGGGCAACACGTTTCGGCACGCTTCCCGCGTCCGACCGAGTGGCCGCCTAGGGTCGTTTGCGCCTTCCGGCTGTCGGACTCGCTGGCCGGCATAGGATCGGACCCTCACCTGTTCGGTACGCATTCACTTCGTCGAACCAAGGCTACCCCTCTTCTATCGTCGCACCGGCAACTTGCGAGCCGTATAGCTTCTGCTAGGTCATACAAAAATCGAGAGCACGGTCCGCTATCTGGGCGGAGCGGACATGCTCTGCGCCTCTGTTTCCGGCGGGTGCGGGCCACTAGGTGACTGCTGCTAAATGTCTTTTGCCGGCCAACGCAATGAGGAATGCTTTTGATGTCGTCAGCGGGATGGGAGGCACTCCGGCAGTGGGGTGAAGACGTAACTCGCATCGAACCGCTCGCTGGCGGAGTCGCGAACGACGTGTGGAGCGTGCGCATCCACGGGCACCGCGCGGTCGGTCGTCTCGGTACGAGGAGCGAGGCTGATCTCGCGTGGGAGACCGCGCTCCTCCAATACCTCGATCGTGAAGGTCTCACCGTGCCGGTGCCGATCCCGACGATAGACGGCCGGCTGTTCGCGGACGGTCTGGTGGTGATGACATATGTGGAGGGCGGACCGCCCGAGACGGAGGCCGACTGGCGTCGCGCGGCCGACACGCTCCGCCGGCTGCATCGGTTGACGGCGGGCTGGCCGCAGCGCCCGGGCTGGCGATCGTCGACCGACCTGCTGCACGCCGAGACCGGGACGAAGATCGACCTCGGCGCGATGCCGCCTGAGGGCGTTGCCCGATGCCGAGCCGCGTGGGCGCGGCTCGCCGGACGTCAGACCTGCGTCGTCCACGGCGACCCCAACCCGCGCAACATCCGCGTGACCGCGGATCGGGTCGCGCTGATCGACTGGGACGAGTCGCATGTCGACGTCCCCGACCTCGACCTGGTGCTGCCCCACAACGCCGCCGGTCTCGATAGCGGCGCGCACGACATCGCCGCGCAAGCGTCGGCCGCATGGGAGGCCGCCGTCTGCTGGGACGACGCATACGCAATCAAGCGGCTTGCCGACGTTCGAGCGGTCTAGTGTGGACGTTTCGATCGCTTGAGCTCGGCGACCTTAAACTTCCCCGCGGCCTGCAGGCTGCTGCAAAGCCACCAGGCCCTGTTTCGGTACTCGCCCAGGAACCATTTGGTCTCGACGCAATCGACATAGGATTTGTAGGTAAGGTTGTCCCGGCACGTCGACGAGAACGGTCCGTGGGTTTGTCCGCCCGTCGACTCGCTACACCCGACCCAAGGATCCTTGCCATGCGGGAGGCTCGATTCGCAGCCACCGTTGCAATTGCTGGCGACTTTCTCCAGCGCCGCAATCCTGCCCAGCACTGAATCCGGTGCCGGCGCTCGAGCGGTTGACGATGACGTCTGGGTGGTTCGCGATCTGCGGTGAGGTGCCCCTGTGGTCACCACCTGGATCGGACGATTTGGCCTTGCCACCGGCTTCGGCGCCTCGACCGTGATGGACGGAAGCGGCTTGGCGGGATCTGTTTGCGACGCTGCCGGGCCGCACAGCCAGACAGTTGACAACACAGCGACGGCTGAAGGCGCGACAAGGCTCGACGGCAATTTCATGACATGGCCCTCCAAAATCCGGGACGGAAATGCCGTCCCGACGAGCGCACGGTACCATGCAGCCCGGGTTTGGCTACCTAGGGTTGAAGAAATATCTGCCGGTGTCTCGGGGTCGACATGGCGGCGAGAGAACGCCGACCGCTCGCGCCGTTCCGGCGTCTGCTCCTGGCCCAAAGCTGAGCTCGAACGGCGCTTGCCGATATTCGCCTTTGACCCGAAGCGGTCACTTGAGCGACACCGACACGCAGCGGGATCGGATCGATTTTGCAGGACCCTCGCCATTAGGTCAGCGATCCTGCCGCATAGCCCTTGTGACGAAGTTGTTGGCGCCCCCTACTCTCGATCCAGCGGCCATGCTTTGGTCAAAACTGCGTTGAGTGTTTGGCAGGGGTCATCGACATGGTGAAAATGCAATCGCCCTCCTTCGGGTGACATTGGACCGGGTGCCAGGTCGTTCCCTACCGCATTCTTGAGGTGCCCACCGCAAAGGCTTGTGATGGAACGGGCAAGGTTCGATAAGGCCGGCATTTTCGCCTTTGGCGATGCTCGGAGCGCTGTGACCTACTCGATCGAAGTTTTTATCGTCACCGCGATCTACGGGAGCCTTGCGGCCTCCGCACATCTCCTTCCCGCTATCAATCCAGCCGCGACACCGCTGTGGCCGCCGACCGGGGTTGCGCTCGCGCTGATGCTGCTGCGTGGGTACCGGGTCTGGCCCGCGATCCTGGTGGGCGCCGTCGCGCCTTACCTGATGACCGACCGATCGCTCCTGGAGTTTGTCGCCGGCGGGATCGGCACCCTCCTTGCTGCAATGGCCGGGACATGGCTGATCGGACGCTGGTCGAACGGTCGCCAGACGTTTGCCACGCCGTCCGGTGTCGCAAAGTTTGCAAGCATTTCCTTTGTACCGACCGCGATGATCAGTTCATTCACCGCTTTGGCCGGATTCATCTTCGTCAACGAGCCGAGCTTTCCCGATTCCGTCGCCGCAGGGTTGACCTGGTGGCTTGCCGACGCAGCCGCGACCCTGGTGATTGCTCCGGTCATCGTGCTCTGGGCGACGATGCCCTTACGGATTTCCTCCAGGTGGGCTCTGCTGGAATCGATCGCAGTCCCCGTTCTCGCCGGTCTCATTGGGATCGCAGCCTACAGCCCGCTCATCGGCAGCGACCTCGTCAGCGACGATCTCAATTTGCCGTTGCCGCATCGCAGCCTGCTGGGCTTTCTGGCTTTGCTCCCGTTGATCTGGGCCGGTCTGCGCGGCAATCGATGCACCGCGGCTACGGCTGCGCTCATTTTCACCGGAATGGCCGTCTGGGGGTTCGCGTCCGGTAATGATCCGTTTCCGAAGACGGATCTGAGCGGCGCATTGTTGTCACTGCTCGTGCTTTCGATCAGCGTATCGGCGCCGCCTCTCGCCCTGGCTGCGGCGATTGCCACGCGCCAGACCACGGAAGCCCATCTGCTTTCCGTGCAGGACCAACTGAACGGTCAACTTGAACGGAACACCTCGGCGCTCGACAGCATCAGACGGCACTTCCAAACCCTCATCGAAGGCGTCGTCGACTATGCGATTTTCGCGCTTGATCGAGAAGGACACGTTACGAGCTGGAATAGCACCGCTCAAAAAATCATCGGCTACACCTCGGAAGAAATCATAGGCAAGCATTTTGGAATATTTTATCGACCGGATGAACGCCGCGCAGGTTCGCCAACACACGCGCTGGAGACGGCAATCGAAAGAGGCAAGTACGACGTAGAGGGTTGGCGCATCAGAAAGAACGGTACGCCGTTCTTCATCACGGGCTCGGTCTCGTCGAGCCATGATGACGCGGGAAATCTGATCGGCTTTATCAGTATTCTGCGCGACGCAACCGAGCGACGCGATGCGGAGGAGAAGCTGGTTCAGGCACGCGAGCAGCTCGCGATGTCGCAGAAAATGGAGGCAATCGGCAAGCTGACCGGCGGGATTGCACACGACTTCAACAATCTATTGATGATCATCGGAGGCAGTGCCCAGATCTTCACCCGCCTGCTCGATCCAAAACTGCCCAAGGCAATTGAAGCCATACAGACCGCGGCCAAACGCGGCGAGAGCCTCACGCGCCAATTGTTGACGTTCTCTCGTCATCAGCATCTCAGCCCGACGGTCGTCGACCTGAATACGTCGATCAAGAACATGCGGACCATGATCGAGAGCTCGCTGCGCGGGAACATCGTGTACAACGAGAACGTCGGCGAGGGCGTAGCGTCGGTCAAGGTGGACCTCGCCGAGCTGGAACTTGCGATCGTCAACATCGCCGTCAATGCGCGCGATGCCATGCCAAGCGGCGGCACGTTCACCTTATCCGTCCATGCGGTGACCGCGAACCAGGAAACCGGCGGCGATCGCCGTGCAAAGGCCTTCTTTGCGATAGCGCTTGGCGATACCGGCACCGGCATTCCGCCAAACCTGCTGTCCAAGATGTTCGATCCGTTCTTCACGACCAAGGAGGTCGGCAAGGGTACCGGGCTCGGCTTGTCGCAAGTCTATGGTTTCGCGCATCAGGCCGGCGGAACGGTGACGGCGGACAGCAAGGTTGGACAGGGGACAACGATTACAATCTACCTGCCGTCCTGCGCGGACGAGCAGATCACCAGCAAAGACCTCGCCGCTGCCAGAGCAAGAGCAAGGCAGCCGCAGCGGCAGACGGTTCTCGTTGTCGACGACAGCCCCGAAGTGGCGGATGTGACTTCCTCGCTGTTCGAGCATCTGGGCTATGACACGATCTATCGAGATTCGGCCGAAGCGGCGCTGAAATTGCTCGAAGCCGGTACAAAGATCGATCTCGTCTTCAGCGATATCGTCATGCCCGGGACCATCGATGGCGTCGGGCTCGCGAGAGAAGTCAGGTCGCGGTACCCCGGCTTGCCGATAGCCCTTACAACCGGCTACAGCGATGCCGCAAAAGCGGCTCCACCAAGTCTAAAAATACTCCGCAAGCCGTTCGATACGGAGGCCCTAAGAGATTTTATCCACGATCTTGCGTCTCCGCGACCGACGCGATCATCCGGCACGCCCATGACGTCAAGCACGACCGAAGCCGTTCGCAGAAATTGACCGGTCGGGCCATTGCAGAAGCGGCTCGTCGCGCAGCTTGACGAAGCGTTGATCTGCATCATCGCCGCTGATGGACATGACTGCTGCTAGAGCCTTTCTCGTTCCGATAGAATCGGAACGGGGCTCTAGACTCTTGTTGTGACGCGTTTTCTTCACGCGAACCGGTATCCACTTCGCTCGAAAACGCTCTAGCGATCCTGGAAAGCCAGCCGCGCGCCGAGCGCGACGAGGATGCTGCCGCCGATCCGCTGCATGACGCGCTGCGACCGCTTCGAGCGCTGCAGCTTCGACATCACGGCGCTGGCGAAAAACACGCAGACGATGTCGACCGCCGAGAAGGTCAGATTGACCGTTGTGCCGAGCAGAAACAGCTGGGCCCAGACCGGCAGGCCGGCCGACGCATCGACGAATTGCGGCAGGAACGCCAGGAAGAAGATCGCCGTCTTCGGATTGAGCACCTCGACGACGATGCTTTGCGCGAAGGCGCGCTCCGCGGAGAGCGGCGCAAGTGTGGGGCGCTTTGCATTGTCGCGGTCGCGAAACAACGAGAGCCCGAGCCAGACCAGATAGGCCGCGCCGGCAAGCTTCATCGCCATGAACAGCGGCGGCACCGCATGAAACAGCAGAGCGAGGCCGGCGGCCGCGGCGACGACATGGACATAGCCGCCGAGATGCAGCCCGAGCGAGGCCATCAGCCCCGCGCGCCTGCCGCCCGCCAAAGTGCGGGCCGCGGCGTACAGCATGGCGGGACCTGGGATCAGCGCGAAGGTCGCGGTCGTGATCGCGAAGGCAAGGTACAATTCCATCGGGGGCTTTCGTCTCAGTTCCCAGGGATCATCGCGGCGACCTCGCAGTCGACCGGATTGTCGCTTGCCTCAAGTCCCGCGATGACGCCGGCGCGATCCTCGGGCTTGCGGTTCTGGCTCATCTTCTTCTTGGCGTCGATCCGCGTGATCGGCATCCGGAAACCGACGATGCCGCGCAGCTGCGCCTTGATGAAATCGTCAGGCGCATCGCTGACCTGCCAGGCTTCCTGGCGCGAAGTCTCGTGCAGCTCGGTCAGCCGGGTCACGACGTCGAGCAGACGGTCGGCATCCTCGAAGAACTCGGCCGCGCCATAGGCGTGGACGGCGACGTAATTCCAGGTCGGCACCACCTTGCCGTGCTCGGCCTTGGTCGCATACCAGGACGGCGTCACATAGGCGTCGGGCCCCATGAAGATCGCCATCGCCTCGCCGACCGCCGGCAGCCTCCACTGCGGATTGGGCCGCGCGACGTGACCGTACAGCGTGCCGTAGTCGCCCTCGTTCTCATTGAGGATCAGCGGCAGCGGCGTTCCGATCAGGCCATCGGCGGTTGCGGTGACCAGGGTCGCGAGCTTTGAGGCCCGCATCGCGGCGTGGATCGGGCCGAGCTCATCCATCTTGAAATGCGGCGGCAGGTACATTGCAGACCTCTTGGCAAACCTCTTGGCGGACCTCTGGCAGGCCTCATCAATTGCTGCTCCACCATAGCGCCGAAGTGGCCTATGATAAGAGCCACTTTCGATCATCTTGATTGGTCCACTATGCCCCGCCTGCGCGCTACGATCAGCATCCCTTCGCTCCGGGCCGTCGACCGCGCCGCCGGACAGGTCGGACGCCAGATTGCGCAGGCCCTGCGCGCCGCGATTGCGAGCGGCGAATTGAAGGCCGGGGAATTCCTGCCGTCGACGCGCGCGCTGTCGGCCTCGCTCGGCGTTGCGCGCGGCACGGTCACGGAAGCCTTCGAGCAGTTGCTGGCCGAGGGCTATCTGGAATCACAGGTCGGTGCCGGCACCCGCGTCGCGCCGACGCTTGCCGAGCAGTCACGGCCCGTCGCGGTCAATCGCAACCCGAACGAATCGGCGTCGATCCAGTTGCCGCCGCGCGCGGCGCGGCTTGCCAAAGTGGCGGCGGCCTTCACGCCGATGCCGGAAATCCCGTTTGCGATCGCGGTCCCCGGCGGCGCGGTCGCGCCCGACGACCATTGGCGCCGCCTCGGCAACCGCGTACGCGCATCGCGCGCGGCGGCGCCGGCGAGCTATGGCGATCCGCGCGGGCTGATGGCGTTGCGGCAGGCGATCGCCGACTATGTGCGCAAATCCCGCGCGGTGCATTGCGAGCCTGAGCAGGTCGTGATCACGGCCGGCACCCAGCAAGGCCTCTATCTCGCCGGCCGCGTGTTGCTGTCGCCAGGCGATCGCGTCTGGGCCGAGGATCCCGCCTATCCCGGCATGACCGCCGTGCTCGACGATCTCGATCTCGTCACGACGCGCGTGGGCGTCGATGCGCAGGGCATCGACGTCGAAGCCGCCGTCGCCGCGTCCCCGCATGCGCGCGCGGCCTTCGTGACGCCGTCGCATCAATATCCGCTGGGCATGCCCTTGAGCATGGCCCGCCGCAATGCGCTGGTGGCGTGGGCGCAGCGAAGCAATGCCTGGATCATCGAGGACGATTACGACAGCGAGCTGCGCTATGCCGGGCATCCCTTCCCGTCGATGCAAGGACTCGCCCCATCGCGGGTGATCTACCTGGGCACGCTGAGCAAGGTGCTGTTTCCCTCGCTGCGGCTCGGCTACGTTGTGGCGCCCGTGCCGCTGATCGACGCCTTCGCCGGCGCGCGGGCGCTGCTCGACCGGCATTCGCCGACCGCCGACCAGCATGTGCTGGCGGCCTATATGCGCGAGGGGCTGTTCGAGGCGCATATCAGGCGCATTCGCGGCGTCTACGCCGCACGGCGTGCGACGCTGATCGCGGCGCTGACGCGCCACATGCCTGACGACGTCACGCTGCAGCCGAGCGATCAGGGCATGCATCTGCTGCTGTGGCTGCCAGAGCGCTTCGACGATGTGCAATTGGCAAAATCAGCGCTTGCCGCCGGCATCGTCGTACGGCCGATTTCGCCGATGTACCAGGCGGCACCACGCCCCGGCCTGATGCTCGGCTTCGGCGGGTTCGAACCTGAGGAGCTGGAGGCGACGGCGCTAAGGCTGCGGCGCGTGATGGATCAGCATAGGTCGCAGCGGCGGATCAAGCCACGCCGCACTGAAGCCTCACACTGATTTTGCAGCTTGGACTTTACTGCTCGAACGCGGCCTTGAGGCGGTTGAGCTGCGGCACCAGCGGGTTGCCTATCGAGGAACGATCCGGCGCCGGCGCGTGGATCGTGGTGTCGAGGCGGCGGACGCGGGCCTGCAGATCCATCGAACGAGCGATCAGCTGCTGCAACTGCTCGGGCAGCTTGGTCACCATGTCGGCCGGGCCGGGATCGGCGGCCGACAGCTTCACCTTGGTCTTTTCGCGATTGGCCTGGGTCAGCGTCATCTCGCCTTCCTTGACCGCGCGATGCAGCAGCAGCCAGGACGCGAGCTGCATCAGCCGCGTGGTCAGGCGCATGCTTTCGGTGGCATAGGTCAGGCTCACGGACCGTTCGAGCGCCTTGGCTTCGGCACGTCCGTCACCGTCGAGATAGGCGGCGGTCTGCTCGACCAGGTCCATGCCTTCCCGGAACAGCACGCCGAATGCCGCTGAATTGGTCAGCCGTTCACTGAACAGCACAAGCCCGGCTTCGCTCTGGGAACGATCGGCCATGGTTAACGCCCTCACACCACCGTAACGCCCGCTGGCATCTGACGCGCCAGCTTATGATGAACAAATCATTGCGCGGGGGCGCCGAAGAGTCCAGCCGCAACCGGATTTATGGTTTCCAGCGGATAGGACGCGCAAAAAAGAGCCGCCGTTTCCGGCGGCTTTTGAAGTTGATAACAGGGAGGCGTCAAACAGAGTGGACAGGAGCCACTCGGTGTCCAAACGAGGACAATGCAGTCATAATCGAGAAAGCTTAACCGATCGTAAATGAACGGATTTCTTGACGCTTTGTTTGCCATGTCGGCCATTGACCTAGTTTGGGACAGGTCTCTTCGTAGTCCGGATGGAGCCAACGGGTCGCGCGAGCGCGCGCGCCGATGACAGGCTCCGCGAAATCCGGTGCCGCGGGTCTTCTCCTTCCCCCTGCAAGGGGGAAGGTCGGGATGGGGGTCAGCCGCGGGCGATGGTGTATGTGGAGAGAGCTGATCCCCACCCGCTTTGCTCTGACGAGCAAAGCGACCTCCCCTTTTCAAGGGGAGGTGGAGCAGCGTAGCCCGGATGGTGTCGCAAGCTACGACTTGAAGAACGCGTTCGCGGCATCCTTCGAGGCGCGCTTCTTTGTCATCGCCTCTTTCAGGCGATCGACTTCGGTCGTGAGCAGCGCGATGCGCTCGGTCAATTCCTCGACCGACAGCAGCGAGAGATCCTGTCCGATCTCGTGGCTGATTTTCTTCCGCGGCCGGTCCTCATCCTCAATCGGCATGTGTCCTCCCCGCGATGCTGGTCTGGCGCCGTGCGTCCAGAGCTGGTAGATGTCCCAAAGCGCGATGAGATTGGGTTGAATCGTCATCGCGCTTCAGCTCTTTGTTTGAGCATGATCTTTTCGGAAAACCGCTTCGCACTTTTCCGGATCATGCTCGAGGAGATTTTGCAGTGACTTTCGTGTGCGCGCAACATCTGACGCGAATGCCCCGGCCCGACCGCAAGGAGCCTGACCGGACGGGATAGTGCGCCTGCGCGCCAGGCATGAGCCGACCCCAAGCCCTTCCGGTCACGCGGGAGGGCTTTTTGATTTTCCGATTTGATTTCGTCGGAATTTTTCTTGGGGGTCGGCATCATCGAACGCGAAAGACCCTAACCATGACCAAAATTCTCATCACCAGCGCCCTTCCCTACGTGAACGGCGTCAAGCATCTCGGCAATCTCGTCGGCTCGCTGCTGCCCGCCGATGTCCACGCCCGCTTCCGCCGGCAGATCGGCTGCGACGTGCTGTTCATCTGCGCGACCGACGAGCACGGCACGCCGGCGGAGCTCGGCGCCATCGAGGCCGGACAGGATGTCCGGGCGTTCTGCGACGCGCAGCACGCCATCCAGGCCGACATCTACCGGCGCTTCGGCCTCTCCTTCGATCATTTCGGCCGCACCAGCTCGCCGCATAATCATACGCTGACGCAGCACTTCTATCGCCGGCTCGACGACGCCGGACTGATCGAAGCACGCACCTCGCGACAGGTGTTCTCGCCCGCCGACCGCCGCTTCCTGCCCGACCGCTACGTGCTCGGCACCTGTCCGCATTGCGGCGACGCTGGCGCGCGCGGCGATCAATGCGACCATTGCGGCACGCTACTCGACCCGCCGGACCTCATCGATCCCCGCTCGGCACTCTCAGGCGCCCGCTCGCTCGAGATCCGCGAGAGCCGTCATCTGTTTCTGCGGCAGTCGCGACTGGTCGAAAAAATCGGCGCATGGATCGATAGCCGCAGCGGATGGCCACCCTTCGTGGTGTCGACCGCGAAGGGCTGGCTCAATGCGGAGCTGCGCGATCGCTGCATCACGCGCGATCTCGCCTGGGGCATCGCGGTGCCGCGCGAAGGTTTCGACGGCAAGGTGTACTATGTCTGGTTCGACGCGCCGATCGGCTACATCGCGGCGACGCAGGAATGGGCCGACGCCGCGCCGGGCCGCGACTGGCGGCAATGGTGGTGGCAGGCCGATGACGTCAGCTACATCCAGTTTCTCGGCAAGGACAACATCCCGTTCCACACCGTGAGCTTTCCGGCGACGCTGATCGGCTCCAGCGAACCGTGGAAGACCGCCGATGTGATCAAGGGATTCCATTGGCTGAATTACGAAGGCGGCAAGTTCTCGACCAGCCAAAAGCGCGGCGTCTTCACCGATGCGGCGCTCACGGAATTGCCCGCCGATCTCTGGCGCTGGTGGCTGATCGCCAACGCGCCAGAAAGCGCCGACACGGATTTTAGCGTCGCCAGGTTCGTTGCCGACGTGAACAAGGATCTCGCCGACATCTTCGGCAATCTCGCCAACCGCATCATCAGCCTTGCGCATCGCGCCTTCGATGGCCGCTTTCCCGGAGGCGGCGTACCCGGTGATGCCGAACGACAGCTGGCGCACGATCTGGAGCAGCGCATCGCAGCGCTGCACCGCCATCACACCGCACTGGAGTTTCGCGCAGCGGCGGCAACGACCCGCGCGATCTGGGACACCGCGAATGCGTACCTGCAACACGCGGCACCATGGTCCGCCATCAAGTCCGATCCGGCACGCGCGGCCGTCGTCACCCGCGTCGGACTCAATCTTGTCGCGCTTGGCGCCACGCTGGCGTGGAGCATCGTGCCTCATCTCGCGGCGCGCGTGCTCGGCGCGCTTGGTCGCAGCGATGCCGTGCCGCGCTGGCCCACTGGCCCACTCCTCCCGCTGCTGGATCGCGGCGCGGGCACGCCGGTCGCAAGGCTCGGGCCGCTGGTCGAGAAAATCACGCCTGAGAGAGCCGGCCAGCTCACGGCGCGGTTCGGGGCTTAATGGCGTTTCGCTTCGGTGGAAAAGGCGGTATGCCATCCGCCAATCCTCTCCACTGACCAGGGACCGACCATGCCAAACCTGCCCGCGCAAATGACCGTCGTTGCCATCAGCAAGCCGGGTGGCCCTGAGGTGCTGGTGCCGGAGACCCGTGCGGTGCCGGTGCCGAAGGCCGGCGAGATTTTGGTCAAGGTCGCGGCCGCCGGCGTCAATCGTCCCGACGTCGCGCAGCGCTCCGGCTCCTATCCGCCGCCGCCCGGCGCCAGCGACCTGCCCGGCCTCGAGATCGCGGGCGAAGTGGTCGCGCTCGGCGAAGACGCAAGGCACAAGATCGGCGACAAGGTGATGTCGCTCGTCGCCGGCGGCGGCTACGCGCAATATTGCATCGCGCAGGACGCGCAGGCGATGACCGTGCCACCCTCGCTGTCGATGCAGGAAGCCGGCGCTACCCCGGAAACGCTGATGACGGTGTGGCACAATGTGTTCGAGCGCGGCGCGCTCAAGGCCGGCGAAACGCTGCTGATCCACGGCGGCTCGTCGGGCATCGGCACGATGGCGATCCAGCTTGCCAAGGCGTTCGGCGCCAAGGTGATCGTCACCGTCGGCTCGCAGGACAAGGCCGACGCCTGCCTCAAGCTCGGCGCCGATCACGCGGTGAATTACAAGACCGAGGATTTCGTCGAGGCGGTGAAGAAGGCCACCGGCGGCAACGGCGCCGATGTCATCCTCGACATGGTTGGCGGCGACTATATCGACCGGAACTACGACGCCGCCGCCGTCGAGGGCCGCATCGTCCAGATCGCGTTCCTGTCGGGAACACCGAAGGCCACGGCCAATTTCGCCAAGCTGATGGTCAAGCGGCTGCACCACACCGGCTCGACCCTGCGCCCCCGTAGTAATGCGGACAAGGCGGCGATGGTCGCGGCGATCGAGGCAAAGGTGCTGCCCTTGCTGCGCGAAGGCCGCGTCAAACCGCTGATGGACAGCACATTCCCGCTGGAAAAGGCCGCCGACGCGCACCGGCGCATGGAGACCAGCGAACATATTGGCAAAATTGTGTTGGTGGTTTAACCCTCGCGACGGAAGCAGGGGCGGAAACCCTTTGATTCCCTTCGCTTTCGTGTCATTTATCGCGCCACCGCCGGGCCGGTCGCCGGGCCCGGTCAGTTTGTCGATCGCGGAGTACTGACATTGCGTCTGATCAGGTGCCTTGCGCTGCTCGCGCTGGGCCTCATGATGTTTGCCGCCGCGCCTGCCGCGTATGCGATCGACGCGGTGAGCGTGCGCAGCGATGCGCCGGCGATCGATTTGACGGCGGTTCTCGACCATCAGCGCAGTGAAACCGACCGCATCCAGGTCTCCACCGCACCCGGAACCGACGGCATCGTGCGCCGCATCGAGGTTCGCGCCCGCGAAGGCGGCCAGAACTGGGTGGTGTTTGCGCTCGCCAACAACACCGACGACCAGCTCGACCGCCTGATCGTCGCGCCGCACTACCGCATCGTGTCGTCCGGCCTGTTGTGGCCCGACCTAGGCCTCTCGCGCATCGCGACCATCACGCCATCGGTCGGCGATCGTCCCGAGCGGCAGGAGAGCCCGACCGCCGACGTGTTCCGCATCACGCTCGATCCCGGCGCCGTCGTCACCTATGTCGCGGAACTGCGCACCGACAAGCTGCCGCAGCTCTATCTGTGGGAACCCGACGCCTACAAGGACAAGGTCAACTCGTTCACGCTGTACCAGGGCATCGTGATCGGCATCTCGGGCCTGCTCGCGCTCGTGCTCACGATCTTGTTTGTGGTCAAGGGCAGCATCATGTTCCCGGCCGCCGCGGCGCTGGCCTGGGCGGTGCTGGTCTATATCGGCGTCGACTTCGGCTTCTGGGGCAAGGTGCTCGACATGTCGAACAACGCCGAGCGCGTCTGGCGCGCGGCGGGCGAGGCGATCCTCGCGGCGACACTGCTGGTGTTCCTATTTGCCTATCTGAATTTGAGTCGCTGGCACGTCCGCTACTCGCACATCACGATCGGCTGGCTGGTCTTCCTCGGCTCGCTGGTCGCGCTGGCGCTGTTCGATCCCGCGGTCGCCTCCGGCATCGCGCGCATGTCGCTGGTGATGATCGCCTTCGCCGGCTTCGCGCTGATCGTCTATCTCTCGACCCACGGCTTCGACCGCGCGGTGCTGTTGATCCCGACCTGGTTCCTGCTGGTGGTCTGGGTGGTCGCGGCCGGCATGACGGTCGCCGGCTCCGTCACCAACGACATCGTCGGCCCGGCGCTGCTCGGCGGCCTGGTGCTGATCGTGATGCTGATCGGTTTCACGGTGATGCAGCACGCCTTTGCCGGCGGCGGCGCCACCACCGGCGTCGTCTCCGATGTCGAGCGCCGCGCGCTGGCGCTGACCGGCTCCGGCGATCTGATCTGGGACTGGGACGTGTCCGCCGACAAGGTGTTCACCAGCCCCGAGACCGAAGCGCTGCTCGGCCTCAAGCGCGGCACGCTGGAAGGCCCCGCGGCGAAATGGCTCGAGGTGCTGCACCCGCTCGACCAGGACCGCTTCCGCGCCGCGCTCGACAGCGTACTCGACCAGCGCCGCGGCCGCCTGGTGCAGGATTTCCGGCTGCGCACGCCCGACGGCCACTTCATGTGGTTCGCGCTCAAGGCGCGGCCGGTGGTCGGCTCCGACGGCGAGGTCTCGCGCGTGGTCGGCACCCTCACCGACGTCACCGAGTTCAAGAATTCCGAAGAGCGGATGCTGCATGACTCCGTGCATGACAATCTGACCGGCCTGCCGAACCGCAGGCTGTTCATGGACCGCCTCGGCGCGGTGGCGAATCTCGCCAAGACCATGCCGAACCTGCGGCCGACCTTGATGGTGATCGACCTCGACCGCTTCAAGCAGGTCAACGATTCCGTCGGGATTGCGGTCGGCGATTCCATCCTGCTGACGCTGGCGCGGCGGCTGACCCGCATCCTCAAGCCGCAGGACACGCTGGCCCGCATGGCCGGCGACCAGTTCGGCCTGATCCTGCTGTCGGAACAGGACCCGGCGCGGATCACCAATTTCGCCGAGACCATCCGCAAGACCATCCGCGCCCCGATCGCGTTCAACGACCGCGAGATCTTCCTGACCGCCTCGATCGGGCTTGCGCTGTCCGACCCGGCGGCACCGCTGACCGACGAGATCATCAAGGACGCCGAGCTTGCGATGTATCATTCCAAGCGGATCGGCGGCGACCGCATCGACGTCTACAAGCCGGCGATGCGGGCGCGCAAGACCGACCGCCTGACGCTGGAGAGCGACCTGCGCCGCGCCATCGAGCGGCAGGAGATCACGATCCTGTACCAGCCGATCGTGCGGCTGGAGGATCGCGCGATCGCCGGCTTCGAGGCGCTGGCGCGCTGGGACCATCCCAAGCTCGGCCGGATGTCGCCGTCGGAGTTCATCAACGTCGCCGAGGAGACCGGCCTGATCGTCGATCTCGGCATGTTCGTGATGGACCAGACCGCGCGGCAGCTCGCGGTGTGGCAGCGCGCGATGCGCTCCCGCGAGCCGATCTTCGCGTCGGTCAACGTGTCGTCGCGGCAGCTGCTGCGCCACGATCTGATCCACGATATCAGAACCGTGCTGTCGCGCTCCTCGGTGGCGCGCGGCACGCTGAAGCTGGAACTGACGGAATCGCTGGTCATGGAGAACCCGGAGCACGCTGCCCAGATGCTGGCGCGGATCCGCGAGCTCGGCACCGGGCTGTCGCTCGATGATTTCGGCACCGGCCACTCCTCGCTGTCCTATCTGCAGCGCTTCCCGTTCGACACCATCAAGATCGACCAGTCCTTCGTCCGCACCACCAGCCGCGGCACCCGCCCGGTGATCCTGAAATCGATCATCGCGCTGGCGCATGATCTCGGCATGGAAGTGGTCGCGGAAGGCGCCGAGACGGATTCGGATGCCGTCGAGCTCTACCAGCTCGGCTGCGAATACGCCCAGGGCTTTGCCTTCGGCGAGCCGATGGACGCCGATGCCGCGACCCGGCTCCTCACCGAGGAACGGCTGGAAGCCGCGAGCTAAGCTCGATCAAGTAAGTTAGCATCGATCTTGCAGCGGGCTCGCCGCACCTCTCCCGCTTGCGAGGGCTTTGCGCAATTGGGCGTGCGCGGGTGCAGGCCAGTGTCAGGCATTTTTTTGCGTGGCTTCTGGGGGCGCGCGGGAGTGGACAGCTTCGTTTGGGCGGCCGATTG
>NZ_JASAUT010000098.1:0-17203 GCF_029952935.1 Bradyrhizobium sp. Mp19 | reverse complement strand
ACCTTGCAATCCAAAAACAGTCCACACCAGCAAATGCGATTCTGCCTCAATCGCTTAGCCGATCTTCACGGACGACTCTTTATGGGCCGGAACGCGACCGCCTACCACACGCGGGACTTGACTTCATTCCGAGCGGCTTCTGCGCCCAGTGGTTCGCACGGTATCTCCGTGTTTGGAACGTAAGCGGCAAGCTGAGGCCGTCAGGCGGCGTGGTTCCATGGCATAAGCGCGTCGAGTTCGCTGCTCGGCCAACCGTTGGCGATACGCTGAAGCGTTACGGCGAGCCAGGCGAACGGATCGATGTTGTTCATCTTCGCCGTCTGCAGCAGTGTTGCGATAGTCGCCCAGGTTTGTCCGCCGCCGTCGCTGCCAGCGAAGAGACTATTCTTTCTCGTAATTGTTTGTGGCCTGATGGCGCGTTCGACGATGTTGGAGTCGAGCTCGATGCGGCCGTCGGCCAGGAAGCGCTCGAAGATGGCGCGGCGCGAGACGGCATAGCGGATCGCCTCAGCCAGTTTTGATTTGCCGGAGATCCGCCGCAAGGTCTGCTGCCAGAGGTCGAAGAGATCTGCGACGATCGCCGCGGAGGCTTGCTGGCGCGCGGCGACGCGTGCGTCGGGGCTTTGACCGCGCACGGTCTTCTCGACCTGCCAAAGCTTCGCCATCCGCTCGACCGTCGCCGTTGCCACTTCTGAGCTCCCTGCAACATGTAACTCGTAGAACTTGCGCCGGCAGTGTGACCAGCAGCCAGCCAATGTGATGCCATCATTGCCGCGATCGGATCGCGCGAGCTTGTTATAGGCGGCATAGCCATCCACCTGCAGGATGCCGCGATAACCATTGAGGTGCCGGACCGCGCATTCGCCGGAGCGGCTGTCTTCGAAGCGATAAGCCACCATCGGGGGACCGTCGCGGCCAAACGTTCGGTCATCCCTGGCATAGGCCCACAAATAGGCCGTTTTCGTCGATCCGGAGCCCGGAGCGAGCGTCGGCAAAGTGGTTTCGTCGGCAAAGACCCGTTCGGCCTTCTTGACCTCGCTGAAGATGTAGTCGGCCAGGATCTCCAGCTCGAAGCCGAGCTTGCCCATCCATTGCGCCATCAACTGGCGGTCTAGCTCGACCTTGTCGCGGGCGTAGATCGCCTCCTGCCGGTAGAGCGGCAGGCCGTCGGCATATTTGGCGACGGCGATCTGGGCCAAAAGCGCTTCCGTCGGAATGCCTCCTTCGATGATATGGGCCGGGGCCGGCGCCTGGATCACGCCGTCCGCGTTCTTGAACGCATACTTGGGACGGCGCGTGACGATCACACGGAACTTTACCGGCACCACATCCAGACGCTCCGACACGTCCTCGCCGATCAGCACTTTCTGCTTGCCGGCATGCTCAGCCAGCTCTTCCGGCTCAATGACAGTTTCGATCCGTTCCAGATGGGGCGCAAGGCCCTTGCGCCGACGCGGTGCACGCTTGCTATCCGCTTGCGCACGGCCCTTGCTGACCTGGGCCTTGATCGCAGCGATGCCGGTCTCGATCTCCTCGAAGACAAAGGCTTGCTGTTCGACGTCGCCATTCGCAGAGCCGAGCTTTTCCGATCGTCGGCCGAACCGGGCGCGGTCGAAGGCCTTCAGGATCTGTGTCAGTCGCTCGATGCGCGCATCGGCATCGGCGTTGCAGGCCTTGAGATCGGCGACCTCACTCTCCAGAGCATCGGCGCGGGCCGCTTTCTCGGCCATGGCAAGCACCATGGCCTTTAGCATCTCCACGTCATTTGGGAGGTTGAGATCGGGCGGCATCATTGGGCCTACCAGAGCACATTTTGCCCCTGTTCTCTTGCCCTTTCAGCTCACTGATTCACTTCGCCGCAGTGCTTTTACCCAACAATCTCCGGCGGCTTGACCGCCGCGGTCCGGACCCGCTTCCAGTCCATCCCATCGACCAGGGCCATCAACTGCGCAGCATTCAGCTGCACCCGATGATGTCCGATCCGCGGCCAGCAGAACCTCGCCTTCTCAAGCCGTTTTAAATAAAGGCACACGCCAGAGCCATCCCACCATACGATCTTTATTCGGTCGGCTCTTTTGGCGCGGAACACATAAAGCGAACCATCGAACGGATCTGAGCCGGCATCGCGTACCAGCGCAACAAGGCCATCGATACCCTTGCGGAAGTCGACTGGATGGCTAGCCAGGAACACCTTCACGCCGGAGGGGATCATGCCGAACGCACCGCCCGGATCACCCGCTGCAACTGCGCCTCGTCGACGTCCACGCCGGCGCGCACGATCACCTCGCCAATGGCAATTTCGATCACTGCGCCTGCCGCAGACACCACCACACCCTCGCAACTCGAGTGCCGCGCGGGACAATGTCGCTCTGCCCGAGCATCACGGCGCCAGGCGAACAGCTGCGACGGGTGAATGCCAATCCGGCGGGCGATCGCCGAGACACTCGCGCCAGGCTCCAGCGCCTCTGTCACAACTTGCGCCTTAAACTCGTCCGACCAGCGTCGGCGAAGCTGCCGCGGCGCTCCCTCAAGACGCTCGGCAACCGCTTCGATCATATGGAAGGTTCTAGTTCCAGAACTAGGCGCAGACATAGAAGCTCACATCGGCTCACAAACTCAGCAGCCGATAGCCGATCGCTTACCCACTCCGCCAGACGGGGTCTCTTTGCCGCTTACTTTGGAACCATGCCGCGAAGGGAGCCAATTTGGGAACAGCGGTTGCGGATTCCGGTTCAGCAGCCCCGGAAATCCATGTGGGAGCCCGATTCATTTTCAAGCCGAGCGGCGCCGGGAGAAAAGTCAGACTAGCCATCTTGGGCTGGGTCGGAGCGTCGCTGATATAAACGGCTGGATGGCTTCGGCCGTTGTGCTTCTCGGGGCCAACTGCCGATCCAACTCAGCCTGACAATGGCGGTGTGGTTGCAAGTTTGCCCGAAGTTGAAAACCCTGGCATTGCTGCCAGGGTTCTGCCTGTCGATCCTTTTGAGAGGAGGGATCAGAAGTCCATGCCGCCCATGCCTCCGCCCGGAGGCATCGCGGGACCGGGCGCGATCTTCTTCGGCAGCTCGGCAACCATCGCTTCCGTCGTGATCAGCAACGCCGCCACCGAGGAGGCGTTCTGGACCGCGATGCGCACGACCTTGGTCGGGTCAATGATGCCCTTGGAGACAAGGTTGCTGTACTCGCCAGTCTGCGCGTCGAAGCCGTAAGGGTATTGATCCTTCTCCAGGACTTTACCGACCACGACCGAGCCATCTTCACCGGCGTTGATCGCGATCTGCCGGGCCGGCCAGGACAGCGCCTTGCGCACGATCTCGACGCCGGTCTTCTGGTCGTCGTTCGTGGTGCGCAGGCCCTTGAGCTGCTCGGAGGCCCGGAGCAGGGCGACGCCGCCGCCCGGGAGAATGCCTTCCTCGACAGCCGCGCGGGTCGCGTGCATCGCGTCATCAACGCGATCCTTGCGCTCCTTCACCTCGACCTCGGTCGCGCCGCCGACGCGGATCACCGCGACGCCGCCTGCGAGCTTGGCGAGGCGCTCCTGCAGCTTCTCACGGTCGTAGTCCGAGGTGGTCTCCTCGATCTGCGCCTTGATCTGGGCTATGCGGGCGTCGATGTCGGCCTTCTTGCCACTTCCGTTGACGATCGTGGTGTTCTCCTTGTCGATCATCACCTTCTTGGCGCGACCGAGCATCTGCAGCGTGACGTTCTCGAGCTTGATGCCGAGGTCTTCCGAGATGGCCTGGCCGCCGGTCAGGATCGCGATGTCCTGCAGCATGGCCTTGCGGCGATCGCCGAAGCCCGGAGCCTTGACGGCCGCGACCTTCAGGCCGCCACGCAGGCGGTTCACGACGAGCGTGGCCAAGGCCTCGCCTTCGACGTCCTCGGCGACGATGACCAGCGGCTTGCCGGTCTGCACCACGGCCTCGAGCAGCGGCAGCAGCTCGTTCAGCGAGGAGAGCTTCTTCTCGTTGATCAGGATGTAGGCGTCCTCCATCTCAACGCGCATCTTGTCGGCGTTGGTGACGAAGTAGGGCGAGATGTAGCCGCGGTCGAACTGCATGCCCTCGACGACGTCGAGCTCGGTCTCGAGCGACTTGGCTTCCTCGACCGTGATGACGCCCTCGTTGCCGACCTTCTTCATGGCGTCGGCGAGGAACTTGCCGATCTCGGCGTCGCCGTTGGCGGAGATGGTGCCGACCTGGGCGATCTCCTCGTTCGAGGTGACCTTCTTCGAGTTCTTCTGGAGGTCCGCAACGACGGCTTCGACCGCGAGGTCGATACCGCGCTTCAGATCCATCGGGTTCATGCCGGCGGCGACCGACTTGGCGCCCTCGCGCACGATGGCAGCCGCAAGCACGGTCGCGGTGGTGGTGCCGTCACCGGCGGCGTCCGCTGCCTTGGCCGCGACCTCGCGCACCATCTGGGCACCCATGTTCTCGAACTTCTCCTCGAGCTCCACCTCCTTGGCGACGGCGACGCCGTCCTTGGTGATGCGGGGAGCGCCAAACGACTTCTCGAGCACCACGTTGCGGCCCTTCGGACCGAGGGTGACCTGCACGGCGTTGGCGAGAATGTCGACACCGCGCAACATGCGGTCTCGCGCTTCTACGCCGAACTTGACTTCCTTGGCTGACATAATCGAATTTCCTCAGTTCAGTTTCTCATCCTTCGACGCGCCCGGGCAAGGCGTTTGTCAAGGGCGGAGTGGATGTGGAGGGCTGGGACTAGGCGGCTTTTTTCTTGGAAAACACATCGGTGAGAACGCCCATAATGTCGCTCTCCTTCATGATCAACAGCTCCTGACCGTCGACCTTCACCTCGGTCCCTGACCACTTTCCGAACAGCACGCGATCGCCGACCTCTACGTCGATCGGAATCAACTTGCCGGTCTCGTCACGGCCGCCTGGGCCAACCGCGACGACTTCGCCCTGCGAGGGCTTTTCCTTGGCTGTGTCGGGAATGATGATGCCGCCAGCTGTCTTCTCTTCAGCGTCGATGCGCTTGACCACGACGCGGTCGTGAAGCGGACGGAAATTCATGTAGGCCTCCTGAGCATTTGAACGAGTTGACAATGGGCGCCTTTTGAGCAGCCTCATTGTTGCAAGAGCCAGGCCAAAGATGAGCCGAGCGATCTGCCTGCAATCGTGCTGAATCTCTCGCTTGGCCCGCTCGTGCATTCGTCGGGAAGCAAACGTTTTTGTGTACACAGCTCGCCAAGCTGTTGCCAACCTGACATTGCTTCTCGTCAAAATATGAGTTTACCGTCACGCGCATGGATCAAGGTCGTGCACGCTCGGCGCAACAAGATCAGGCCGATCACGGCCCACGAATGGGATAGCAATCAAGCGCCGACAGTCTCCTTCCCTATCTTTTTCACGGCTCTTCCTTGTCGGCCCTGCGAGCAAAGCTGCTCGTACGAACTGGCTAAAGGAAAACTATACGGCCGGGCTGTTTTGCGTCGACGGCGCTGCATAGCGCTGATGGATCAAGGCGATTGGGACCGGCATATGGATTATATACGTTGATATACGTTGTGCCGAAGCGTCTGGCGTGTGATTGCGAAGTTGATGGCGAATCCAACCGATCTCCGCGCCAATAGGAAAACAACCTGTGTCGTCTGTAGAAGTACATCAGCATATCGTTTCACTTCTTCAGAAGCCCGATCCGGTCATCTTGGATATCGGCTGCAATGACGGAACCGATACGCAACAGTTTCTTACCCTGTGCCCACAAGCTCAGCTTTACTGCTTCGAGCCGGACCCTCGGGCGATCGCGCGCTTCAAGAAGAAGTTGGGCCTTTCCCTCGATAAGGTGCAGCTGCTTGAAATCGCGATCAGTGATAGAAACGGGACGATCGATTTCCATCCAAGCAATGCAGATGGAGAAGCAAAAGAATGGGATCTCTCCGGCTCGATACGCCGACCGAAAAACCATCTTACCGAGTATGATTGGGTTCGGTTCGATCGCCCGTTCTCGGTTGAAACCCGGCGGCTGGACGATTGGTGCAGCGAGGCTAAGCTGAACACGGTTGACTTCATTTGGATGGATGTCCAAGGCGCGGAGGCCGACGTCATTGCAGGCGGCATGCAGACCTTGAGCAATACGCGCTTCGTGTACACGGAGTATAGCGACCGAGAGCTCTACGAAGGTCAGCTGTCGCTGCAGGCTATTCTTGATCTATTGCCGTCATTCGAAGTGGCGGCTCATTATCCCCGCGCTGTGGAAGGTGATGTATTGCTTAAGAATACACGCTTCTAGCGCCTATCACATCCGGCCCTGGTCGTCATTCCCCGGAAGACCTGCCTCGGATTCTCTGCGGCGCAGCGCCGCAGGACGGCCGATCACCGCGCGAATGGATGCTGCAAGCCTCACGTTCCCGTCTCGGTCGCTATGCAGGCCTTGGCGATAGCGCACTTAGGTACCTTCGATAAATACTATTATCGTTTGACGATCATTTGTTTGGCGGGGCGGCACGGCTCGCGACTCCGGGGCGAGCAGCTCGAGCTTTCTCAGATGCCTGAACCAATACTGCCAGCCGACGCTCAAAGCGCTTAATCGTCCGAACTGCTGCTGTATGCTCTGGCCCCCTCGGAAGGCGGTTCACTGCTTCGAACAAATGCCAAAGCAGCTGCATCAGTTCTCGTAGATCCTTAAGATGCGCCACTTCAATTACGCGCTTTCCACCGCTATTGTTCCGTCATGCCGAAACATTCGTCTCCAGCCCAAGTCAATCGCCAGTGGGGCGTTGGATAGCGAGTTCGTCGCCGCTCATCGGCTGCAGCTTGTATTCCGTGATACGTCGCTGGCACAAAGCATCGTCGATGAGCCTCTGCGCCTTCATGCACGAATATGCCTGCATCAGCGCATGATCCCGTAAAATCAACGCCTGCCGTGTGGGGGCGAATCCATTCATTGAACGAAGACTTGCAATGACCGTGCCATCGCTAGCTCAATGCAAGAAAGGCATGGATGTGAGGATGCTAACTCGCAATTGATCGCAATATCTGGCTGGTGGTAGACCCGAAATCCTGGTCGGCACTACGCACGTTGCTGTCCGGAGCAAGAATTGTGTCGACTTGGCCTCTGGCGAGGATCATCTTGATCGCTCGCAAAGCCACGCGCGAGAAAGTCGCCCGAACCAAAAGATAGAGCAGATAGGGCCTATGCTTGCGCCCGCCTCGGAGCAGATGGCGCTCTCGGCTCCTTAATTTAGCTCCCTTCCGGTCACCCGAATGATCGTGATCGTAACGCGAGCGGTTCTTGGTCAAGAACGCTAACCTCTCGGCCATCCTGTCAGTCGATTGAGAGCCGCGGTAGCGGACGGGCGCCGCTGATCAGATGGGCCTGCGCGGCCACCTCAGCAAGATAGTTGTCCATCGCACTTCGCGCGGTGGCTGTACCAGGGTGGCGGAAGTTCACGGAAATTCCGTCCTGCCAGCGACTGATCCATAGGTATGTCTCGCACGCATCGGAGCTACGGCTAATCAGAAATCGCGTCCGCCAATGGGGCCAGCGGTCCGATCCGGGCACCGTCCGATTGTCCATATAGGATACCATGAAACGGTCGCGCAGTGTGGTGCCGAGCAGCTCCATGGCCTTTGAAAATGGCACCTGAGCCGTTTTCTTGGCGCGTTTGAGTTCGAACCGGGCGGCGTTCAGGATTTCCGGCAACGTATCGGCCACCCGGAAGCTCACCGGGCTCATCCCGACATACCATCCAACCGAACGCATCGATCGCAGATCGTACCTGGTGTGAAAGGGTGCAACGGCGTGGAATTGTCGTTGGTTCGCCAGTGTCTTTCCTGCCAGCGCCAGACAGGCGAAAATTCCCGTCGCCGCGTTTCCGCCCTGGGACCTGCAGCCGCGATCGAATTCGCATGCGCCAGCCGCATCGAGCAGCCACATTTTTCCGCTCCGCTGCAAGGATTTCTCCGGCGTATCGAATGATAGCGGAAAGTCCGGCAATTGACCGCCGTTCGCCGCGATCAGCTCGCGCCAATGGCAGATAGCAGGATGGTCATCGGTTAGATCGGTCAATCGCTCTCGTTCGGCCTCGGCGTGATCCAGATAGCTGTGCACCGCCGCCAGCTGGGGTTCCACTCGACGGATCGCGGCTGTGTACAGTTCGTGGATCTCATACGGTACCAAGGCCATCGAGTAGGCATCGCTAACAGAGTGGTCGGAGGCGAGCAGGAGGCTCGTGGATGTCGGCCGGCTGATCGTCACGAAGACGTACGCCGGCCAGCGCAGCGGGTTGGTCTCCGCGTCAAACAGTTTTTCGAGCAGCTGAGCAGTTTCGCCGCTATCGGCGCAGTCACTCACCACGGTTTGCTCAAGCGCTGCAGCGCCTGGATCAATCGTGGCGCGACGCATTGCCGATCCATCCTTGGCCAATCGGCTGCGTAATACCTCGTGCCGATCGACCCAGCCAAGGATCGCTTTGGTCAGCGCAGCGGCATTGAGCTCGCCTGGCAACTCGAATGCTGCGCCGAGCCAGCCCGGTCGGCCATCGTCCGCAGAGCGAAGATGTTCCTCTTGCACATAGGACGGGCGGCGCGGGTCAGCCCGCCAGCTGATCGGCTCGGTGACGTTGATCCGCCAAACCATTAGCCGCCCAGGCTGCCGATCAAGATCGCCAAATTCTTTGATGTCCATGAGCCAGTCCGTCGCGGTCATAGACGCAAGCTGCGCGCCTGGCGCAGCGGCCAAATCCACACTATGGAGGCCATGCCAAGCACGCTGCTCGCGAGCAACGTGGTGCGCAGGCTCGTCGCAGCAGCGACCGCGCCGCCGGCGAGCGCCCCCAATGAGGCCAGTCCCCACACCACGCTGCGGATACTCGCATTGATCCGGCCCTGTAAGTGCGGCGGGGCCAACGCATATCGAATGGGAACCTGCTGCACGTTGTAGATCCCTTGGCCGATCCACAGCATGAATTGAGAGAGGGTCACGCATGCCACTGCGGCCCACCAGGGCTGGGTGAGCAGGGCCGCCAAGCTCATTCCGCCGGCGCTCACCGCCAAACCGATCATTAAAGTTGGGCCGAGGCCGATCGCCCGGTCCACCCGCGGTGAGCTAGCCGCACCGACCACACCGCCAAGCGCACCGATGCCGAGCGCCATGCCGACGAGCCGGCTGTCAAACCCGAGATCCTTGGTCAAATGCAGCAGAAACGCCGCAGAATACGCGTTGTGCCAAAAGATGAATGTGCCGCTCGCCAACGTGACTGCCCGCAAAACCGGATTGCCGAACAGGCTTACCAAACCCTCGGCGACTTGGCCGAGCACTGCTCTCGGCGCGGCCTCCGAGCACCCAGCGTTACGCAGGGGCACCAGAGACAGCAACGCGGCGGCAAGCAAAAATGAAATCGAGTCCGCCAGTATTGCGGTCGGGGCAGAGAATTCGTTGACGAGCCAACCGGCCAGGAACGGACCTGCTGCCATCGCGCCCGCTTGGCTGAGCTCCAATGAACTCTGTGCCCGAACCAGCTGTGAGCGATCTAGCAGGGTGGGTATGCACGCCAGATAAGCCACGTCAGCGATCACTGCGGCAACCCCAACCAGCATGCTCGTCGTGTACAACTGAACCAGTCCAAGATGTCCAAGGTTGGCGAACAAGGGAATTGTGGCCAGCGTCGCCGCCATCACCAGATTGGCGGTCAAAAGGATCCGCCGATGCGGGAGGCGGTCCACGACGACCCCGGCGAACAGACTCACCACCAGGTACGGCGCTCGACCGCAGGCCAACAGCAGCCCCGTTTGCGCCGGTCCCGCGTCCAGCAACGTGATTGCGGTTAGCGGCAGCGCCAGCAAGGTTACATTAGAGCCCAGCAGCGAAATGGTCTGGCCGACGAGCAGCGCAAGATAGCTTCGTGGCAGTCCACGAGGCGCGGCGGAACAGCGCGGGCGGCTCACGCGTCGCCAGACAGGCGGGGAGCCGACAGATACCCAAGTCGGCTCAGCTCACTTTCGGCGATCTGCTCGAATTCCTCGATCTGGGCTCGCGTCAGATCTTGGACGTAACGACCGATCCTGCCTCGGTGCAGCGGCTTCCCCGCAGCCTCGGCGGCCGGATGGCCGTGCGGTTGTTCGAACAATACGTGCTCGTATTCAGCGTGACGCAGCACGGCCTCATCCCAAGGCAAGCCGAGGTGATCCAGGATTCGGGCCAGGGTGGGACGGGGACTGCCTACAAGATCCTCGTAACGCACCTCGAGATAGCGGCCAGGCGGCGCGATTTTATGTGGCTGGGATACCACTTCCAGCCAACCGCGCGCGGCGTCGGCAACAGTTCGGTATCCCCAATCAGGGACGGTTTTCAGATGAGAGGCGGCAACGTCGCGGCCGTCCCGCACGATATGCACGAAATGTGCGCGCGGCCACTGCCGGGCGAAGGCGTCGGTGTGGGCAATCTTGCGCTGCAGTTTCAAGCCCCAGCGCCGGGCCCCACTACGAGCTCGGCGCAACTCGCCCATCTCGTTGATAAGGCGGCATCGGGCGGCGAACGAAACAATGTCGTCCCCCATCTCGACCATCACCTTGCTGACCAACCCACGCATATCATCGAAGTCGAGGCCGAACCGGCGGCACTGGACCACAAAATGCACCCCGTCATACCAAAACGGATCGACCGTGTTTTTGGTCATGCCCACGACACGGGAATCGCCGGCCGCCAGCAGGTCGATCGCGCTCAAGATGTGCGGACCGAGATTGGGCGGTTCGAGGAAGTCGATCTCCGGACCGGCTACCAGATCCAGATGCGAATCGAGCACGATGCTCAGCAATGTGGTGCCAGAGCGGCTCTCGCCGCCGAGCAGCACCGGCGATGTGGAAAATGGATTGGGCAGCGGCATGGGTGTGTTCTCGGTTGGAAAATGCCTGCTCATCCGCAGACGGGTCCGGTGAACCAGCGCCTGACCGCTCCCGGGGTGGCCACGAAATGATCCCTGGCGAACCGTACAGCGGCGGCGACTGGATCCCCGTCGCCGCCGGTGCTCTCCATACGGGACAGAGCCGCCGGCAGGGCCTCTCCAGCGGCCTCGACAGCCGCCTGCACATCGGCGTCGGATACCGCCGCCGATGGCATGAAGCGGCCACCGTACTGCATGAGGAAACCCCGGGCCCACATCTCCTGGAAAAAGGCGTGGCCAAGTTCGGGGTTGGCAAATACGACATCGAACATAGTCGGCCAGGCGAATGCCCATGCCGCGACCTGCTGTCTGACGAAGACCTCGTTGAGCCCCTTGATCAGTTGCTTGCCAACCTCGCGCATCCGAGCCAGCAAGATCCCGTCGCGCAGCGCGTGTAGGGTGCTCAGTGCGGCCGCAAACGGGGTAACCTCGCGCTGGTAGGTATTGCCCAGGTATGTCTTCTCGGCGGCGGCTAGTACGTCCGCGCGACCCGCGACTGCGGATAACGCCATTCCATTGGCCAGTCCTTTGCTCAGCGTGATCAGATCGGGCGTGAGGCCGACCGCTACGTGGTAGCCGCCAATGCCATAGCGGAATCCGGTCATCACCTCATCAAGGATGAGCAAGGCGCCGTGCCGATGCACCAGCCTCTGTAGTTCCTGATGGTATTCGGGCGGGAAGAAGTTGACCTCGGGGGTGACGATCACCGCGGCGACGCGCTGGACGCTTGCCAACTCGTCGAGCAAGTCCAGGTTGTAGCGGAAATCCACGCTGTCTCGGTCCCGATTGGGTAGCCCCATCTCTGGTCGGTCCTGCAACTGCCAATCGTGCCAGCCATGATATCCGCTGGTAAGCACATGGTTCAGCCCTGTGAATGCGCGGGCAAGGCGGACGGCGGCGGTAGTCGCACACGATCCCGTGCGGAAGAAAATTGAGCGTTCCGCCACCGGGAAGATCTCCGCCAACCGTTCGGCCAGTTCAACCCGGTGCACGGATAGCGGCCCGGGCAATACGCCGCCGGTGCGGCGCATCTCGGCGACGGCGTGCGCCAAGACCGGCTCGTATCCGGCTCCGAGCGGCGCGGCACCACTACAGGAAGTGAAATCGACATATTGCCGTCCATTGATGTCCCATGCATGCGCACCCGAAGCGCGCGTCATGACGACCGGAAAGCGCCTGTTGAGATCCCATTTTTCCGACGCGGTGACGCGCAATGCGCGGCGCAGTGCTGATCTGTGCGCGTCGGTCGCGGCCACGGTTGCAGTCGGGGTGGCGATCGACATCAGCCGTCTCCGTTTGATAATCATGCCCTTAGGTGAGCTGCGTGATTATTCTTCGAGCGATCCGCAGGGCGTTCGCCTGAATGGTGAATGTCGGATTGACGCCTCCGGAATAGGGAAAGAAGCCGCCATCCGCGACATAGAGATTGTCGATGTCATGCACCCGGCCCCAGCGGTCGACCACGGATTGTGTCGGGTCGACGCCGGCACGGCAGCCGCCATGCAGATGTCCGCTGCCGAACTGATAGTTGGAATCCTGAAAATCGACTTGTTTCACGCCGGCCTCCGCCAGCAAGTTCGACGCGCGTCGGCACAAATAGCCTAATCGGCGTTTGTCCAGCGGATGGGTACAGTAATCGAGAATGATCTTCGGCAAACCCAGCCGATCCAGGCTGGTAGCCAGTCGGACCGCATTGCTGTGCATGGGTTGGTCGGCCGCCAGGAAATGCAACCGTAGTGTTATCTTTCCGTCGTGGTCCGTGCGCTCAACCCGACTTGCTTCGTAGATCATTCCGCCGAGCCCCGAAGGAGCCTCCTCGTCCAGGTAGTGATCAGAGATCGCAACGGTGGAGAATGGGCCACCGGGCGGGCGCGCGGACATCGGATCTATTGCGATGCTACCGGACACGTAGCCGCTGATTTTGAACGAGATGCCACTGCCGACCATGCCGGAGGCGTTGCCGATGCCGTTGGGCGCTGCCCGCTGAGCCGATCTTAGCAGTAGCGCGGCAGACTGCACTGCATTTCCGGCGAGTACCACGCAGCGGGTGCGGACCCGCGCACGTTGTCGGCTGAGGGTGTCCAGCCATTCCACCGAATCCGCGCGGCTGACGTTGGCCAGATCGATGCGTACAGCCTTGCTGCCGACTGCAACCGTCAGCGCGCCGGGCGGCAGGGCGACATCTGTGAACGGCGAACGTGCGTCGGCCCTCGCGCCGGTAGGACACGAGTGTTCGTTGCAAGGTCCGTCGCAATCACAGGCTGGCCGGCCGCGATAGGGTACGGAGTTGATTGCCAACGGGGTGGGAAAAGGCAGCTGGCCTAAGCGTCCGCCGGCATCGGCGATCAACCGCCCCTTCGCGCTGTAATCATGCGGGGGCAGAACGGGAGGATCGCTCGGTGGTTCGAATGGGTCCGCTCCGGCTAGGCGGGCCACTCCCATGCGCCGTTCTAGCTCCTCGTAAAACGGGCGTAGTTCGGCGTAGTTGATCGGCCAGGTAGGGTCAAGCGCGTCTCCGGCTACATGCGCTCGCGCATCGAAATCGATGGTCCGATAGCGGAAGGCTATTCCGGCATACAAAGTCATTCCGCCGCCGAGCGCGCGCACAGTCCAGGGACGTCCAAACGACGTCAACGTACCTGCCGCAGACCTTACTAGGGCGGTATCCATACCATCTTGGACGCTCGCCAGCGAGGCGCCGGGGGGAAGCGCCCGACCTTCCTCGAGAAGGAGCACTCGCAAACCGTGTTGGGCGATCTCGTAGGCCACGGTCGAGCCGCTGGCACCACTCCCGACAACGCATACATCAACGATATCGGCCGTCACTATCCCACCTCTGGCAACAAATATCGACGATGCGCAATCAGAGCCCTATTGATCAGTGACCGGCTGTCCCAGATAACTGCCATAGCCAACGATGAACGCACGGCATTGCACGATTGCCCCAGACTATACAGTGCGGCTTGGCTCGGTTGCCAATGATCATCTGCCGGGTATCATCTGCCAAGTATCATCGCGAACGACCGAGAGATCGTACAATGTGACGCTACGTACGATTCAAGGCCGTCCAAGCCACTACCGCGTAAATATTACAGATGGTTAGGTCGGGCGGTTGTCCGATCCACCTAACCTGTGTAGCTGACGTGGGTGAGCAAACGTGTCTGCACGATTTGCGGGCGCTCGCGAGCTACTTGGGTTAAGCGTCACAAAGGCCATGCGGGCAGCATTTCGAAGGCCACCAGGACTGTTGTCTCCTAAACTTCTAGCAATCATCAGACGGGGGTTAGCTGGAACAGCAAAGCTGCGCATTTATCGGAAAAAAGCCCGGCCTCATTCGAGGGCCGGGCGGAAGTCAGTCTGGGCGAACGAGGCTGCTAAGCGTCGCGCCAGCTCGCGTCGACAGAGGGAGGGCTGCCGACGGTTATTTGCGGTGATGCATTCACCGCAAATTTCTAATCACAAAAGGATTGATGTCGGTCTGGCGTTGTTTCCTTTTTTACCAAGGCGATACTCACCAATGCGCCGACAGCCCGGGATCATCTATCCTCGACGCCACTCATCTTATCGATATGTTCTTGACGATCCTCGTAAAGCAAAGTCGACCGCTTAGGTGTCGTTGTCGCGCCTCTGGCGGAGGAGCCCCGCTGGCTTGTCCGAGGCCCCTCGCGTCCTGCTTTGAGATGCTACAACGTGACGCTAGGTACGAATCAAGTTGTTTGAGCTGCGGCGCGCGCCATTAAAATCTGAACTCCGATTTCTAACAGGCAGCTAATCAATCCGCGAGCTGCCGCAACAGTGCATGCCATATTCTGCTTATGTGCCTGTGCTTGTACCACGTGAGCGCTTGGAGATTTTACCAGCGCGGTTTGTGGAGTCTCCGCACAGATCACTGCAGCGACGAAGCTTTGCGACCGCAGGTTAGGTCGCGCACGCTGTAATCACGCTCAAGTGGTTCCAGAAAGCACAGCCGAGCGAACGCGGCTGCAGGTCGAATAGCGTCGGTACGGATCGGAACTGGCGTGCGCTTGTTGATTTGCTTGTACGAAGAATACGAAGCGGCGGCCAAAGAAATTCAGCGCAGGAAGCATGAGCGCGGAATTCCCCCAGTAATTCGAACTGATCTCGCAGAAAATCAACAGCATGACCGTTCCATTCAATGAGCTCCCTACGCCTAAGCTCCGGGATCGTCCGATTCGCTTGCGCAGTCGAGAGGCCGCATGCATCGGCGACGTCTTGCTGCATGACGGGGACATGAAGACGACCATTGTCCAGCAGCCCACGAGCTCAAGCCGCGCAGATAAGAAAGGGAGGCGGCGCTTCTGCTCGATCGTGTTGGCCGTCATGCCCGCCAAGATTCTGTACGGAATGCTCGGATCTGTGACCGCAATGGCACACTGAGCCGAGGTAGCGAGATCGTCCGACCGCAGCGTACCGTGTTTAACGGCGTAAAAATACGGGACTCCAGTACAATCCAAGCGAAGGATGTGCTTGAGCCGTCGCTCGTGATCACCTACTCGAAATGAGGTCCAGCATGAGCCATGCGGCCGGGGACCGCTCCGAAGTGTCGATAGTGACAGAAAAAGAACGAGAGTTGGCGCGGTGCAGGCAGGAAATAGCGCGTCTCAAGAATCTGGTAGTGCAGCTTTCTCAGCTCGTCTTGCGGCACGTCGCGGAAAGTAGCGAGGACCGGAAGCCGCAATCCAGGTGAATCGCTTGGGCGTGTGATCATATGTGACAGAGGACGGCAACTAGACGATTTCCGCTGTGATCCGCAGCGCGGCGGCCCCAGGGGGAGGGGGAGCGGCCCCGCCTTGTTTCCCCGAGGCGGGGCCGCTCAATTTCCGGTCGAACTTTTTCGTGGAACGAAGCGCCCGAGCCAATGCGCGTCGCGTGGCCTGATAGCCGAAACTCTCCATAAGCCGAAACCGGTGACTACAGTCCGGCGAAGGGACGCCTTATTCGTGCCGCCGCTAAACGTCTGCGTTGGGCCAAGTCATCAGCTTCAATTGAGTCCGGCCCGTGAGGCGTCGAACCGGTGCAGGTTGTGCATCGATCGGAAACTAGATCCAAACTGCGCATATGCGCGGCGCTCGCTTTAGACCGATGGCGGTTTGCGGACACCGAGCTGCTCGATGACGCGCTTTGATATGTCTGCTGGATCGCCAACCCCGCTTGTGCCAATCTCGATGACCTTCTTTGCGACGATTTCGGCGATAGGGTCGTCTCGATCAACCAAGCGGAGCGAGCGCATTGTCCGAGCATACGCTGACCGCAGACGTTCAATTTGTTCCGGCGGCAGCTTGCTGCCTTGGAGCAATCGATCGATCGAGATTGATCCCCGTCCTACCTCCATGGGGACGCTAACTTTGATATCTTGCACTAAGATACGTCAGAACGCGGTCGGGTTAGTCTCGCTATAGCCACCTTTGTCGTCCCACCTATAAACGACGTAGTCGAGCTGCTTGATGTCGCCCTTGGCGTCGTATTGCAGTGTGCCGATCACAGTGTCCCAAGAGCCCGCTTTAATCGTGTCCATCACCTGTTTCGGATCTACGGTGCCAACTTTCGTTGCGGCTTGCGTCCAGACCTGCACCGCAGCGTAGGTATATAGCGTGTAGCCCTCGGGGTCGATATTCTTGGCTCTGAACTTATCGACGATCGCAGCCGCCGTCGTCTTCTTGCGTGGGTCGGGCCCGAAAGTGAAGAGCGTACCTGCTCCAGCTGCGCCGGTAATCGAAGCATATTCCTTATCAGCCAACGCGTCACCCGACATCAGGACGGTCTTGAGGCCCTGATCGCGCATCTGGCGCAAGATAAGGCCCGCTTCTTGGTGATAGCCGCCGACATAGACGAGGTCGATATTGTCACGCTTCAGTCGCGAGACAATCGCATTGAAATCCTTGTCGCCCTTATTGTAGGACTCGTACATCTTTTCAATGACACCGGCCTTATTGAGTGCCTTCTTCGTCTCGTCGGCAAGTCCCTTTCCATACGTTGTCTTGTCATTCAGAATCGCGATGTTCTTGCCGTTGAATTGCTTCGCGATATACTGGGCGGCAACCTGGCCCTGCTGGTCGTCACGGCCGCAGACGCGCGCCACGTTCCATAGCTTGCGTTCGGTGAATAGCGGGTTGGTCGAAGCCGGCGTGATCTGCAGCACACCGCCATCCGCATAGGCTTCCGAGGCCGGGATCGATGACGAAGAGCAAAAGTGCCCAGTGTCCGTCGTCAGATAATTTGAGACTGATCAGGCTTTTCGCGAAGAGAGGCTCTGGCTCATCTGGGTTAGAGTTT
>NZ_JASAUT010000097.1:0-17591 GCF_029952935.1 Bradyrhizobium sp. Mp19 | reverse complement strand
GTCTGGACCAAGAAAAAGGTCCGTCAACGCCGTTTCAAAGGCCGCCGTATCACTCAGCTCTGATTCCGGGTACTAGTTTCAGGGCCAGTTACCGGGAGGCGCGGTGGGCCGGACAGGTGCCGCGTCGGTCCAAAGCAGCGTGCACTTCATCGAGCTTGATGGAGGCCCGCTTCGCGACGAGCTGCCGTAGGAACTCCTCATGATCGTCGATCTGTGACTGGACGCCGAACTTGCGCGGCGCGACGGCACCGGTCTTCCGGCAGTCCTCGGCCCACGGATGGCCTAGCGGTAGGGTAGGTCCATAGCAGGGTGGATAACGTCAGGAAGGCGAGTGCCCGTCTTACGTTTTGCGGATCTGCCGGGGCCTGGTTTGTTTCCCGCCGGGACAGGGGAAGCAATCGTGGACGCCGAGGGCGCAGTGCCAGGAGCCAAGGGGGACTGACTGGACGGCCGAGCAGGTCGCCATCGTGGTCGCCAATTATTTCCTGATGCTCGAGCGGGAGCGGGCCGGCGAGAAAATCAGGCTATTCGGATTACGGTGTGGAGCACGTCCAATTCTTCGTTTAATCCGCAGCCGATGCATCCGGATGCCTGTTAGCTGGTTGCAGTCCAGGGATCGATTATCGTCAGACCGGCAGCATTGAACGCACTCGTGTCGCGCGATGCCACCGCGAAGCCGTGTGCGGCGGCGATCGCGGCGATGTAGCCATCGGGCGTGGGGAAGCCTTTTCCGGCCGCGCGCGCCTTAACGGCGAGTTCGGCATAGCGCCGCGCCGCGGCGGTATCGAAGGGCAGGATGCGGGCCGTGAAAAGGTCCAGCACGCCGTCGAGCGCAACTGCCAGCCTGTCCTTGCGCCTGCCGCGCGGCAGCGCGCCGATACCGAACAAAAGTTCGGCGACGGTAACGCTGGAAAGAAACACCGTCTCGGCCGCTTGGGCGTCGAGCCAGTGGCGGACCGATGGATGCGGTTCGGGCTTCATCGCCTCGGAGACCACATTGGTATCAAGCAGTATCACTCGAGGTGCATCGGCTCAGCGGGACGCACGTCGCGCCCATGTTCAAGTGCCTCGACATCGGCATTGGTGAGGCCAATCTTGCGGCTCATCTCCGAAAGGGCGGTGCCTAGCCGCAGCCGGCCCTGGGGACGCACGGCGGCCTCCAGAATGGCGCGCATTTCCGCTTCCGCGCTGCGATTGTGCTGCGCCGCACGGACTTTCAGGGCGCGATGCGCCTCCTCAGAGAGGTTGCGGATGGTGACAGCGGCCATGATAGCGTCCTCCGGAGATTGATTGCGATGATATCAAAGTAGAGCTCTTGATGGCATTTTTCAAGGGTGATCGCGGTGCTCACGCGCCGGGCCCCGGGAAACCTAAGGATGAGCGCGGCTGGCGCGGCGCCTCCATTCCTCCCTCTGCGGATAATCCGATTTTTTCCAACATCCCCACACCGTAATCCGGATAGCCGAAAATCAACATGGCCGATCTGTACCGGCGGCTATCGCCGGAGGTGGGGCGATCCGAAAAGGCGATCGAAATGGAAGCTCGGCAACGTGTCGGCCGTCCTGGAGGAGCCCGGGATCGCCCGGATCCCCGGGGCTGCTCCGGCCAACTACCAGGATTCCCTGGTGGAGGCCGTTGAGGCCCAGTTAGGGCAGCATCCGAAGTGATCGACTGTGTCGGTGAAGCCGCCTTTCACGTCGGCTGGAGGCCGGTTCTGGTCCCGCCACCGGCGTTTTCCGAATTCGGACGCGCAGGATGACCGGCCGGCGCTGCAGCGCCTAGTTGGCAAGTACGATCCGGCAGCCAGAGACGAACACAACCGCTCCCTGAGGCGCGCTGGCGAGGAGATGGTGTTCAAGTTCGAGTACGACCGGCTGTGTCAAGCCGGCCGGCGCGACCTGGCCAAGAAGATGGATTGGCCCGCGGATCGCGGCGAGGACCATCGGGGTTACGACATCAGATCCTTTGCGCCAGACAACGGCGAGGAGCGGCTGTTCGAAATCAAGACCACCAACAGGCACGCTCGCACGCGCGTCTGGCTGTCCCGTAACCAGGTTGAGACGGCTGCGCATAACCCAGCGGGCCTACCGCGTCCGGAGAATCTTCGACTTCAGTAACGGAGCGGAGATGTTCGACATCAAACCGCCGCTTGATGTCTGCTTGTGTTTGACGCCGGACAAGTACGTGGCCGTGCCGAGGTGAGGCTCCAAGCAATTCCGAATACATCATCGGCGGCTCTGTCATTAAGACGTCCAATGGTCGACTGATCTCCACGACAGCTCGGTGGAAATATGGTTAGCCTTTACGCCCCGATGATTTGCATTGGGGCGGGCGGACTTGCCAGCGCCGGTACTAACCGACACTGATCATATTCGTGATGTCAACCGCGATGTCGCAGCAAAGAGTTCGATTATCGCGAGCAAGAATTTGGCGCTCATTGAGGGATTGAGGCCAGGAAGCGCCTTGCAACCACCCACAAAGCCGGGTGGTCGGGGCTGATCTCGCTGCGCGCGATGACGACCCGCGCGACTAACTCGTGGGACAATAGTCAAGCACCTAGGCGACATTGTCCGCTGACGCGCCAAACGTATTCGCTTTCGCACTAAGCTCTCGGTCAATTGACGCTGCTTGAGAGCTGAGCGGGTACCGGAGAGTCTTGAGCGTCAAAGTATTCTTCGAGCTCACCAACCGCTCTTTGCTCCCATTCGTCGGCCTGTGTCAGCAACGAGATTCGTTGGACTGGGCGGAATGCTGCAGCTTGACGGCACAGCGAAGCTATTGCGCGGTAGCGACGCACGTTTTCCAGAATTGCCGATCCTGTCATGTTTGATTTTTCCCATTCAGCTTCGCGACGCGAACATGAGGCGGATCGATTTTCGATTGGTTAGCGGCCGGCTCGGAAAGCATCTATGGTTGGCAAATCCTTGCGATTTGTAACCTCTCTGCCCCCTCAACACGGGACGTCTGATTTCCAACCGAAGAATTTTGGCCATGGGCATGATTGGGTTCTGGATACGGGACAATTTTTGGTACGTGGCCGAAATAGCCTCGCCATCCACCGCCAGAACGAACGTTGACGGGTTGGAAAAGATCAGCGACGAGCGGTATCGGAAGTGATGCGTCGGTGCTGTAGAGTGCGCTCCAAAACATCCGGAGGTGCAGCGCATGGCGATCGTATTCATTACTGGAAGCATGGATGGTCTCGGCCGGGCGGTGGCGCAGTCGCTACTCGATCAGGGACATCGATTGGAGCTGCACGCGCGATCGGAAGACCGCGCCGCAGCCCGGAGAGCTCGCGTCGTGCTCCGAACGTGTTGGGGTCGAGACCTGGAGAGCGGCGCCGAGACGAAAGGCATCGCGGACCAAATAAAGGCGATCGGGCGCATTGATGCGATCATCCAAACACAGGCGTCTCTTAATCAGCGGGTCCCAGGTTCGAGCCCTGGTGCGCCCACCAATCTTTCAGGGAAATCAATAGGTTGGGCGATCTTCGTGAGAGCGCAAGCTTCCCTTGCGCGCTGGGTCACAAAACCAATTGGGGAGCTCTCTTCGTCGATTGCGACCGCGGAGATAAGCGAGTGGCTTGGTCATGGCCTTGCGCTCGGTCTGCGCTCGCGTGAGGCCGAGGGGAGCTTCGTAGGTTGTTGGCGAAGGCCCATGCAAGAGCGAACTACTATTGTCGGCAACGGGGGGCTTTTCGCACGCCTTGAAGCGAAGGTTTGAAGGTCGCGACGGGCCGAGCCGAAGGCGCTGCTCTCGGTTACCTGCGGAATGCGTCGAAAGTATCCATTAGCTGATCGTCTTCCGGACTGGACAGCCCTAGCGCAGGACCGTGAGAAGGGAAGATGAGCAGCGACAAAGTCATGTCGTGGTATTCGGAGAATACGACGGACTCTAGCACGGGCTCGCGCGCATTCCACACGCCCGCCGGATGCTGAATTTCAGTCACGCCTGCGGCGATACCGAGAGCTGCGAGCGAGTGCTCGGGGACCGGTGTTGTTATCTGTTTGGCTTTGAAAAACACCCCCGACCTGAATAGCGCGTCACTGCCCCGAGACCAGTCGACGAAACCATCTTTGCTGACCACCAGCATGGCCCGACGCTTCGTCGCCTTTAGCCAGTTGAGGACGACTGCCGTGAGTGAAACTTCATAGCGGTCTCGCAACGTTTCGAACTGGGCCAACGTCGGCTTGATGAAGTCGCGCGTCTGCTCTCGGAAGTCGTCGGGAGGCATCAGTACGAAGGCAGCAAAGCTATTGGCCTCCGCCTCTATGCGGCCATACTCGGAATTCCACGACCACATGTCGCGCCGCGAACAGTAAAAAGGCTCGCCGGAGAGATGACGGTGCGCGAGATAATGCCCCAGCTCGTGGGCCATCGTGAAGTTGATGCGTCCTTTCGATGTGTGGCCGGTGTCGTAGAAGATCGCCCACTCTTTGTCGTCGTTGGGAACGAGAGCACCCTCGAACTTCCCAGCGAAGTTCTTGCCCTCGACGTGCACGATGGGATCGCCTGGAAAAACATTCCGAGAATAGTCCTGGGCGATTTCGGAGATCCTGATAGGAAAACGGGGCTCGCCCAGCAGCTTCTTACCTTCGCGGACATAAAGCGAAACCCGGGAGGCCCAACCTTCCCACGTCGTCGGCATCTTCATTTCTTCCGGCTCCAAGTGTCGATCATGTCCATCACCCGCCCCTTGGTGTCGTCATCGAGATTGTTGAATTTGCGGAAGAAGGCTTCTTTGACCTGCTGATCGTCGAAGCCCGCCTTGTCATCGACCAGGTAGTCGGTGGTCGTGTCGAGCACCCTTGCAATGTCGATAAGTTTTTCGGCCGATGGCTTGCGCTCGCTGCGGTTCTCGAGCTCCCACAAGTAGCTTTTGCTGGCGCCGCTGAGCTTGGCCAACTCGTCCAGCGAGTAGCCCTTCTTCTTACGGAGTTCTTTCAGCTTCTCGCGGAGCGAAGCGGGCATTCGCGGCAATTCTCCAGCCTATGCAATGAGTTAGTTTGTGTTCGATATACCGTACGGGAACGTGCTTGACAAGCGAACAATAGGTGTGTTCGATATACCGAACGTTTTCGTGATGGAGTCGGCTGGAGCCGCGGGTCGGATGACCTAACCCGGCACTGTGGTCAGGGACCCAGTGCTTACGACAAACTGGAGTTTTCTCGTGAGCAATTCCTGGAAATATGACCGCGCGAAGGAGGCGATCGACAAGCGCTTCGAAGAGGTCAAGACGGTCGAGATCGTCGATTACAAGCGAGAAATGTCGCTGGAGTCGATCCCGACCAACAAGGCCTATCGGGTCGACAGCGTCCATCTCTACGCCGACATTCTCAACATGGGCGACATCCTCGCCACGACCGAGAAGGAGGGCGAGCGCTGCCATAAGCGAACGTTGCGCTTCCTCAACCTCCACCAGCGCGCGGTCCATAGGATCCTGTCGCGCTGCGACGCACGTCGGGTGGACTTTCACAACCAGCGTCTTCATTCCCTGGTCGCAAAGCCATATGGGACCGACGAGGCGAAGAAGCGGGTTTGTCGTGCGGTCGCGATCGGCAAGCTCATATCGACGTGCTCGCCGAGACCGGAGACGACGACGAGGACATTCCCAATGCGAAGGTCAGAATCGGCATCGACAGTGGTTTGACGCTGGCCGTCAACAACGGGCGCAACGGCAACCGCGAGCCGCTGTTCCTGGGGTCGGCGGCGAACCTCGCCGCCAAGCTGGCATCCAACTGGCGGGCTGAGGGCATCTACCTCACGAATGGGGCCCGCCAGGCGGCAGGTCTCGAACAGGCTGAGGACGGCAAGGAGGGAACGACGCCGCTCACGGCGGACCAGATCGCCTTTTGTCAGGATGTCGCCAAGCTCGAGGTCGGCAAGGACGCAATAGTCAAGGAATGGCGTCAGGACAACAACGACAACCCGATCGGCTCGTTCGACTTCTCGCGTCCGACGCCGCCGCTGCGCAGCTTAGACATCTCGGTCCTCACGCCCGGCAACTCCCGCCGGATGGAGGCCGTGTCGGTCTACGCCGATCTCGACGGGTTCACCAAATACGTCGCCGACAACATCGACAAGAAGGCTGCCGACGTCGTGCGCTGCTTCCACGTCATCCGGTCGGAACTCGACCGGGTCGTCGCCTCCGACTTCGGTGGCCGTAGGATTCGCTTCATTGGTGACTGCATCCACGCCCTTCTGATGGAGGGAACGGCTCATACCACTTACGAGGAGGATACCATTTCGGCCGCGACGCTGTGCGCGGGTGCGTTGAGGAGCAGCTTCGACCTCGCCCTCGAGCGTCTGAAGGCGAACAAGGTCGGCGTCGCCGGGCTCGGCTTGGCGATCGGCTACGAATTTGGCCCGATGACCGTGACGCGTCTCGGCATGCAGGGCGATCGCGTCCGTTGCTCGGTGAGCCGCGGCGTTCTCGCCTCGGAGCAGGAGCAGTGTCGTTGCAACGGCATCGAGACCGCGATCGGTCAGTCGGCATACGACGCCGGCAGCGACGCGGTCAGGAAGCTCTTCGGCAAGACGCGCAAGCTCTCCAGCCTCGACTACGACACGGCCGTGGACTCGCTCGAAGCGGAGGGCGACAAGGTCGCAAAGGACGCCGCGATCGCTGCGTACGCGGTGGCGGCTCCCGCAATGGCCAAGGCGGTCGAACAGCCGTTCCGCCCCTTCAGCGAAATGCCGTGAATGCCACCGAGCCCATTTGAAATCATCAGCGGTGTGTCGGCTGCGCATCATGCGCAGCCGATCGTGCTTGAGCGCAACCATGCCATCCTGGACGTCGCCCCGCCGACCGTCTCCGGGGCGCCCGGGCCGACCTACAGGCTGAGGATCGAGGGAGTCGGTTATGCCGCCGTGGTGCGCGAAGTCACGCCGACGCTGTTGCCTGCGTGTTGTCCCGAACGCCACATTAGTTGCGACGGCACCTTCTGCCTGTACTGGGAGGAAGCCGAACCTCTCTCCGTCACGGATGCGGATTCGGCTTCGGTCTGGTTCGGCAAGCTCCTCGTGTTCTTGCGCAGGCAGCGGGTCGCTGCGGCGCGGCGGCAATGGCCGGCCAAATCCGAAGCCAGAGCGCACGGAATGAGTGCCGCGCGGCACCAAGCCGTGGCGGAGCGTGCCGCCTCCGAGCTCGGCCCCCGATTCAGAAAGCATCTGGACGAGCTGCGTCTCAGCACGCAGCGCAAGTCGGTCGCGGGCCAGCCACGGATACGTCTTCTGCGCGACGGCGTTCGTCTGGTCACGGTCTCGGAACGGGATTCCCGCCTGATGACCAAGCGGGCCCGCTGCAAATGCGATGATGCAGCACGGCTTGGCCTTCCGGCGTGCTCTTGCGACGACCATGAGGCCTCGCTCACGGATCTCACTGTCGCATTGCACGGCTGGAAACGGGCGGAGGAGGATTTTTATGCAGCCTACACCGCGCTGGGTATCGAATGCTGCGGAACCATGGACGACTGTCCGCTGCGGAAGGAAGCCGCGTGATGATCAACAGATTTCACGGCGAACGGGGGCATGTCCTTCTGATCGAGGAACTGCGAAAGCAGAAGATCGCGGTCGGGATCGCCGGTGCCGCGGAAGCGCTGGCCGACAGCGGGGTCCTCGAAGCCGTCGTCAAGGACCAAACGCTGGTGGAGCAGAACGGTACAGACAACGACATCTACCTGGTGGTCGCCGGCGCGTTCCGCGTAGTCGTTAACGGCAAGCAGGTCGCTCGCCGCTTCAGCGGCGATTCGATAGGCGAGATGGCGACCGTGTCGCCGATCCAGAAGCGCTCGGCCACTGTCGTCTGCGACGAGGACGCGGTGGTGTTGAAGATCGAGGAGCCGAAGTTCTCGGAGATCGCCACGCACTTCCCGGAAATCTGGCGTCGCGTCGCCCAAGAGGTGGCGAGGCGTCTCGAGCAGCGGAACGTATTCATCAGAGAGCCCAATGAGAAGATCCGCGTCTTCGTCATCTCGTCGGCCGAGGCCCTGCCGGTCGCCCGAGCGATTCAAAACGCCTTCGCACATGATCCGTTCGCTACCGTCGTCTGGGCCGACGGCGTCTTCCGGGTCACGAACTACACGCTCGAATCCTTGGAAAACGAACTCGACCGCTCCGACTTCGCCGTGGCCATCGCCCATCCCGACGATCGGACCGAAGTGCGAGATGTGGACTGGCCGACGCCGCGCGACAACGTCGTCTTCGAGCTCGGGTTCTTTATGGGACGCCTGGGTCGAAGCCGCGCTATCCTGATGGAGCCACGGGCGACACGCGTCAAGTTGCCGAGCGATCTCGCCGGCGTCACGACGATTAGCTATCGTTACGACCCGAAGGACCCGGCCCCAAGCATGGCCTCCGCCTGCAACGAACTGCGCGAGCACATCATACGGCTTGGGCGAAACGTCTGATGGCTACGCGGCAGTGTCGGGGCGCAGGCGAGCGTTCGACCGCGTCCGGGTCACCGTCTTGGCGGCACAGGTTCAACCCGACGTCATCCGTCGGTTGCTGGCCTCAAACTTCGCTGCGAGGCCAACGAAATGGAGGCTGCGTTGAAAAGACTTGCCATCTTTCTTGACGGAACGTTCAACACGCTCAACAACAACACCAACGTGTGGCGCTTGCGCTCCCTCACATCCGAGACGGCGGACCAGCGGGTTTATTACAGCCAAGGCGTCGGCACGATTCGCGGCGAGGTCTTTCGCGACGGCGTCGCAGGCTATGGCATCGACAACGAGATCATCGAAGCCTACACTTGGCTGATCCAGAACTTCGACGACGGCGACGAGATATTCATCTTCGGTTTCAGCCGCGGAGCGTATACGGCTAGAAGCCTTTCCGGCCTGATCAGCAAATGCGGGATCCTGAAACTAGGTGCGCCGCTTTCGATAGAACAGCTTTACGCGCGGTATCGGCTGTATGTGGCGCCGACCATCGGGTCGTTGCTCGGAAAGCCGCTACCGCAGGACGCCTCCCTCGAGGAGAGATGGCTGACGAAGTACTCGAGGCCGACCAAGATCAAGTTTGTTGGCGTTTGGGACACCGTCGGCTCGATGGGCATCCCGCACGGTAGCGCCGAAGCCAAAGTCCACAAGTACCGTTTCCTCGACACGCACCTGCGCCTCGACAACGAATATGCGTTTCACGCGTTGGCACTCGACGAACACCGCGAGGACTTCGAGGCGACGTTCTGGACGCGGACCGTGAAGACAGGAGAGGTGGGCGCTCCCGATCGGCCGGTCGGGAACGTCGAGCAGTGCTGGTTCGTGGGTTGCCACGCGAACGTTGGCGGTGGATACGCGAGCGATCCGTTGTCGCAGCGGCCCTTGGTTTGGTTGATGGATAAGGCCGGAGCGCTGGGACTGGTCTACAGGACGCGGTCGACCTCGACACGGCACAGATCGCGCCGCCAACAACGACTCATACGCAGAGTTCGGAAAGGGGATCTATCACTTCTTCTCGAAGCGGTTCTATCGCTCCGCTGGAGCCACCCCGGAGAAGGGGACGGCGGCGATGACATCGCGCATCAATGAGACGATCGACGGATCGGTATTCGCCCGCTGGCGCGCTGACGAGACCTATCGTCCGCTGAACCTCGTCGCTTGGGCGAAGAGCAAGCAGGTCGACCCCGCCAAATTCGTCGACACCGTGATGGCTGCCGATCCCAATGTTGTCGTGCCATGACGGGGACGCCCGCGGCAAATCGCTCTTGCGCGAGACGGCACGCCTGTTCCCCGCGCACGGCCTCGGTTCCTCCTACGCGAGCGCGCTGCTTCAGGTGAGGCGTGCGGTAAGGTCGGGCGCGCGGAGAGACAGAACAAGGCGGACCATCGGCTCGGACCGTCGGGTCCAATCATTCCGAGTATTGGAGCAGCCGCGGAACGATGACCGTAGAAGGCCGATCGGCGACCTTTCTGCGTTCTAAAATCCGGATTATCGTATGGGAGGCGGCTGACCGAAAATGCTACGAAATACTCTGTGTTTGTCGTGGGCAATCTCTAGCCGCGTCCCGAATTAAGGGGCAAGGAAATCAATAGAAGAGTCTGTTTCGATGCGAGGCCATACTATGGTCAGAGCGGGTAATCGTCCGGACGGTGAGATCGTCTCGCGATCATTTCCTGGCTTTGAGGACCAAATCCACTCGTCGCACTCAATTGGCGCGATAGTAGCCGAACTGGTGAAACTGGACGTTGACGCATCGGCCGCGCTCGAGGGCACCGATCTTACCATTTCTCATCTCGATTCCCACGCGACGAGAGTTTCTTATCGGCAACTCGACAATGTTATTCGCAATGCCCTGAATCTTTCGAGCGATTCAGCGATCGCGCTACATGCCGGTCGGCGGATACATGTAACGTCGTACGGAATGTACGGATATCCGCGCGCCATCGAGAGGGACCCCGGAGATGATAAAGACGCTTCTCGCTCCCATTCGAGCGGTCACGCGGTTTCCTCTCGTTCAATTCGCCGTGGTGATCTTTGTAATCTTTGTGCTGCAGGCCGCCGATGATAGCTCTCTCTTTGGCCAGATTTTCGGTGGCCTAGACAGGCTTGTAGATGAGACAGTTCGGTCGGTTTCGGCTGTTTTCACCGTCAAATCATTCACGAAGTCATGGCTGACATTCGGCTTTATGATCGCCTATGTGTACCTGGCTTTTTGGCTGATGCTGTTAATTTGCGGCGCGGTGATGCGATCTCTAATCGATTACGCGGGCCGGATGAACTTTTTGTGGTCGAGGAATCTGATAGCCAGGTCACGTGGCGTCGCAGCGTACCGCGCGTGGTTGCCCCTTGAGAAGATCCGGCCGCGACATATTCCTCAACAGGCTTGGGAAGAGCAATTTGCCTGGCCTCCGAACGATAGGCCGCCGTACCTGCCGTTGGGGCAGCGTGTCTTGCGAGCGGCGGCGGCATATGTGCTTATAATCACGCTCGCTCTCGTGATCCTTCAGTTCCTTACGCCATTTCACGTACTTACCTGGTTGGGCGCCACGCTAGGCTATCGGACCGGCTGAGACGGGGGGCGACCGGTAAAATCTAGGGTTTGGCCAGCAAGGTAATGTGGTCCGTCGCAGTCGGTCCGGAATTTCCAAACGTCAGCTCGACGTCGACTCGGCCTTCTCCTTCTATTTTGATTGAACCGACGGCATATTCGAATCTTGTCATGGATCCGTCCAAACGTCGCGCGGTGGACCTGATTTCCGTTCGTTTGATTTCCGCTCCATTGAGTTTGACCGAAAGCAAGGCCACCGGGGCGACCGCATCGTCGGGAGCCGCGAGCGAAAGTATACCCGTAGCGGCGAAGCCATCCGGCACGCTATTGTCTTCGACGAGTTCGACGGACACGAATTCGATCGGGAATCTCGCGGAAATTCCTAACTGGCGGCCGACTTCGACTGTCGGAACATTGCCGTTGAAGTCGTTGAAGCCCATCTCGCACCGGAACAGAATGGTTTCAAGCTTTGCTTGAGCGTTCTCGTCGTTGAAGATGCTCATGTGAGGCATGAAGGAGAGAAAGCCACCACCCGGGTTGCCAAAAGTAGCGCTCCGCAGGGTGACAGTTCCGTCGCCACGCCGTTCGACGTAGAGCATCTTTCCTGTTCCGATGGTGACGCTTTGGCGGGTGCCGTTTCGATCTCCGGCAACGATGAAAAGGCCTTCAGCGGGCAAGCCGGTACACGTGGTAGCGTTGCGGATATGTTTCGGGAAACCACCCTCGACGATCTTCCTGAGTTTGGCAGCGGCTTTCAAGGCGTCGGTGGCATGCTCGATTGAGATATCGTGCCTTGCGAGATCGAGCGGCAGGGCGGAGAAATCGGCGGGATCGAGTAAATCTAGCGAACGGGGTTTTGGGCCGTCCGTGGACACGCAGCAGTTTTCGTAGGTAGGCAGCAACTCGTAGAGCGAGGGCCAGGACATCAGCGTCCGTATGATGGTGTCGGTGCCGCCTATTAGCCAGCGCGAGGCGCGGCCCCATCCTAAAAAAGGAGTTGCGACGGCGGTGACCGATCCCCAAAAAGGCGTTCCCATGGTGATGACGGTCTTCACGCGACAATTCCTCGGGAAGTCGCATTTGCCGTCCGGCCCCGACGGTGCATCGTATTGGGTGGTGTAGATTAGGGATACCAATCCGCCCATACTGTGCGCGAGGATGTCGATTTCTTTGCCCGCCAGCTCAGGTCTGCTCTTGATGAAGGCATCGAGGTCGGCTGCGGTGTCGAAATTGCTGCGGCGCCAGTCGTAGGGGAACAGAAAGAGGTTTCTATGCTCACCCGAGCGCGAATAACCGAGAGATCGTAGGTATTGCCAGAGCGGCTCGTATACGTCGACCTTCAAGGGCCCCAAAGCGATGAATTGATTTAGTGTGCCGCAAGTTGCTCTGTAGGTGGCATCCGAATTGCCGGGGTCGCATGTGTCGGCCGCCGATATCTTTCGGGGGCCGTCCACGATGCGGAGATTTTCCAGGTGCCGGAGTCCGTCGAGCGTCCCCCAGACGAGCTTGCCATCGATCCACAATTCCGACCCCGCGATCCCGGGGATGACGATCAGGGGACGGGGCGGAGGCGCGTGCGGCTGAGTGTTTCGGTTGCCTGCCGCGTGACAGTCACCTAACCAAAGGCAGGCAATCAAGATCGTGACGACTCTCAACATAGCGATCAATTGGGCAGTTTTTCAGGATTGGGTGGAAGTGGACATTTGTCCGTCAGTGCGAGTTTGAACGTCGGTCCGGAACGGTATCGTAACTGGCAATAGAATTTGTACTGCGCTTCGCGAACGATGGCGGCGCCGCCTCTCATCCCGGTGAAAAATCGCTCGTCTAGCTTGCCGTGGTCCTCGATCGACACGTCCTCGCCAGGATGAGAATTCATCTCGGATGACCTGAGAGCCCCGCAGTAGCCTTCGCTGGTTGATCCGCCTCTGAGCCAGTCGGATTCATTGCGTGGGCCGAGGATGTCGCGATCGTAGCGCTCAACACCATGGCTCGGATCGCGGCAAGCGACCGCGCAAGCCCCGAGAACGAAGCTTCTCAGCTCCCGTACCGACGTGAAGTAGCTCTCTGGGCTAACGCCGAAGGATTGGCCTCCCTTTAGCACGCCGACCAGATGCCACTCATCCTGTTTCTCGACGAGAAATACAGGGCCGCCGCTAAAGCCAGGCCTAGTCTGAGCAGATAATCGCCGGAGCTTCCGATCCTGCGGTTGTCCTTCATTCAGGACGCCCACGTTCAATTCGAGGCGCGGGACGTATCCGCCCTCAGTATTGGAGATACCTGCCACATTCAATTGCGTGCCAACTTGGTCGACGTCGGCATCCGGACAGGTACTCAGTCCTCGCCGCGCCAAACCCTCAAATTCGAGCAGGGCGGTATCCACGTCAGGGACGCTCTTTTGAACGTTCGCTCGCCTGACTTCGGTCAATAGCCCGGTTTGTTGGTCTCTGAACCTTATGACGACGGTGAAGTCGGCTAAGCCAAAGTCGGTTTCGCCCATCCTTCGGGCGGAGCCGCGACGACGTGATTTGCGGTTATTACGCTTCTGGTTGTACCGACGACGAACCCAGTCCCGTTGCGCTCGACGGCGGTCCCGTTGGCCGCCTTTCCGCGCACGGCCACCATCACGATCGCATTCGCGACATCGTTGCGGCTGTCAGCCGCGGCGGCTTGAAGCGATGGCGCCGCTCCAACCAGAGCGATTTATGGGTAATAACAGCCGCACTCTTGTCCTCCGGTCCGTGGTGGTAGTGCCAGCATCGAGGTCGCAATGGTATCCCGCAAGCTCGACGAGGTGAAGTATCTAGTTTACTCACGCCAAGATTGCGTACATACTTCGGCTTTCATCTTTGCGTCCGATTGTTTGAGACTGTTATGTCGAAGATCATTCGAAGGAATGCCTTAGCCGCCTTGGCCGTCATAGCGACGGTGGTGCCATTCTCCCTACGAGCGACTTCGGTCAGATCGTCCGCCCTCCAGGTCGCTGTTCCGCTGACCGACGACAAAGGAAAACCAAGCAACGACATAAGCGGTATCAGTTGCCTGGAGCCGCAAGGCGGAAAACGGACTTGCGTAGTCATCGACGATCAAGGGCGCCTGGCGCAAGTGGCGACGGTCGAAGCATCGACGCTCACGGGCCAAGCCAAGATCAGGCTGATAGGCAAGGCTCACGCGCCGGTTGATATTGCTGGGACCGAGCCAGGCATCGACCCGAAAGTCGTGAAGTGCTCGGCGGGGAAGGACGACTTCAAGGATCTGGACGGAGAGGCTGTCGCTCTCGACGACAAGTTCTTCTATGTCGTCGGCTCCCACGGTTGCTCGCGCAATAGTAACAAATTCCGAACCTCGTCTTTCATTTTGGCGCGTGTCCCGATTGACGTCGTCAGAACCGCCTCTGGCGCGCCCAACAACGTCGATACGATTGGACCAAAATCCACGAGTTACCGCCTTTCGGAGGCGCTTCTCGCGTCGCCGACTCTCAAGGACCACTATGCGCTGGATCTAATGACCAAGAACGGCCTCAACATCGAAGGACTGGCCGTCGCCGGCGGCAAGCTCTATGTGGGCTTGCGGGCACCGGTTATCGGAAAGAAGGCCTATCTGGTCGCCGTCGACCGCGATTGGCTATTCGATGCCTCTCGCCCCGTTGCGCAGGCCGATATCCGCGAAATCGATCTCGATCTGGGGGGCCGAGGGATCCGAGATCTCGCCGTCATGGCGGACGGCCGGCTTCTCGCCCTCGGTGGTCCAGCGCAATCGGACGACTTTTCCTTCGCCTTGTACGCCGTGGAGCCAGCGAGCAAGACGGCGACGCCGATCGCCGAACTCGTCGATGTACCCGACGGCGGAAAGGCGGAAGCGTTGCAAATCTTGGCGCAAGCTCCGACCACGCTCGATCTTCTGGTTCTCTTCGACAGCGCGAAGGGTGGGGCACCCCGAAGGTACCTGATCGACTTGAAATGATGATCGGCGGTGAACAACCGTTCATTCCGGAGGAAGGCGGAAGCAATGCGGACGGTTTCGAATACCATAGCCGGGTCGGCCTCGACGATGGTTTTGCGGAAAATACCGGGTACGCGGCCGTCGATGTTATGCACGACAAGTCTCGGCGCTCCGATGTCGCCGGCGACCTTTTCGAAAAGACGTTCGATCGAGACAGGGTCCGTGGCGTCGCAACCATACCGGCGCACACCGTGCTCCTTCTCGAGAGCCTCAAGAGCGGCTTTATCGGGATTGCGGGCTGCGATGGCGACGCGCATGCCGCTGTTTGAGAACAGGCGAGCGCAGCTTGAGCTGACGCCCGGGCCGCCGCCAATGATGAGCGCAACGCCTCGGCAGAGGGTTTGTTGGACTTGGTCATACCACACGCTATTCTAGGCGGTGTCGCTTTGGCTAGGCGTCAAAAGGCCGGTCCACCGGCGAACATCTGGCCCGTTTCCCTGGCGGATACCCGTCATCCTGCCTATCTAACCTAAATGGATGCTAGGACAGAGTCCCATCTTGCTGCACTGAAGACGGCGCTCCAGACGCTTAAGGACAGCGGCACGGATGGCTTCGAAGGATTGCTCGCGACAGTTCTGTCCGAAGTGTGCGGACAGCCGTTTCGCGTTGCGTCCAGCGGATCACAACGGGGCCGTGACGGCGACTCGGCCTTCGACGAGGGGGCGACTTACTTCGAGGCGAAGCTGTACGAAGATGCGGTTCCCCAAGCCGCCGTGTCCGGCAAGATCGTCGACCTTGCGAACGACGACAAGGGGCAGGTCGATACCTGGATTCTGTGCGCGACCAGCCCGGTGAACTCCCAGCACGCGGACAAGTATCGGGGTTCGCTCGCCGCGATCGGGATAGGCTGCCTGATTCTCGATTGGCCTCCGGGCACACTGCCGCCGCTTGCGGTGCTGCTTGCCATGGCCGCGCCGCGGGTCGAGCGGTTCGTGCTGGATCATTCGCAAGATCCCTCCACTGTGACCGGCATTCGAGACGATCTCGATGCCGTCGCTGCTGACAGCCAGTTCGCCGACATGTCGACCAATCTGAGGTCGATGGTTCGCGATGGAGCGGTCGGGCTCGGCTTGGCGAAGGCCGCCAATCAGGCGGCTCTCGTCAAGGCGTTCTCGGACCGTCGGGAGGCGCGAAGGCTGTTTGGGCAGCCGCTCGCGCCGATGGACAAGTCCGGGCTTGCTTGGGCCGAGCGACCGGCGCTCGTGCAGCGGATTCAGACCGCGATTTCCGGTCCTCCCGATAACCGGGTTGTCCTCGTTCTGGGAGACGAGGGGACCGGCAAATCCTGGCTCGTTGCGAAGGGATGGAGCGCCAGCCAACCCACGCCGTTGCTCGCGGCCTTCATGGCGAGCGACCTGTCGATGCCGGAGGCCATAAATAACCTCGAGGAGTTCCTGGTATCGAAACTTGTGTCGCAGACCGGCGGGATCGTGACGGACGCTATACGCAAGCGTTGGAAACGGCGCTTTGACGGATGGCGGGCGAACCCCGCGCCGAAGCACGTGCGGCTCGTGGTCTGGGTCGATGGGCTTAACCAGGCGATTAGCTTTCCTTGGGCCCGTTGGATCGATGCGATGGCTGGCTTTCTGGAGGAGATCGGCGGCCGGTTGATCGTCACGACGAACAATTGGCATCATTCCCAGATACGCTGGACAGTGACGACGCCATTGGAGCGCGTGATAGTCGCTGATTGGTCGGAGGCCGAGCTCAAGGGGATTCTTGAGGCCAGGGGAATCAGGTCGGATGTCTTGGCGGCCGAGGTTTTCGGGTTTTTGCGGAATCCTAGGATTCTAGGGATCGCTGTCGAGCTTCTCGACGCCAGGGAAATCGAACGTGTCGACGAATTGACCGTCGGCCGACTGCTGTTCGAGCACCTCCGTCGGCACGATGCTGACCCTACAAGCGCCGGCTCAGCGCTTGATTTCGCGAAGACGCTCAAGTCGCATGCCGAAGAGATGCTTGAGCGGCTGAAAAGCCAGAATCATGACGATCTCACGATCTTCGACCTGGGAAAGGAACTCAACGCGGTTTCGAGGAGCCGCTTCTTCGAGCCGGTGGAAGGCGAAAGCGATCTGTACGCCGTGCGGAAGGAAGGACTTCCCTTGGCGCTCGGCCTGGCTTTGACGAGCGTTCTTCGCAAGGAGCTGCGGGCCAATCGAGACCCCGAGGCCAAACTAGCCGAGGTGATGGAGCCCATCAGTGCCCTTTCGGAGACCTCCGATGTGGTCTTCGCAGCGTTGCAGATTTCCTTTCTTCAGGAAGGTTGCCCCATCGAGGTGCAGGCGGCGTTGGCAAAATATTTCGTCGGCTTGCAGAATGTATCCGATGATCTTTATCCGGCGTTCGAGGCGATGGCGAAGCGATCTCCAGAGCCATTCTTGAGGGCGACGCACGACGCCGCGTTTTCTCTGGTTATGCTGCCAAACTCCAGATGGCTCATAGTAGCGCTGCTTTCGGCATCGGCAGATCCAAAGCATGCCGCGGAGATAGCCCGCCAGGCGCTGGAGTGGCTAGCCCGCCATTCTCTAGTACCCGGAATCAGAGCTGAGTGATACGGCGGCCTTTGAAACGGCGTTGACGGACCTTTTTCTTGGTCCAGACG
>NZ_JASAUT010000096.1:0-18002 GCF_029952935.1 Bradyrhizobium sp. Mp19 | reverse complement strand
AGCGCCAAGGACCCAACGGCTTCCCGCCCACCCTCATCCTGACAGACTTCCAAGACACAGGGACCCATAACCACAGGCAGGTGTTTTGCGAAGGCTGGAGCTCCAGCTGCGCACAACAACCGACATCGGTGGTTATGGGTCCCGGCCTTCGCCGGGACGACACCGATGTTTGTTTCGCCAGCCACGCCTCACTTGGTCAGCGGGCAGCCGCTTTCCTTGGCGGTGAAGAAGGCCTTGTCGCCGGGCACCACGGCGATCTGCTTGTAATAGTCCCACGGCTTCTTCGACTCCGAGGGCTTCTTGACCTCGAACAGATAGAGGTCGTGCACCATTCGGCCGTTCGCGAGCACCTTGCCCTTGGCGAAGGCGTCATCGACCGGCAGCTCCTTCAGCTTGGCGGCGACCGCCTCGCTGTCCTTGGTGCCGGCGGCCTTCACCGCCTTCAAATAGCTCAGCGTCGCCGAATAGGTGCCGGCATGGATCATGCTCGGCATCCGGCTGGTGCGCTTGAAGAAGCGCTCGCTGAAGGCGCGCGAGGCATCGTCGTGGTCCCAGTAGAAGCCCTCGGTGAGCACGAGACCCTGCGCCGCCTCGAGCCCGAGACCGTTCACCTCCGACAGCGTCATCAACAGGCCGGCGAGCTTCTGCCCGCCGCGCACGATGCCGAACTCGGCCGCCTGCTTGATCGAGTTGGTGGTGTCGAGGCCGGCGTTGGCGAGCCCGATGATCTTGGCCTTCGAGCTCTGCGCCTGCAGCAGGAAGGACGAGAAGTCCGACGAATTGAGCGGCACGCGGACCGAGCCGACCACCTTGCCCTTCTTCGACACGACGATGTCGCTGGTATCCTTTTCCAGCGCGTAGCCGAAGGCGTAGTCGGCGGTCAGGAAGAACCAGGTGTCGCCACCCGCCTCCGTCAGCGCGCCGCCGGTCCCGACGGCGAGCGCGCGGGTGTCATAGGCCCAGTGGAAGCTGTAGGGCGTGCAGGCATCGCCCGTGATACGCGAGGTCGCCGCGCCGACCACGATGTCGATCTTCTTCTTCTCCTTCGACAGCTCCTGCACCGCGAGCGCGACCGACGACGTCGTGAGCTCGGTGATCATGTCGACGTTCTCGACCTCGTACCAGCGTCGCGCGATCGCGGTCGCAAGGTCCGGCTTGTTCTGATGGTCGGCGGTGACGATCTCGATCTTCTGTCCCAGCACCTCGCCGCCGAAATCCTCGACCGCCATCCGCGCGGCTTCGAGCGAATATTTGCCGCCGTAGTCGGCATAGACGCCGGACTGATCGTTCAGGATGCCGATCTTGACGCCCTGGGCCATCGCCGGCGCCGCAAGCATCAGGCTGCAAGCCGCGACCGCGGCCAAAAATCCGGACTTCATTCTATGCTCTCCCAGCAGTTTCTATCAGGAAAATCGGCGCGACATTATTTTATAACCCCACGCCTGCCCATCTCTTTCCGCTCAGCCAAAAGTATGGGCTGCGTCGGAAGGTACTCGCTGCTTTCCCGTCACCCTGAGGAGCGCGGAACGCGCGTCTCGAAGGGTCGACGGCCCGGCTCGTGGCCGTGCACCCTTCGAGACGCCTGCTTCGCGGGCTCCTCCAGCGACAAAGGCGAAGCCTTTGCGCGGGGGTGACGGACACAAGTGTAGGCTGCTCAACCCGCCACAGTCGCCTTGGGCTCCGCCGGCTTGCCCTCGTTCTTTCCTTCCGCGAGGTTGCGCACCACCATGTAGAAGATCGGCGTGAAGATCAGGCCGAACAGGGTGACGCCGAGCATGCCGAAGAACACGGCAACACCGACCGCCTGCCGCATCTCGGAGCCCGAACCGGTCGACACCACCAGCGGCAGCACGCCGAGGATGAAGGCGAACGAGGTCATCAGGATCGGCCGCAGCCGGAGCCGGCAGGCTTCGATCACCGCGTCCAGCCGCGACCGACCCTCGAGCTCGATGTCGCGCGCGAATTCGACGATCAGGATCGCGTTCTTGGCGGCCAGCCCCACCAGCACCACGAAGCCGATCTGGGTCAGGATGTTGACGTCCTGGCCCATCAGACGCACGCCGATCGTGGCCGCGAACAGGCACATCGGCACGATCAGGATCACCGCGAACGGCAAGGTCCAGCTGCCATATTGCGCGGCCAGCACCAGATAGACAAACAGCACGCAGATCGGGAACACGTAGAGGCCGGCATTGGCGCCCGTGACCTGCTGGTAGGACAGGTCGGTCCACTCGAAGGAAAAGCCGCTCGGCAATGTCTGGTCGGCGAGCTGCTTGATGGTGTTGAGCGCCGTCGTCGAGCTCACGCCCGGTGCCGGCTCACCCTGCAATTCGGACGCCGAGTATAGATTGTAGCGCGCGACGCGGTCGGGTCCCGAGACGTCCTTGAAGTCCACGATGCTGCCGAGCATCACCATGTCGCCGGCAACGTTGCGGGTGCGCAGCCTTGCGAGATCGGGGCTATCTTTCCGGAACGGCAGATCGGCTTGCGCGGTAACGTGATAGGTGCGGCCGAACAGGTTGAAGTCGTTGACATAGGTCGAACCAAAATAGGTCTGGATCGTGTCGTTAATGTTGGCGATCGGCACCCCAAGCTTCTGCGCCTTGACGCGATCAATGTCGACGAACAGCTGCGGCGTGTTCGCGGTGAACGGAGAGAACACCGACGTGAGAGACGGCGATTTGCGCGCGGCTGTCACCAGTTCATCGGTCGCGGAGGCCAGCAGTTCGGGTCCGCGCCCCTGGCGATCCTGGACACGGATGGTGAAGCCACCACCGGTGCCGATACCGGGCACGGCCGGCGGCGGAATGACGATGATGAAGGCGCCCTGGATCACCGAGAGACGCTTGCGCAATTCGGCCGTGATCGCGTTCGCCGTCAGCCCCTTCTTCAGGCGCGCCTCCGGCTCGTCGAATACCGGGAACAGCGCCGCGGCGTTGCCCTGCTGCGTGCGCGTCGCACCGGAGAAGCCGGCGAAAGCCGCGACGCGAACGATGCCCGGCGTATCCAGCGCGATCCGCTCGATCTCGCGCACAACAGCGGTGGTCCGCGCCAGCGACGCGGCGCCCGGCAGCTGCGCCGAGATGATGACATAGCCGCGATCCTGCGCCGGAATGAAGCCCTGCGAGGTGGTCGCGAGCAGCCAGCCGGCGCTGCCAATCAGTACGAGGTAGAGCGCAAGCATCACCACCGTATGCCGGATCACGAAGTCGGCCACCGATGCATAGCCGTGCGCGAGCCGGTCGAACACGCGGTTGAACAGCGCGGTGAAGCTATCCCAGCCGCGCGCGATGATGTTCCAGCGCGCCGGCGGGCGTTTCTCCTCATGCGGCACCAGGATCTGCGAGGCCAGCGCCGGCGACAGGGTCAGCGAGCAGAAGCAGGAGATCGCGGTCGCGACCGCGATCGTCACCGCAAATTGCTGGAAGAACTGCCCGGAAATGCCGCCGAGGAAGGCGGTCGGCACGAACACCGCGCACAGCACGAGCGCGATCGAGACCAGCGCGCCGCCGACCTCCTCCATGGTCTTGAGCGCAGCGTCGCGCCTGCTCATGCCGTGCTCGAGATGTCGCTCGACATTCTCGACCACCACGATGGCGTCGTCGACCACGATGCCGACCGCCAGCACCAGACCGAACAGCGTCAGATTGTTGATCGAGAAGCCGAGCGCGGCCATCACCGCGAAGGTGCCGACCAGCGACACCGGGATCGCGATGATCGGGATGATCGCAGGCCGCCATCCCTGCAGGAACACCAGCACCACGATGACGACGAGCGCCATCGCCTCGTAGATCGTCTTGATCAGCTCGTGGACCGATTGGGCGATGAATTCGGTCGGGTTGTAGCCGATATTGTAGTCGAGCCCCTTCGGGAAACTCGCCTTCATCCGCTCCATCGTGTCGGAGATGCTCTTGGCGGTGGCGAGCGCGTTCGATCCGGGCCGTTGCGTCACCAGCAGCGCGACGGCGGATTTGCGCAGCAGGAAGCTGTTGGTGGCGTAGGACAGCGCGCCGAGCTCGACGCGGGCGACGTCGCGCAGACGTACCGTGCGGCCGTCGGAGCCGGCCTTCACCACGATATCCTCGAACTGCCTGATGTCCTTGAGGCGGCCGGTGAAGACGAGGTTCGGCTGGAAGGCGCGATCGGCGATCGGCGGCTCGGCGATCTGTCCGCCGGCGATCTGCAGGTTCTGCGCCCGGATCGCCGCCAGCACCTCGGTCGATGTCAGACCGAGATTGGCGATCCGGTCGGGATCGAGCCACAGCCGCATCGAGTAATCGCGCGCGCCGAACATCTGGATGTCGCCGACGCCATCGAGCCGCAACAGCTGGTCGCGGACCTGCAGCAGCGCGTAGTTGGAGATGTAGAGCTGGTCGAACGTGTCGTCGGGCGACAGCATGAACACGACCATCAGGATGTCGGGCGAGTTCTTGCGCGTGGTCACGCCGTTGCGCTGCACCTCTTCGGGCAGCCGCGGCTGCGCGATCGCGACGCGGTTCTGCACCAGCACCTGGGCCTTGTCGAGGTCGGTGCCGAGCTTGAAGGTCGCGGTGATGGTGAGCTGGCCGTTCGACGTCGCCTGGCTGTAGAGATACAGCATGTCCTCGACGCCGTTGATCTCCTGCTCGATCGGAGCGGCGACAGTGTCGGACACGGTCTGCGCCGAGGCGCCCGGATATTGCGTGGTGACGACGACGGTCGGCGGCACCACTTGCGGATATTCCGAGACCGGCAGCGTCGGATAGGCGATCGCCCCGACGATCAGCAGCACGATCGACAGCACCATCGCGAGGATGGGCTGGTTGATGGAGAGCCTGCCGAGATTCATGGTTTGGCACCTGCGGCGGGCTTGTCAGCGGCGGCGGGCTTGTCGCCTGCGGCGGGCTTGGAATCCGCCGGAGCCTGCGCCATTTTCGGCGTCACCTTGGCGCCGACGCGGGCGCGCTGCAGGCCGTCGACGATCACGTGATCCTCCGCCTTGAGGCCTTCGCGAACAACGCGCAGGCCATCGTCGAGCGGCCCGAGCGTGACTGCTCTTGCTTCCACCGTGTTGTCGTCCTTGACCACGAACACGATCTTGCGCGACTGGTCGGTGGCAACCGCGCTGTCCGGGATCAACAGCGCCTCATAGGGCGACGAGCCGATGATGCGGACGCGACCGAACTGGCCGGGCAGGACCGACAGATCCTTGTTCGGAACGACCGCGCGGCTGCGCAGCGTCGCGGTCGAGACGTCGAGCCGGTTGTCGAGGAAGTCCATCTTGCCCTCATGCGAGGGCTTGGTTTCGCCGGTCAACGCGATCTGCACCGGGTTCGCCGTGTCGCGCGAGCTCGGCCGCCTGCCTTCGAACCACAGCTTGCTGTTGCGCTGATAGGTCGCCTCGTCGACGTCGAAATAGATGTAGATCGGATCGAGCGACACGATCGAGGTGAGCAGCGTCGCGCCGCCCTCGCTGCCCTGCACCAGATTGCCCGGGGTCACCAGATGCCGGCTGACGCGGCCCGTGATCGGCGCCAGCACATGGGTGAATTCGACGTTGAGCTGCGCGGCCTTCAGGGTGCCTTCGGCCTGCGTCTCGGCGGCGCGTGCCGCCTGCAACGCCTGGCGGCGCTGGTCGACGACCTGCTCAGAGACCGCGCTGGTCTGCACGAGGTTCAGCCCGCGCTCGAGATCGCGCTTGGCAAGCTCCCCCTTGGCGCGCGCGTCGGCGAGCTGGCCTTCGGCCTGCAGCACGACCGCCTCGAACGGCCGCGGGTCGATGATGTAGAGCAGATCACCCGCATGGACGATCGCACCATCCTTGAACTCGACGCTGTTGACGAAGCCACCGACACGGGCGCGGACCTGAACCTCCTCGATCGCCTCGAAGCGGCCGGTGAACTCGTCCCAATCGGTAACGGTGCGCTTAACCGGCTGCGCCACGGTCACGGGCGGCGGCGGAGGCGCGGCCTGCGATTGCGCGCTCTTGTTGTCGCAGCCGCCGAGCGCCAGCGCGGCCAGCAGCCCGATCGGCGCAAGACCGAACCAAGGCCTGAGCGACGGGCCGCGCGAGGCATGGCGGCGAAGCGAATGACGCTCGACGCCGGTCACCGGAGCCACACGTCCCGTTCTGTCAATCGAACTCAATTCCCTCTCCCCCAGGATCAGTGCAGGGCTACCAAAGTCGCAATTGGACTTGCGGTGATTCAACGCGGATGGACCACCGCAATGTCGCGGCAGCGGACGTCACAGATGTAGCCGCTCCCCAGTCTGTTCAAGATGGCCGCCGGATCAAGCAAATAGTTGCGTAGTCTGAAAGCCTTACGACGTGATCGCGAAGCCGTGACGACGGGAAGGGACAGATTCACTGGCCTTTCGGGTGAGGAGAGATCACAGATGGTTCGCCGGGAATCAATTACAAGGCGAATCACCGACACATATCCGTCACACAACGCCAATTCGGTCTGCGGCGCAGAAACCACCGGGGGTCGCACAAGATTAAAAATGGTCGAATCCCCATACTCTACCTCCCGCTGCATGGCCGAATCGTGGTTAACGACGCAGTGTCACGTGGACACACATTGACACTCGGAAACATCGACAATACGGTCGTGGTTGCCAACCGGTAAATTTTCTTGGCCGCCGCGCTTTTCTCGAACATTCATTGGGCTTTTCTCGCGGCGTGAGTGAGTGGAAGCGATTACGTAATGGCAAGCGCATTTGATCTTGCTGATGTCGGGACTCCGCAACCGTCGCGGTGTCCGCATATTGCGAGCGGACCGGTGCGATCTCGGGTCGCCTGTGGTCAACCTCAACGTGTGAAATGCTTCACACGTCATCGTCTCCAACAAATGTAGTTATTGATCGGCTTTCACGCCGATCGCAGGAGTGCTCATGACGACCATACCTGCCTATACAATCGGTGGTTTAACGCGCCCCGAGCTTCATCTAGATCCGAGCGGCAATATCATTCTGGATCCGGCCGCGCAGGCGTTCGTCAATACATATGGTCTGCAATATCTTTACCTCGGCTGTCCTCCCGGCACGCCGTATCCGCCGGTGCCCGGCTTCCTGTCGCCTCCGACCGACGCCAATTCCGGCGCCAACACGGTCGTTGAGGGCGCCGCAGCCAATACATCGGTCGGCATCACCGCGCAATCCACCAGCCTGATCGGTCTTCCGGTCACCTATTCGCTGGTATCCGATTCCTCGCATGGCGGCTTCAAGGTCGATCCGCATACCGGCGTGGTGTCGATTGCCGATCCCTCCAAGGTCGATTTCGAGAGCTCCGGCGGCAGCTACGTCGTCAATGTGCAGGCGACCGACGGTATCTTCGTCTCGTCGCAGAGCTTCACGATCGCGGTCAGCAATGCGCCGCCCTCGACACCGACCGACGGCAACGCCACCGCCAACGCCGTCAACGAGGGCGCCGCGGTCAACACCTCGGTCGGCATTACCGCGTCGTCGGCCGACGTCAACGGCCCCGGCGTCACCTACTCGCTGACATCGGACTCCTCCAATGGCGGTTTCAAGATCGATCCCACCACCGGCATCGTCACCGTCGCCAATTCCACCAAGATCGATTTCGAGACCGCGCCGGGCCACGCCTACACCATCACGGTCCAGGCCAGCGACGGCCATGGCGGCGTCAGCTCGCAGAGCTTCACGATCAACGTCAACGACGTCGCGATCAGCACCCCGATCGACATCAACGCCGCCACCAACAGCGTCGTCGAAGGCGCCGCCGTCAACACGCTGGTCGGCATCACCGCCTCCGCGGTCGATCCGAACGGCCCCGCAACCACCTATTCACTGACCGGCGACACCTCCGGCGGCGGCTTCGCCATCAATACCACGACGGGCGTCGTCACCGTCGCCGATCCGAACAAGCTCGATTACGAAAGCGCGCCCGGCCACGCCTACACCATCACCGTCCAGGCCACGAGCGGCGCGAGCTCGACGACGCAGACCTTCACGATCGGCGTGACCGACGCTGCACCGTCGGCGCCCGCCGACTCTGACGCCGCGGCCAACTCCGTGGTCGAAGGCGCCGCCATCGGCACCGCCGTCGGCATCACCGCGCACGCCACCGACATCAATGGCGGCACCGTGACCTATTCGCTGGTCGGCAATGCCCACGGCCTCACCATCAACGCCGCGACCGGCGTCATCACCGTCGCCGATCCCACCCAGATCGATTTCGAAACCGCGCCCGGCCACGCCTACACCATCACCGCACAGGCCAGCGACGGCACGCAGACCAGCACGCAGACCTTCACCGTCAACGTCACCGACGTTGCGCCGTCGACCCCGGTCGACAACAATGCTGCCGCCAATACGGTTGTCGAAGGCGCGGCCGCCGGCACCACGGTCGGCGTCACCGTATCCTCGACCGACATCAACGGCCCGGGGGTGACCTATTCGCTGACCGGCGACACCTCCGGCGGCGGCTTCACCATCAACGCGACGACGGGCGTCATCACCGTCGCGGACCCGAGCAAGCTCGATTACGAAAGCGCGCCCGGCCACGCCTATACCGTCACCGCGCAGGCCAGCGACGGCACCCTTGCGACCTCGCAGACCTTCACCATCGCCGTCACCGAAGCCCCGCCGTCGACCCCGGTCGACAGCGACGCCGGCGCCAATGCGATCGCCGAAGGCGCGGCCAACGGCTCGACCGTCGGTGTCACGGCGTCGTCGATCGACGTCAATGGCCCGCCGGTGACCTATGCGCTGATCGGCGACACCTCCGGCGGCGGCTTCACCATCGACGCGACAACCGGCGTCATCACCGTCGCGGATAGCACCAAGCTCGATTACGAAAGCGCGCCCGGCCACGCCTACACCGTCACCGCGCAGGCCAGCGACGGCACGACGGCGAGTTCGCAAACCTTTACGATCGCCGTCACCGACGTCGCGCCGTCGACCCCGGTCGACTCAGATGCCGGCGCCAACACCGTCCTTGAAGGCGCAGCCAACGGCTCGACCGTCGGCATCACCGCGTCGGCGACCGACATCAACGGTCCGGCCGTGACCTATTCGCTGATCGGCGACAGCTCCGGCGGCGGCTTCACCATCAATGCCGCAACCGGCGTCGTCACGGTCGCCGATTCGAGCAAGCTCGATTTCGAAAGCTCGGGCGGCAGCTACACCGTCACCGCGCAAGCCAGCGACGGCACGCTGGCGAGTTCGCAGACCTTCACCATCAACATCGCGGATGTTGCGCCATCGACCCCGGTCGACGGCGATGCCGCCGCCAACAGCGTTGTCGAAGGCGCGGCCGCCGGCACTGCGGTCGGCATCACCGCGCATGCGACCGACGTCAACGGCCCGGCCGTGACCTGGTCGTTGATCGGCGACACCTCCGGCGGCGGCTTCACCATCGACCCGACGACCGGCGTCATCACCGTCGCCGACCCGACCAAGATCGATTATGAGAGCAGCGGCCCAACCCATTCCTACACGGTGACCGCGCAGGCCAGCGACGGCACGCTGGCGAGCTCGCAGAGCTTCACCATCGCCGTCAACGACGCCGCACCGTCGACCCCGGTCGATGCCGACGCCGGCACCAACACGATCGCAGAAGGCGCTGCCAACGGCTCGACCGTCGGCATCACCGCGTCGGCAACCGACGTCAACGGCCCCGCCGTGACCTGGTCGCTGATCGGCGATACCTCCGGCGGCGGCTTCACCATCAATGCGACGACGGGCGTCATCACCGTCGCGGACAGCTCCAAGATCGACTACGAAGGCCCGGCCGGGCACGCCTACACCGTCACCGCGCAGGCCAGCGACGGTTTGCTCACGAGCTCGCAGACCTTCACCATCGCCGTCACCGACGTCGCGCCGTCGACCCCGGTCGATGCCGACGCCGGCGCCAACCGCGTTGCGGTCAACGCGCCGATCGGCGCGGGAACCGGCGTCACGGCATCCTCGACCGACGTCAACGGCCCCGCCGTGACCTATTCGCTGGTCGGCGACACCTCCGGCGGCGGCTTCACCATCAATGCGACCACCGGCAAGATCACGGTCGCCGATCCCAGCAAGATCAACATTGCCGACCCGTCCTATGACGTCACGGTCGATGCGAGCGACGGCACGCTGCACAGCCAGCAGACCTTCACCATCGCCGTCGTGGTCGACCAGGCGCCGGTCGTCACCGCAGGCCACACGCTGAACTACACCGAGAACCAGGCTGCGACCGTGATCGATTCGGCGATCACCGTCACCGACGGCGACGACGCCAATCTGGTGTCCGCGACGGTGCAGATCACCGGCAACTACACCAACGGCCAGGATGTCCTCGGCTTCACCAACCAGAACGGCATCACCGGCTCGTTCAATGCCGCGACCGGAACGCTGACGCTGACCGGCTCCTCCAGCGTCGCGAACTACCAAACCGCGCTGGCGTCGGTGACTTATATCAACACCAGCGACAATCCGTCCGGGCTGGCGCGCACCGTCACCATCACGACCAATGACGGCACGCTCGACAGCTCACCCGTCACCGACACCATCAACGTCACCCCGGTCAACGACCCGCCGGTCGTCACTGCTGGTCATACGCTGAACTACACCGAGAACCAGGCCGCGACCGCGTTCGACCCGGCGATCATCGTGTCCGACGTCGACAACACTACGCTGACCGGCGCGACGGTGCAGATCACCGGCAACTACGCGAACGGTCAGGACGTCCTCGCCTTTACGTCCCAGAACGGCATCACCGGCTCGTTCAATGCGGGAACCGGCATGCTGACGCTGACGGGCACCGCCAGCGTCGCCGATTATCAGGCCGCGCTCGCCTCGGTGACCTATCAGAACACCGGCGACAACCCGTCGGGCCTGGCGCGCACCGTCACCATCATCGCAAACGACGGCACAGCGACCTCCACGCCGGTCACCGGCACCATCAACGTCACGCCGGTCAACGATCCGCCGGTCACGACCGCCGGCGGCACGCTGAACTACACCGAAAACCAAGCCGCGACCGTGATCGATGCGTCGGTCAACGTGACCGACGTCGACAGCGCCAATCTGACCGGCGCGACGGTGCAGATCACCGGTGGCTTCGCCGCCGGCCAGGACGTGCTGGGCTTCGTCAACCAGAACGGTATCACCGGCTCTTACAATTCCGCGACCGGCGTGCTGACGCTGACCGGCTCCTCCAGCGTCGCCAACTACAAGGCCGCGCTCGATTCCATCACCTATTTCAACTCGAGCGACAACCCGTCCGGGGCCGATCGCACCGTCAGCTTCACGGTCACCGACGGCACCGACAGCAGCAACACCTCGACCTCGACCATCCATGTCACCCCGGTCAACGATGCGCCGGTCGTGAGCTTCGGTGCCATCACCGGCTTCTCCGAGCCGCCGAACGGCACGCCGGCAGCGAACTCGACGCCGGTCACGATCACGCCGAACCTGACGATCACGGACGCCGAAGGTAACAACCTGACCGATGCGACCTTCGTGCTGAACAATCTGAAGCCGTCGGATGCGCTGTCGATCGCCGGCCACGCCGGCAACAGCGGCGATATCGGCGGTATCCACTTCGAGATCACCAGCACTGCGGGCACCGAAACGATCAGTTTCAGCGGTACCGACACGCTCGCGCACTACAATGCGGCGCTGGACCTGATCCAGTTCAACAACACCAGCGAAAACCCCGACACCACCGCGCGGTCCTACAGCCTGACCGTGCACGATGACGGCGGTACCGCGAATGGCGGCAGCAACACTGGGACGGGATCGACGACAGGAAGCGTCACCGCCGTGGACGACGGACCCACCGCGTCGGTGCCGGCGGACAATTCGATCGGAACAGCGTTCTCGCACACCAATTTCGCGATTTCAGGGCTCTCGGTCGCCGACATCGATGCCGCGAGCGGCAACGTCACGGCGACGATTGCCTCAAGCCATGCGAACCTGACCTTCAATACCGCCGGGCTCGCCAGCTTCACCAACAACAGCAGCCACACGGTGACGCTGACCGGCACCGTCGCGCAGGTCAACACCGCGCTGGCGACGCTAACCTACAACAGCGATGACGGCTTCACCGGCTCTGATACCGTCACGCTGAACATCAACGACAACGGCAACACCGGTACCGGTGGGCCGCTCACGTCGGGCGCCCAGACCTTCCATGTTGGCGTCGTGCCGCAGGTGTTCTACATCGACAACTCGCCCACGGCGCTGGCCAACAGCGCCAATCTCGGCACCGCGGCCGATCCATACACCTCGATCGCCGCCTACAACGCGGCGAATCCGGCCGGCTCTGGCGACTATGTCGTGCTGAGGTCCGGCACATATACCGAGGCCAACGGCATCAATCTCGCCAACGGCGTCAACCTGGTCGGCGGCAGCCACTCCTTGACGTTCACCAATCCGGTGACCGGCGCCGTGGTAACCGCGAACACCGCGACCGGCACCGATCCGGTGATCAAGGTGACCGGCGCCGACAACGGCATCGACCTGCTCGGCACGTCCGGCCACAGCATCAGCGGCGTCAGCATCGATACCTCGGCCTCGACCGGCATGGGCATCAGCGACGACAACAACAATGTCGGCACCGTCACGATGTCCGACATCACGGTCAAGACCGCCAGCGGCACCGGCATGAGCTTCACGCATGGCGGCACCATCACGCTGACCGGCACCAACAACTCCATCACGTCAGGCACCGGCACCGCGCTCGATGTCGAGAACACCCAGATCGGCTCGTCCAACCTCATCCTCAAGAGCATCACCTCGAGCGGAGGGTCCAACAACGGCATCATCCTGTCGAATACCGGCACGGCCGCCGGCAATGGCGGCCTGCACATCACCGGCGACGGTTCGACGGCCGGCAGCGGCGGCACCATCGCCAACAAGACCGGCGCCGACGGCAGCACCGCGCAGGGCAGCGGCGTCTATCTGAACAACACCAAGGACGTTCAGCTCTCTTATCTGGCGATGCACGACTTCCAGAACTACGGCATCGTCGGCACCAACGTCACCGGCTTTACCCTCGGCAACACCACGGTGACCGGTACGAACGGCACCAGCGTCGGCGGAATCGGCGAGGGCGACGTCTACTTCACCGGCCTGTCCGGCACGGCGTCGGTGACGAATTCGACCTTCACGGGCGCGGCGCTCGATGCGTTCCACGTCTTCAATAACAGCGGTCAGACACTCAACCGCATCACCATCACCGGCTCGACCTTTGCGACCAATTCGGCGGCCGGAAACAGCTCGGGCGACGCCCTGGTGTTCCAGGCCACCGACGGAACATTCAACGCGACCGTTCAGAATTCGACATTCACGTCGGCGCGCGGCGACCTGTTCCAGCTCGATCTGCACGGCGGCGTCAGCTCGGACCTCGTGCTGAACGGAAACAGCTTCTCGAACAACAACCAGAACATCGTCTCGGGCGGCGGCGGCATCACCATCAGCTCCGGCGGGACCGGCGACCACGCCAACCTGACCTTCAATATCGCCAACAATACCATGCGTGATGCCCTCGGCACCGCGCTCGCCATCAGCACGGGATCGGGAGCAAGCTCGTTCAACGGCACGATCGATTCCAACACGATCGGCGTCGCCGGCGTCGCGAACAGCGGCTCCGCCCAGGGCAGCGACATCGGCTTCGTCACGATGGGCGGGGCCAATTCCAGCGTCACGATCACCAACAACCATCTGTATCAGTACAACAACGACGGCATCGAACTGCAGACCGGTGACGCTGCGAACGGCGGCAACGCCCTATTGACCGCGATCGTCATGGGCAACACGGTGTCCAACCCCGGCACGTTCGGTAATCATGGATTTGAGCTCAACGCCGGCACGGTCGCAGGCGATGCGCAGAGCGTCTCGCTGACGCTGGGCGGCACCGGCGCCCAGGAAAATCAGTTCCTCGGTTCGGGCGCGAATGGCGGCACCGATATCCGGCTGCGCGATCGGTTCGACACCACCGTCGGCCTGCACGCGGGCGATGGTTCGTCCTATGGCGGCGGCGCGACCGATACCGCCGCGATTTCGAGTTACGTCCTGGCGCACAATACGGTCACCACGGCGCCGACATTCAGCGTCACGGCGGGCAGCACACACGGGTTCGGCTCATCGCCGCTGCTCGCCGCGGACGGCGGCGTGCAGGCCGCCGTCGCGACCCCGGGCGAAACCCACCTGACACAGAGCGAGCTCGACTCGGTCGTCTCAGCGGCCATTACCCAATGGGCAAAGGCTGGCGCAGACGCGGATCAACTCGCCGCGCTGCGTGCCGTGACCTTCAGCGTCGCTGATCTCGCCGGCCAGGTCGTCGGCCTGGAAAGCGCCGGCCACATCACGATCGATACCGATGCCGCCGGCCATGGCTGGTTCGTCGATTCGACACCGTTGGACAATTTTGAGTTCACCCACGCGCTCAACGCTTCCGGCTCCGATCTGCAGACCGATCCGTCGACAGCCGCAGCAGGTCATCTCGATCTATTGACCGCCGTGGTCCATGAATTGGGACACGTGCTCGGCCTCCCCGACCTGACGTCGTCATCGGATGTCAACGACTTGATGTATATCAGTCTCGCCGATGGCGAGCGGCGGCTGCCAACTGCGGCGGATGTCACGCAAGCCAACGTGGGATCGGCGAAGGCGATGCCCATGCAGAGCGACACATCCGCAAACCTCAACCGCGACGGCTTCGACTTCTCGTCGTTCACCCAGACGCCCTCGCAGGCCAACACCGGCCATGCGGACCTGGCCGCGAACACCCAGGCCTTTTCCGATCTGTTCAGCGGGCACGCCAATGCCGGCCCCCCCTGGTGGGTCGGCCACGAGACGGTGTTCGCGGCCATGGGTGGCACGCCGGCCGACAATCACGCCCAGCCGCACCATGACCTGATCGTCTGATCGGACGCCGTATCGACCGCACAGCGCCTGCCGAACCGTTTCGGCAGGCGTTGCCTCTGACGGATACCAGCAAATTTCAATCGCCTCATGATGTCTGCGTGGACATGTCCGATTCGTGACAACGGTGCCGCCAGCGGCGATACCGTCTCGTCGCGAGCCGCGAATGACTCGAAAAAAAACGCAGGAGCCCGACAATCGTTGAGGTTGCACTGGCCGTAAAACACGCTATCGTGCAGACGTTGCATACGCAGCATCATTGTCTCGAATTTTTTACAAATCGTACGACGTATTCGCGGAGGACCTATGGCTGATCCGTATCTTTCCGAAGTCCGCATGATGTCGTTCGGCTTTGCGCCCAAGGGCTGGGCATTCTGCAACGGCCAGCTGCTTCCCATCGCTCAGAATCAGGCGCTGTTCTCGTTGCTGGGCACGACCTATGGCGGGGATGGGCGCGTCACTTTTGGCCTGCCCGACCTTCGGGGCCGGGTGCCGATCAGTACGGGCGCTGGCTATGCGCTCGGCCAACGCGGCGGCGAGGAGAGCCACACGCTCACGATCAACGAGATGGCGCAGCACAATCATTTGGCCAACGCCACCAACAGCAACGGTAGCCAGCCGCTCGATTCGGGTGCCTATCTCGGTGCCTTCAACAACGGCTACAGCACGTCGACGACCGACATTACCCCGCTCAATCCCTTGACCGTGGGCAATGCCGGCGGCAGCCAGGCCCATCAGAACATGCAACCGTTCCTGACGATCAATTTCAGCATTGCCCTCCAGGGCATTTTCCCCTCGCAGAATTGACGAGAAGCGCCGATGTCAGAAGCTTTTGTAGGCGAAATCCGTATGTTCGGCGGCAACTTTGCCCCGGTCGGATGGAATTTCTGTGACGGCAGCCTGTTGGCGATCTCCCAGTACGACGCGCTGTTCAATCTGATCGGCACCACCTATGGCGGCGACGGCCAATCTACCTTCGCGGTCCCCGATCTGCGCGGCCGTGTGCCAATCCACACGGGCACCGCCAGCAGCGGCACGACCTATGTCATGGGGCAGACTGGCGGCGTCGAAAACGTAACACTCACGACGCAGACGATCCCGCAGCATTCACACGCCTTCATCGCCGCGAAGCAGACCGGCACCGCGTCGAACCCGCAGGGAAATATTCTCGATCAGACGACCGGTACGATCGCCATGTATATCGACGGCCAGCCGCCCGATGGCCCGATGGCGAGCGGAATGCTGACGAATACCGGCGGGAACCAGCCGCACAGCAATTTGCAGCCGCTGCTTTGCGTCAGCTTCATCATTTCGCTGTACGGCATTTTTCCGAGCCAGGGCTAGGAGCGCGACGACATGTCCGATCAGTTTCTCGCCGAGATCCGCATCTTTCCATTCAACTTCGCTCCCAAGGGCTGGGCCTTCTGCGGCGGTCAGATCCTGCCGATCTCGCAGAATACGGCGTTGTTCTCACTACTCGGCGTCACCTATGGCGGCAACGGCACGTCGAACTTCGCGCTTCCCAACATGCAGGGCAACGCACCGGCGGCGCCCGGACAGGGCCCCGGGCTGTCGCTGTATGACCTCGGAGAGACCACCGGCTCTCCCAATGTGACGCTGCTGCAAAACCAGATACCGCTTCACAACCATCCTGTGAACGTCGGCACGCAGGACGTCGCTGACGTTCAGGTCCCCAGCCCGACCCGCATCCTGGGCAAATCGGCCAATGCCTTCGCCTATGTGCCCGGTAGCGCGACGCCAACACTGACGCAGATGAACGCCACCATGATCGGCATGACGGGCGGCAACCAGCAGCACAACAACATGCAGCCTTACCTCACGCTGAACTTCTGCATCGCGCTGCAGGGCGCCTTCCCGGCGCGCGGCTGAGGTCGTCTTGGGTCTCGACGCGCCAGGCACCACGCCCGCACCAGCGTTCGGCTGGACGCGCGCGGCCGCTTCCGGCTGCCGCTTTCGCCGCCTGGCGGAGCCGGATCTGCCGTTCCTCGGCCAGCTCTATGCCTCGACCCGCGCCGAGGAGCTGGCGCCGGTGCCCTGGAGCGAGGCGGACAAGGCCGCCTTTCTCGATCAGCAATTCCGTGCCCAGCACGCGCATTACCAGAAATACTATCCGAACGCCGACTGGCTGGTGATCGCGCAGGGTGGTGAGGACATCGGCCGGTTCTACATCGAGCGCTGGCCGAGCCAGCACCGCATCATCGATATCGCCTTCATGCCGGCGCATCGCGGCAAGGGTTATGGCGCGGCGCTGCTGCGCGACGCGATCGACGAGGGGGCGGCCGCCGGCAAGGACGTCTCGATCCATGTCGAGAAGCTCAATCCGGCGATGCGGCTCTACCGGCGGCTCGGCTTCATCACCGAGGAAGACAAGGGCGTTTACGACCTGATGCGGTGGCGGGCGGCAGGAGCTTCCGACCGTCAGGTGAAGACCGCCTGATAGCCATTGCCATCTCCGAGCGGGCCGATCGGCACCAGGAAGATCTCCATCACGCCCCGCGCCGGATGCCGCACCGGATAGATCGCCTGCGGCAGCCACGCGCCCTTCGGGCCCGTGAACAACAGCGAGAACGCACCGCCCGGCCGGCCGCTGTTGCCCGCGGGCTCGACCTTGGCGAGCTTCAGCGCCACCGCGCGATCCGCCGCCTGCATCTCGAACTCAGCATCCTGATGCGGCGTGAAGTCGTCAATGTGCAGTTTGGCGAGATCGACGGTGGATGTCATGCGCACGTCCCTGTTGCTTTCGAGGTGTAACACACGCCGCGATGTTGCCGTCAAGATTTCTGCCGGTCATCCGATTTCGACCTGAAGCTTTCACCGTCATTCCGGGGCGCCCTCTGCTTCCAGGGGGAGGCAAGTAAACGCAAGACTCGGATGCAGCGCGCCGCGACGATGCGGATGTATGACTCACGCGAGCGCCACATATTCGATGTCGTCCCGGGCAAGCCAACGGGTCGGCGCGAAGCGCCGCCCGATGACAGGCTCCGCGCGACCAGGGACCCATAACCACCGATGCCAATTGTTTAGCCAGCGCTCGGGCCACGGCTCACTTCAACAACGCAACCCTGTGGTTATGGGTCCCTGTGTCTTGGAAGTCTGTCAGGATGAGGGTGGGCGGGAAGCCGTTG
>NZ_JASAUT010000095.1:0-18139 GCF_029952935.1 Bradyrhizobium sp. Mp19 | reverse complement strand
TCAAGCGCCAAGGACCCAACGGCTTCCCGCCCACCCTCATCCTGACAGACTTCCAAGACACAGGGACCCATAACCACGCAGTTTGTTGGTGTAAGCACAACTCGCCGCGTGCCCTTTTCGTGCGCCGCGGCGTATGGGTCCTGGCTTTCGCCAGGACGACAGCGTCAGTCCCGTCCGAACTGGTGCTTCAACTCGACCTTGGCGCGCTCCAGCCGTGACCGCTCGGTCTTCGGCAGCGTCTTGCCGGCGCGGTTGATATAGAAGGTCAGCATCGACAGCGCGGAACGATAGGCGCCGCTCTTGCGACGCGCGCTGTGCTCGGCCGATTGCTTCAGCGATGATGCGATCTTCTTCGCGCTGGTCTGCTTGAACACCCCGTGCTTGAGATCGAGCGCGTCGCTTTCTTTCGTCACCCGCTGCGACCAGTGCTTCGCCGTCCTCTTGCTTGCGCCACGCCTGCGACGCGTCGTGCTCGTAGACCGTGCCGGTGATGTCCTTGCCGTCTTGCGTTTTGCTTTCTTGTGTGCGGGCATCGATGCCTCCGTGTCTTTTGAGCCGAGAACAGTTCGCCGCAATCGCGGTTCCTATGCCGCATTGCGGGAACCCTTGCCGGCCTGCGGCGTTGACGTCGCGTGGCGGGCACTCCGTTTGCCGCAATTCCGGGTGAGTGAACCTTGGAACAGATCGTTCCGGGGCTTTTCTCATTGGTCGATTCTGATGACACTGCAGCCGACACAGTTGAACTCCGCGACGCAACAGGCCGTGGCTCCGGTCACGCCGGACGATGACCGCATCATCGAGACCTCGATTCCGGTCCGGCTCGACAATCTCAGCTGGAGCCGCTTTCATACCCGCGTCGTGCTGGCGCTCGGTATCACCTGGATCCTCGACGGGCTGGAAGTGACGCTCGCCGGTGCATTATCGGGCGCGCTCAAGGACAGCCCGACGATGAGCTTCTCCAACGCCGATGTCGGTCTTGCCAGCAGCGCGTACCTCGCCGGCGCCGTGCTCGGCGCGCTGGGTTTCGGCTGGCTCACCGACCGGATCGGGCGCAAGAAGCTGTTCTTCATCACGCTCGCGGTTTATCTGTCGGCGACCGCCGCGACCGCGCTGTCGTGGAATGTCGCGAGCTACGCGCTGTTTCGTTTTCTCACCGGTGCCGGCATCGGCGGCGAATATACGGCGATCAATTCTACCATCCAGGAACTGGTGCCGGCGCGCTATCGCGGCTGGACCGATCTCGTCATCAACGGCAGCTTCTGGATCGGTGCCGCGATCGGTGCGCTGAGCGCCATCATCCTGCTCGACCCTGCGTTCCTTGCTCCCGATCACGGCTGGCGGATCGCCTATTTCACCGGCGCGGTGCTCGGCCTCGTCGTGCTGTTGATGCGGATGTGGATTCCGGAGAGCCCGCGCTGGCTGATGATTCACGGGCGTCCCGAGGAGGCCCACAAGATCGTGGCCGACATCGAGACCTCCGTGCTGGGTCACGAGCAGCCGAGCGCAGACTTTGAGAAGATCAGGCTCCGGATGCGCGATCATACGCCGCTGCGCGAGGTCGCGGTGACGCTGTTCTACACCTACCGGCAGCGCTCGCTGGTCGGGCTCACGCTGATGGCCGCGCAGGCGTTCTTCTACAACGCGATCTTCTTCACCTTCGCGCTGATCCTGACCGACTTCTTCGGCGTCGCCGCCAGCAATGTCGGCTGGTACATCCTCCCCTTCGCCGCCGGCAACTTCCTCGGGCCGCTGCTGCTCGGACGCCTGTTCGATACGCTCGGCCGCCGCACCATGATCGCGCTGACCTATGGCGTCTCGGGGGTGCTGCTGGCGCTGTCCGGCTATCTGTTCTCGATCGGCGTGCTCAGCGCGCAGACCCAGACCATCGCCTGGATGGTGATCTTCTTCTTCGCCTCGCCGGCCGCGAGCGCCGCCTATCTCACCGTCAGCGAGACCTTTCCGCTGGAGGTCCGCGCGCTCGCGATCGCCGCCTTCTATGCGATCGGCACCGGCATCGGCGGCGTGATCGGGCCGGCGCTGTTCGGCGTGCTGATCGACACCGGATCGCGCAACAGCGTCTTCGCCGGCTACCTCTTGGGGTCGGCGCTCATGATGGTCGCCGCAGTGGTCGCATGGCGCTATGCCGTCGCGGCCGAACGGAAATCGCTCGAATCTGTCGCGCGACCACTGGCATGTGTGGAGTAGACTATGACGAAGCATGACGTGGCCGAGATGCCCATGGATGATGACATCGCCCCTGACGCCAAGACGGACAGCGTGCCGACGCAGGCGTCGCTGATTCCGCCGCTCCGCCAGGCCGCGGTGCTGCTTGACATCGACGGCACCCTGCTCGATTTCGCGCCGACGCCGCGTGAGGTCTGGGTGCCGCCGGAACTGTCGACCACGCTGAAGCAGCTGCATGAGCGCACCCACGGCGCGCTGGCGCTGGTCAGCGGCCGCTCCCTCAATGACATCGACCTGATCTTCGCGCCGGAAGTGTTTCCTGCGATCGGCGGCCATGGCGCCGAGATGCGGCTGCAGCCGGACAGCGAGGCGGTCGCCGCACACGCGCCGCCGCTCGACAAGGAGTTGAAGCGCCGTCTTGCCGCGATCGCAAAGCTCAGCCCCGGCATTCTGCTCGAGGACAAGGGCTATTCGCTGGCGCTGCACTATCGGCTGGCGCCGCAGGCGGAGAAGGCGATCTATGAAGCGGTGTCGCTGATCCGCGCCGAGCTGCCGAATGCGCCGATCGAGGTGCTGCCGGGCAAGAGCGTCTGTGAGATCAAGCATTCCGGCTTCACCAAGGCGACCGGCGTGCTCGAGCTGATGACGCATGAGCCGTTCAAGGGACGGCGTCCGTTCTTCATCGGCGACGACGTCACCGACGAGACCGTATTCGCGATCATGCCTGATTTCGACGGTCTCGCGTTCTCCGTCGGCCGTCGCGCAACCGGCGTCGCCGGACATTTCGACGGACCGAGCGATGTGCGCGAATTCCTCGCGCATCTGCTCGACGTTGATAGGGACGTCAGCCTGTCCTAACCGAAACGCATTCATCGCAGCCGAATCGAATACGGTGCTTTTGCGTCGTGGCGTCAACCTCGCGCGCAATTTTCTTTTCGCGAGTTCCCGCGAGTTCCGTGCGTGTTCGCCAGAATTTGGTTTCAATTGGGAGATTCCTTGATCAGGAACCATCTTGATGAATGGTTGTTAATACGCGAGTTGACCAACAGGAGGGGACCTGGTGAACCTCGTCGTCGTATCGAACCGCGTCTCGCGCGGAAAACCCAATGAACCCATGACGGGGGGGCTGGCAGCGGCATTATTGCCGGTGGTGGAAAAGACAGGGGCAATATGGGTTGGTTCCAGTGGACGCGTCCGCGACGGGAACCTGAAGGAACCTTTCGCAGAGGTCGAAGCGCTCGGGGCGGGCGCATTGGCGATGCTCGATCTGCCGGCCGCGCACTATGGCGGCTATTACGAAGGCTTTGCCAATTCGGCGCTGTGGCCCGCGATGCATTCGCGCGCCGATCTGATTCGTGCGTCCCGCGAGGACTACATGAGTTATCGCGAAGTGAACGCGTTCATGGCGCGCGCGTTACTGCGCTTCCGCAAGCCGGATTCCGTGTTCTGGGTCCAGGATTATCATTTCCTCGCGCTCGGCGCCGAGCTGCGCGATCTCGGCGTCACGCAGCCGATCGGCTTCTTCCTGCACACGCCATGGCCGGCGCGCGCGGTGATCGCGGGCGTGCCCAATCATCGCGAGCTGATCGAAGCGATGCTGTCCTATGACCTGATCGGCTTCCAGACCGATGAGGACTGCGAGAACTTCCTGAGCTATGTGCAGCACGATCTCGACTTCGAGCTGCGCGACGGCGTGATCAATTCGCCGTTCGGCCGCACCCGCGCCGCGGTATTTCCGATCGGCATCGATCCCGGCAAGTTCGCGCAGCAGGCGACCAAGGCGATGACGCATCCCGACGTGACGCGGCTGCGGCGCAGCCTCAACGGCGAGAAGCTCGCGATCGGCGTCGACCGGCTCGACTATTCCAAGGGCCTCGTCAACCGCATCAAGGCGTTCGACAAGATGTGGACGCTGCATCCGAACCTGAAGCGTTCGGTGTCGCTGCTGCAGATCGCAACGCCCTCGCGCGGCGCGATTGAAGCCTACGGCAATCTGCAGAGCGAGGTGGCGAAGCTCGTCACCGACGTCAACGGCGTGCATGGCGAGGTCGACTGGACGCCGATCCGCTACCTCAACAAGGGCTTTGGCCAGGGCGTGCTCGCAGGCCTTTACCGCACCGCGCAGGTCGGCGTCGTGACGCCGCTGCAGGACGGCATGAACCTGGTCGCCAAGGAATATGTCGCCGCGCAAAGCCCGGCGGACCCCGGGGTGCTGGTGCTGTCGAAATTCGCCGGAGCGGCGAACGAGCTCGACGCCGCGCTGCTGGTCAATCCGCACGATATCGACGGCATGGCGCGCACTTTGGCGACGGCGCTCGCGATGCCGCTGACCGAGCGGCGGATGCGCTGGGAAGCGATGATGGAGAAGCTCAACAGCGGCACCATCCAGCAATGGTTCGCCGATTTCATCGAGGCGCTGCAGGATACGCACAGTGCGGGAAACGCGGCGCTGCCCGAGCCACCAACCCTGTGGCCGCGCCGCACGGCGGATTTTGCCGCGCGATATCACTGAGCGAGCATGACGATGCAGGATGGGTGCGTTAGTTCGCCCATCCGCCGTGCTGTCGTCCCTGCCTAATGCGCAATTGCGCACGGGAGCAGGGAGGACACTGAGTGTGTTGCGCGGCCAGGTGCTGTCCTAGTTAGGACACTCGCAGAGCGGAATTAGGACAGACAGCGAAACATATTTGAGGGACGCGGCTGTCATAATCTGCAATCTTCTACAGGCGGCGCGGTAAGGCGGCCTCAGCGTTTGTTCCAACGCGCTGGGGCCGTTTCCTTGGGGTATCGCTAGGAAAACGGTCTAGCTGGAAGACCTGATTGATTGCCACTCTTTACGTAGCATCTCGGATTGGTCCGCCAGCATACGCCATTGGTCTGCGACGTTCCTGACAATTGCACGCTCGGGAGTGAGTAGCTTCAAGGCCACCTCATCACACTGCTCTGCCATCGCTCGCATCTCTTCCGGCGTCATGGGTCGTACTAGAACGCTTCGACCGGGGCGGCATTTGCCTATGTTGCGGCCTCAGCGTGCTCCTCGCTGGGGTCGTTTCTTTGGGCCAGGAAAAAGCCCGCTCGCGCCGGGCTTCGTACTTCAAGCTGACTTGCGAGATAGTGCCGCTTCTCGACTGCCGCGATGTCGAGAGCCTTTCAGCACCTCATTCACGCGACCGGGATTCACGTCGTACGTCGCAGCGATTCGACGCTCAGGCTCACGGCTGCGGCGTGGTGATCCGGCTTCTTTGAGAAGCCATTTAGTGGCGGGACTGGCGGCACCGGCGGAGGCAATGGAGAGGAAACGTCACTTGATTTGGACCCTTTGCTGATCGCTCTTCTCAAGAAGATTCCCGCCGTTGAAAAAGGTTGGCCTGCTGTACAACGGGTGCGCTGGTTCCGGACGTTGAACGTCTCGCAAATCTATGATGGCGACGGCGATATGGCCGAACCGGTCGAGTTGAAGATTGATTTGGATAAGGCCGCCAACTGAGGCGGCCTTATTTCTGTTCGGGGTGCAATTCGCGCTTCTGATCTTCATAATGTTTGGTCAGAAGGGCCATCCCCGCCAAGGTAAACTCGTCGGTGACATGCATGGACAGCGCCTTTAAATGCTCGATCTTGCCGTCCAGTTCGACACACTTTTCGCACATGACACGCTCCCAATCCGTGAAAGGCGGGAGCGCAAACTGGTCTCTCTGTCACCGACGCGCGGTGTATTTGCCGGTGATACGGAGATAACAGGGGCGGCATTGGATGCGTTCCTGTAGAGTTCGCCCGGGCAGCAAGGGGGTGACTGGAACTCCGTTCACCCACGGAGAACCCCGGTAACACTTCTCCTCTGTGGAGGAAGAACAGTTGGCGGACCATAACGATTGCTATGGGTAGAACATCCGCCGCGCGACTCAGTAATCCTACCGAGAACATCGGCCAAGCTACCGTTTCCGTTCGCTTAATCCGAATTAGGACACTCCGAAAATCAACTTAGGACACGGGGGCTTAAATACGGACAGCACCCGCGGCCAGTGGTCATAACTTCGCGTTCCCGCGACGGGGCTCGCGAAAGCGAGAATCCGGCATCCGTTCTTCCAGGAGCGATGCGGCCCAATAGATTCCGGGCTCGCGCCTGCGGCGAGCCTCCGGAATGACGAAGAGGCGGGCTGATCGGATGCATCCATTGATTTGCGCCGCTCCCTGACCGACCGCCGGCCAAAATCGCGCGCGGCCGCGCGCAAGGCGACGGCGCGCGGCCGCCATCGCTATCAATTTACCCAATGTTTTCAATATGTTGTGGAAATTTCGCGCGCCCGGCCCGCGCTCCCTTGCAAAATCCGCCTCAGCCCTTCAAGAGAGGGCCTCCCGGAGAGATGGCCGAGTGGCTTAAGGCGCACGCTTGGAAAGCGTGTGTGCGGGAAACCGTACCGTGGGTTCGAATCCCACTCTCTCCGCCATCGCGCGATTTGGCACGCCAAACTACGATTTCGAGCCCTCAATGGCGGCGGAACGCCACCTTTGCAAGCGCTTTGCGCCAGCGCCGTAGGCCTTCGCTTCTCCGAGCGCATTTCGCGAACCTTTACATGCCTCGGCAAGCAACTTGCGTTGTCGTACATGCGAAATCCTCCCTGTACGACGACCTTTCGTGGGATCGTCATGGTGAGGGCTGCGATCTCTAATGTGCCAACACGCCGCCGGGTCGGAAGCGGCACGAACTTCGGGGTTTCGGCAGCGGCTAAGACGGTATCGTGGAGGCGGCCGGATACTCTTCGATCGCTCGGCCGTCAGCCTTTGGTCGCAAAACTATGCAGCCTAGCGGCCATTGCCTCGTCGGCAGCTGAAGCCGGCTTCATCCCTGATCCGGATGTATCGCCTTCTTGTCCGCGCAGTACTTTGCAATAAGAAAGCGGATTCCCTCTTGCGCAGTCTGGTCGATTACGCAGCTTGAGAGCTTTTGATAATGCTCGATTCTCTTGTCGAGTTCGATGCACTTCTCGCACATGGAGAGTCTCCAGCTAGGAGGCGGAAGCGCCTGTCGTCCTCAGTACCGCCGTCGATGTGCATCAAGGAGAAGCTCAGTGCCGTCAGCGATCGCTTCAACGCCTGACGGCGTTGTGCCGCTCGTGATGACGAAAATGACTTTCCAGGACCGATAGAGGGAATTGATGAGCTACTGCCAGCGCCACTCGCTCGGGATCTTGGAAGCAATCAAGCTAAAGCTTCAACCTCTGCTTACTTCTTCTTTGCAGGACCGAAGTCCGGCTGCCAGCCTGCCTCTTTGCGGCTGGGCGCCGCTGCAATCACCTTTGCTTTTTCCTTCTTCGGTTTCTTGGCTTCGCGATTGCCGCGTTGCTGTCCCTTGGCCATGATGTCTATCTCCAATTGGGGTCTGAGTTCTTCCAGCCCATTCGGCTGCAATAAGCGTCGCGGGCGACGTAACGATGCGGACGCACACGTTGCCCTCGTGCCCAGTTCGCGCAAGGCGCATCACAACGGTCTTGCCGCGACTGCGTCGAAAGTGGCGTTTGCCGTGATAGGTTCTCCCTGTCACCAAGCAGGCGAAGGGAGCCGTGCTAGCCGTTGAGGATGGCCGCAGCACATACGAGAAGCAGAAGAAACAGCGGCACGATTACCGGCGGAACGATCCATTCCGAGGCACGAAAACGCGTCATCGAACGCTCCTGCTAGTCCATTGGCGGGAGCGCACGTGACCCTCAGTCACCGGTCGATGCCGTTGATGATACGGTGATACCAGCCACCCTACGCCTGTGGCTGGCCAATAGCGAGCACTAAAACGCGTGCGACGGTCGCGATGCTAAAGTCAGTGCGCAGCGAAAACTTGGAGCAAACGCGGCGTCGTATAGTCCTGATCGAGCAGTGCGGATTTCATCCCGTTGTGCTGCCGCCGTGAAAGTCTTGTATTCGTGGAGCTCTGTCGCTACGCCTAGCAAGAGTACAGCAAAGAAAGCGGTGTCTTAGTTTGATATCAGCCGCTCCGCCATGAGCCATTGATGGACGATCTGCCATTTGTCATCGGCGCCCGACCGAAAATCCAGTAATGTTGGCTCGCGCCTGGCTTTGATCTCGAGGAAAAACCGCCGCGCGTCGCGTGCGCAGGCTTTTCCATCAAGCGGCTGCGTCCCGATCCAGTGGTTCCATTCGCGAACGATCGCCTGCCTCGCTTCGCGATGATGCGACGTCATTTAGCGGGCCTTGTTGGCGGTTTGACGGGAAGCTCGGATTCTCGCGCCAATCGCTCGGCTTTGAGACGCTCGCGGTTGGCCTGGAACGCTTTGTCGGCTTTGGCACGCTCGCTCGGCGCGGCCTCCACTTTTCGGAATATCTTGTTGGCTTCTCGCGCCGCGGCGGTAGAGCCCTGGCGTCCGAAGCCTCGGTCTCTAATCATCCCTGGCACTCGATCCTCCCTAAATTATGAGACAGTCTCGGGAGACACGACTTCGGCTTAGGTCTCGGTGTGTTCGTCCGTCGCTGGCGGCGGCCTTACGATTCACGATCTTTCGCCGCCTTCGTCAAACGTCCTGGTGTCATTCCGGTTCCTGCGACGACGCCTCCCATACGGAAATTGCTAGAACAAACTGTCTGTCGACTTGTCGAGCCGTCTTAAGGAGCCGCCGGTTTCGTTGAGGTGACCCACCAGTTCACCCGAGAGCCGATAAATCCTGCTGCCCTTCAGATCGTAAAGCTTCCGGCCCTTAAGGTCGAAAATAGCGGTATCGATCACCACGGCGACGTGTACGCCATCACTGTTGACTATGTCGCCCTTCAAGCGTGGTCTCCCTTGTTTTCGCGACCTCGGTGGCCCGCGACTCTTACTGCTTCCTGAAGTCGATGCTTCTTAGGATGATGCCGGCGGGCACACCTTCGAACTCGCCCGCCATGTATTTGACGGTGGCGCGGGCTTCAATGCGCTCTCGCAGTCGCATGAACTGCGCTTCGCGCTCGCTCGATGGTGCGCGTCCTGCCCCTTCTAGCTCATCCATCGCGGAGGTCGAGATCGCACAGGGGACGACCTTCGCGCCGTCGCGCATCGAGAACTGGACGATCATGCGGTCGTATTCGAAACTGGTGAAACAAGCTTGTTCAAGTGCCATGCGACTAAACCCGTTGCCGTTGGCTGAAGCCGGCACAGCTTCAGCCCTGCCCATCGAGCCGGACAAAATCCGCCAGAATCGCCGCGACGAGATCGCGATGCCTTGTGTCGTCAGGCGACAGGCTCGCAGCGTAGATGTTCAGCACGTACCGTGCCTTGGCGGCCGCTTCCGGCCATGAGGTCGCAGCGACCGACATTAGTCCGTTTTCCAGCACGCTTTGCCGTTCGCGCAGCTCCCGCGCACGACTCTCGACATCCGTCGTTGCGCGGCGGATTTCCGTCGCTTTCTGCGCTGCAATCCCACGATGTTTATCCAGATCGAGCGGTTCGTCACTCATCTGGCATGCTCGCGTCGATCCGTTGTGCATCCGCCAGGTCGACCGGACCGATGGAAAACATCTCCATCCTGGCGCCGTGCGAGGCTGCCGGCACGATCATCATGGTCGCAACGCGGCGATAAGACGCGAAGGAAAGCCCTTCGATCATCTCCTCGTCTGTGATGACTTCGTAGCGTCCGGCGGGCAGGGGGTGATCGATGCCCCTGATCTGGAACGAATGCTTGAAGGTGACTACTTCCCGTCGCGAGCGAGTTTTCATGTACGCCCGCCTTTTGCCAACGCTCGGGCGCCCGTGTCGGCTCGCCCATAAGCAACCATGCGCTCTTTCGACGGCATTAGCTACCGCTTTCTCGCGGTCCGATGTCGCGCGGCCGGGACGCCTCAAGCGCTCGCTATTCCCCCGGCGGACGCGTCATGATGCCCCATAACCGCCCATTCGTCGGCATCCATCGGTCACTGAGAGTTAAGTGCGCTCCCGCCAAACACGAGGAGCGTCGCCCCACTGTTTTTTGCTGCTTTTGACTACTGTGAGGGCTCTATTGTGCAGCCACATCGGGCGGTGGTCGACCTCTCGCGCCGAGCGAGAGGGGGATATGGGGCCTCACTGGAAACGTCTAATCTCGAAGGTGAACGTCGCCCGTAAGACCGGTCCATCTTCGTCGCGAACGTTGATTGCAAGACGGCGTGCAGGAGCATCGATAATGCAGCGTCGAGCTTCATCCTTGGCCAAGTGTGCCAGCGCGAAGGTTGCTTCGTGTTGCATAGCCTCCAGTGAAACGAGATCTATCCCCTGTTCGTCGGGGATCATCTCATCACCTTCGCGCTGATCGAAAAAGTGCCTACGCATGCGATTGCTCCCGAATAGGCGGGAGCGCTGTAGCGTCTCTCTGTCACCGGAAAATGCCCAGATCGGATCTGGTGATGGTTGCCAAGCTAGCCGACTTCCAAGCATTCCTCAATCTTAGACGATGTCAGTTCGATTGTGGTGAGGTTCGGTCTGGCATGTTGACCGGCCGCGGCGCATACTCGACGAATGAAGAACCGCATCGGTTGGACGACTTGCCCCTCCATTGGCGGCAACTACGCAGTGGCCGAACTCCTCGAGGGTGGTGTAGTCGGCAATGGACTCATCACCTTCGCCACCAAGGCGCAGGCTCAGGAATTCATTGATTCTGGCCAGGCCGATGAGTTGGGGTCGCGTGGTTCTGTCCCCAAAAGCCGCGAATGACCACGCGCGACGAATGGACCGTAGATATTGAGTGTCCACGTTGTGGGAGGCTGGACGTGGCACGGCTCTCACAGGCGGACGGCTACGCCTATGTGAGGGGGGACACCGCTACCCGCGCCGACCATGTGCCCGTCGGCTTTGCCTGCATCGATCCGGAGACCAGCAGCTTTCAGTGCTCGAAATGTCAGGTGTTAATACCGTGACGTCACTCCCGCGAAAGAACGACAAGCGGCCATGACCATTCCTCGCGAATTGCACGCTGCCGAGGAGGATTTCGTCGGGATGGCCGTCGCTGACCGACGGTGACGGGCCATGCCACATCGTGCGTCGCAAAGCGGGGCCAATCGTCGAGGATCTTATCCGATAGGCAGTGGAAGTAGCCAACCGTCGCAATCCCTCTCCGGCAGTTCGCCCCAGAATTATGCGACGTTCGATTAACGCTTGCGCAGTTTCAAGTCACGCCGGTCGCAGCGTGAAGGACCACCCCAAGGAAATCATGGCGCGCCGTTCGTACGCAGAACGCTACCAGTAGCGTTTTTGTCACGAGTGACAATCTGCGTGCGCAGTCCGCCGCAGAACAGAACGCCCTTTACACCATCAAGCTAGCCATATAGCGTCCGAATACGGGTTGGCAAATTGCTCACCTCGAAGCTGCCCATGAAGCAGCGACTTCCGAAGTCGCCGCCAGTCGTCGTAGCAGCAGCTCACGTGCCATCGGAAGGCGCAATCATAACATTGTGTTTGTCACGGAGCGTCAGCGTCGCGGGCGCGTCTCTGCGCGCGCTCAAGAAAGGCGACCTTCATGAAAATTCCTGCAATCCTGCAAGGCGAGGCACGGACCCGCTTCCTTCAAGGGATCGCGTTCGGCGCGGTGGCAACCATGGCGATTGGATTTATCTGGGGCGGTTGGGTCACGGAGGAAGGCGCCAGAATCATGCGCACCACAGCGGAGACCAGCGGCCGGATGTCCGTTCTGGTACCGATTTGCGTCGCTCAGTTCACAGCCGCGGACGGCGCTCTCGCCAAATTCAAGGCGGCAAGCATTTACTCTAAAGAGAACGTCGTCAGAGAATTCGTGAAGAATGTGGCATCCACGAGCATGGATTACTCGTTTGCCAAGGCTTGTGCCACCGGGATCGAAACGGAGCTCGCAAACGCAGCAACAAAGAGTTGACGAGCGTACAAGCAAGCCGGGAAGGATCACGCGCTCCGAGATTGCCGTTCGCGCTTCATGGGGTCGGGATAACGCCGGCTCGATTCTGCGCGCCAACGAAGCGGAGGCGCCGGGGGCGGCGTAGGTGCCCTCAATCGGAGCTCAATTGGTCGGACCGAAACGACGCATCAAGAAATGCGTAGCTGGTCGGACCACAGTGCTGAAAAGCGGTCATGATGCCGCGCCAGACGCATTTTCTCGTTCAATCCTTTGACCCTGCGAAAGGCGATCAGTTAAAGGCCGGTACGCCAATTGCGTGCCGGAGCGAGGAAAGTGCGCGTCGAACTGCCGAAAGGCTTGCCATGAGTAAGGCAGGCGTCGTTGCCTTCTCGACAAGCTCGGATCCCGAGACGGGTGATTACGACGACCAGCCGACTGTGTTCTTTCGAGCAGGTAGGGTGCCTGCTGAATTCGATTCGATGCCTTGATATCTGTTTTGCGTCATTGCTTCTTCGGCAATGAAGACTGGCGGGCTCTCTACTGAGTCGACAAAGATCAGGACAATTGCGGCGGCGCCGAGCCGAAAGATCGGAGCATGGCAGCTAACTCGATTTTAGCGAGATGGTGACGCAGCGATCAATGCAGGAGCCTGCAACAGTACAAGTAGCATGATGCCCGTTGGCTCTTCTTGCGAGGTGTCGGGTCGACGTGGCCTTCCTGGAAGCAGATTTTGGTTTCATATCCGTGCGTCAAGCGACCATATGCGCAAAGGAAATTCGATGCGAAGCATTATTGCCGTAATAGTTTTGTCTACGTGCGTGCAAAGCGCCATCGCTAAGGGGCCGGACTGTCGCGCCATCGGAGGCGCGACCGCACGCCTGGCCTGCTACGACGCAGCCTATCCTCCGAAATTGGAAAAGCCCGCAATCGTTGAAAGCGACGCCGGGCGGCCTCCATACAAGGACCCGTTTGCAGTAGAAGAAGCTCGGACAGCTGCCAAGATAAAGAATATCTGCCGCGGCTGCTGAAATGTCTCGGAACAACGCCACTCGTTCGCCGTATCACGGAGCGTGCAACAGCCGGATCACGATGGCGCGGCTTTTGCGCGTTTCTGATGATACCGGCAGCCGGGTTCTTCCTGCCGTTGCTGTTTTTGGTCCGTCCGGGCCTCACCGTGACGAGCTCCAGCGCCTCGGCGCCGGCGATGGCCGAATACGGGACCATCCATACGCTCAGTCACTTGCATCCCATCGCCGAACAAGCAGCCCATCAGCAGGCGCATCAGTGGGAACGGCGGGATTTCGCTAAATCGCGCAGACGCGTTGGCTGATCGTCGGGTTCGGAAGCATCGGCCGTGAGATCGCCAAACGTACCAAGGCGCCACCATTGAAGCGGTCCCGATCGCGTGTCGACGCCGCGAATCTGCCGTCACGCTTGTCGCAAGCCGACGTCGCGGTGCTGGCCTTGCGCGCTGAATGAGGAAACCCGCAACCTCGCCGACGGTCAGGCAGGGTTTCCGGCGCCTGCCGTCAGTATGGTGCCGGTGATGTTCCACCCTGTGATCCCTCGCTGCTGCGGCGTGGGGGCAGGCACAGTGGATAATCCGGAAGGGGTAGGGGGCTCCCCCATGCGGAGAAATGGCGCGCGCCGATGAACTGCATGAAACTACGACAAAATGACCGATCGGCGAGGGCGGAGATCCCATGGGACAGACCGCAAAAAGTGAATTGCATCCGTTGCGCATGCTGGCGCTGCTGATTCCGCTGCTCGCGACCGTTCCGATGTCCAACGTGGATGCACAGGCGCAACCTGCTGCAGCGCGTCAATTGCGACGCGAGCCGCCGCCGCAAAAGCCGCAGGTGACGATGAATGCCTGGACGGTCGGCCTCGCCGGGGGCCTGCTCGAGGGCGCGCCCATTCGTCTCGCGGCCGAAATCGCCCGCGTCGTAGACGATGGCGACAAGCTGCATGTGTTGCCGGTCGTGACGCGCGGGCCGACGGAGAATGTGAACTCACTGCTGTATTTGCGCGGCATCGATGCCGCCATCATCAATTCCGACGTGCTCGAGGAATACAGAAGCCAGGTGCCGGATATCCAGCAACGGCTGGCGTTCGTGCTGAACCTGTTTCCGTCCGAACTGCATATCTTCGTTCGTCCCGAGATCCAAAGCCTGAGCGATCTCGCCGGCAAGAAGGTGAACTTCAATAATCTGGGTACTGCGGCGGCCTATTCGGGGCCGCTGATCTTCAGCCGCCTTGGCCTCGATGTGGAAAAAACCTTCATTCCTCATCAGGTCGCGCTCGAGCAGATGCGCAAGGGCGAGATGGCCGCGGTCGTCTTCATCACCTCGAAGCCGGTGGATGCTTTCGTGCGCGGCCGCTGGGAGCCGGGGTTCAAGTTCCTGCCTGTTCCCTATGACAGGAGGTTCGAAGACTTTTATCTTCCCGCCTCGCTCGAGGCCACGGAGTATCCCAATCTCATCAAGCAGGGCGAGCGCGTCACGACAATCGCAGTGCCGACCGCTCTGGTGGCTTTCAACTTTCCGGCCAAATCGAACCGCTATGAGCGCCTCGCGCGCTTCGTGGAGTATCTGTTCTCGCGGATCGACAAGCTGCAGCAGCCGGGCTTCGACCAAAAGTGGAAGACGATCAATCTCGCCGCGACCGTTCCCGGCCTGACGCGCTTCCCCGCGGCGCAGGCGTGGCTCGATCGCGGGCCGCGCACCGCCGCAAATCCATCGCAATGAGACGCGCGGCGACCTGCGCGGTGGCTGGAGTTTTGCTCGCAAGCGGTATTGCTTCGGCGCAGGCGGCAGGATTTCGTCAGATCGCTCAGCTCCGCGATTGCTCCGCCAAGGAGCGCTCCGAACGGCCGGAGTGCTCCGAGAAGACACCGCGGGCGTCAGCGCCGCCCCAGGCGAACCAAGGTAGCAGCTGGGTCGTCAGCCTGACCACTTCACCGCTCGACTATTCACCGGTCGCCACCGCCACAACGTCATCGCGCGACGGTGCCGGCGAAAGCGTAATGACGCTTTCGATTCGCTGCCATGGCGGGCGGAGCGAACTGATCGTCGCCGGATCCCGCGTGTCCGGTCGCGGCGATGGATATGCGATTTCCTACCGTATCAACGACGGTCCGCCGCAGCAGGCCGCGGCAGCTGTGCCTGCGTCCGGGACCGGCGTTGCGTTCGGTGGCGACGTGATTCGCTTGCTGCAGTCCCTTCCGGACGGCGGAGGTCTCAATATTCACCTCGCACCCCGTACCGGACCGGCGCTGGATGCGGTGTTCCCGTTGGGCGGGATGGATGTGGTGCGCGCGAAGATCACCGCTGCGTGCAGGTGGCCACAACCGACCGCAAAACCCAACGGTTAGAGATTTGAATGACGTGTCTTTAACAGGAGAGGCATCCATGCGCGTGTTTCAGCAAATTGCGAAGGTAACCATGATCGGAGCCGCAACGGTGTTGCTGTCCACTTCATACGCTGCGGCGGAGCAAGGCGGCGGACGGTATTGGACACCGACAACAACGAACCCCACCGCGGACTATCGGCACGTTTCAGAAAAGGTCCAAAGGGTTCATGTCTCGCGCAAGGCGACCACCCACAAGGGGGAACGGTCTCCTCTCAACGCCAACGCCCGGCTTCCATCCAACACCAAGTCGCACAACCTGATCCTGCAGGTGAACACGAACGATCCCGCAGCCATGAATCTCGCGCTCAACAACGCAGTCAACGTTGCGCAATACTACAAGGATCTCGGCGAGAAGGTGAAGATCGAGGTGGTCACCTTCGGGCCTGGCCTGCACATGCTGCGCGACGACACGTCGCCGGTGAAAGCCCGTCTCGAGGAAATGGCGCTGAGCACGCCGGAGGTCTCGTTCAAGGCCTGCGGCAATACCCAGGAAAAAATGCACAAGGCCGAGAACAAGGACATCCCGATCGTTCGCCAGGCGGAGGTGGTGAAGTCAGGCGTCGTGCGCGTGATGGAACTGCAGGAGAAGGGCTGGTCCTATGTGAAGCCGTGACCTGTGGCCTAACCCGAAAGGGGTGGGTGGGGTCCTCCATGCGGGCTGTAGGCTTCGCGCTGCGGTACGGCGCATAATACCGCACCTCAACAGATCGTGTCGCCGTGCGGCAGGTGATTGCGGATGGGTCCGGTTATGCTCAGGGACAAGGCAGTTGCCGGCCGCGACATCGCAGATTCGTCGCGCCGGCTGCTGCCCAAGGCGGGACGGTCCGCGCTGTTGTGGACGACTGCTGCCGTGCTCGCAATGGCGTGCACGACGGAAACACGGGCGTCCCCGGATCCGGCCCGCCCATCGACGCAACCGCAGCATTCGGCGGCTACCCGTAGTCCCGGTTTCATCGAAGCGGCAAGGAACGGCGCTCCCGAAGCCTTGCCGCCGGGTCGAGCCGGCAACGACAGACCGGTGCAGCTTGCCCAAGCGACAGTCGGCGACACGGGGCAGGCTTCGAAACGGGAATACAACTGGGCGGAGTCGCTCTCCTGTGAACTGACGAATGCCAGACGTGACATCGAGTTGCTGCAACGTCTCGAGCAGGAGCGCTATCGGGCCGAGTCGCTGGAGCAGAGTCTCGCCGCGGCGCGCCGCGATATCGAGGCCCGGGCCGCGTTGACGGACAAGGCGGCCGAAGAGAAGCAGGCCGCGCAGGGCGGCGCGGAGTTGCTGAACTCCCTGCAAGAGACGCGTGAGCGGGCGGAGCACCTGGAGCGGGATCTGGCGGCAGCGCGGCGTGATGTCGAAACCCAGACCGTGCTGGCGACAAGGGCGGGTGAGGAAGTGTCTCGGCTGAAAGCAGCGGCGGAAGGCGGCGTGGCGGATCTGCAACGGGAGCGCGAGCGGTCCGCGCGGCTCGAGCAGGATCTCGAGGCATCGCGCCGCAACGTCGAGACCGAGACTGCGCTGGCGGCAAAGGCAGGCGAGGAGGTTTCCCGGCTGAAAGGGATGCGTGAAGGCGGCGCTACGGAGCTGCAGTCGTCCCTGCAACGGGAGCGCGAGCGGAGCGCGCAGCTGGAGCAGGATTTGGCGGCAGCGCGGCGCGATGTCGAGACCCAGATGGCGTTGGCGACAACGACAAAGCAAGAAGCTCAGCGGCAGAAGCAGGCAGCGGACGTCGGAGCTGCCGAGCTCAGGCAATCACGCGAACGAGCCGAGGCGCTGGCGCAGGACCTCTCCCTGTCGCGGAGCTCGATCTATGCATACGAAGCCCAAGCCCGCAAATCCGGAGACGAAGCGACGGAGCTCAGGCAGGCGGTTGCAAGCTGCACGGCTTCGGTCAGCAAATTCACACCCGACGAAGGTGAGCGGTTCGCGCGGCTGGAGCGGGATCTTGCGGCTGCCCGCAGCAAGGTCGAGACCCAGGCCGCGCTGGCGACTAAAGCAGGTGAGGAAGTTTCCCGACTGAAACAGGACAGCGAAAGCGGAGCGGCCGAATCGCAGAGCTCCCTGCAAAAGGAGCGAGAGCGGTCCGCAAGGCTGGAGCAGGATCTCGCGATCGCGCGGCGTGGTGTCGAGGCCCAGACCGTGCTGGCCGCAAAGGCGGCCGATGAAGCCCTGCGGCAGAAGCGGACGGTGGAGGCCGGGGCCGCCGAGCTGCGGGAATCGCGTGCCAAGGCCGACGCGCTGGCACAGGAGCTTTCCCAGACGCGAAGCACGATCTACGCCTTCGAGGCGCAGGCACGCAAAGCCGGTGAAGAAGCGGCGGAGCTCAGGCAGGCGGCTGAGAGCGGCGCAGCTTCGGTTCACAAATCCACACCGGACGAACGAGAGCGACTCGTGCGGCTGGAGCAGGATCTTGCGGCTGCTCGCAGCGATGTCGAGACGCAGACCGCGCTGGCGGCGAAAGCTAGCGAGGAAACCGCCCGACTGAAGCGGGAAAGGGAAAGCGGTGCGGCGGAGTTGCAGAACTCACTGCAAGCGGCGCGGGCCGACCGGCTGGAGCAGGATCTCGCGGCAGCGCGGCGCGATGTCGCGACCAAGACGGCCCTGGTGACGAAAGCAGACGAGGAAGCGTCCCGGCTGAAGACGGCGGAGAAGAGCAAGTCGGAGGCCAAGCGGTCTTAGGAAGACAAATATGTCTGGCAACTCCTTGGCTCACAGAACGACATGGCTACG
>NZ_JASAUT010000094.1:0-18927 GCF_029952935.1 Bradyrhizobium sp. Mp19 | reverse complement strand
CCATCCCCGCCTCCCCCTTCAGATCGGTCTTAGAGAATCGCAGATTCGCCTTTGCGCAAAGCCCTCGCTTGCGGGGAAGGGCTGGGGTGGAGGCTCTCTCCGCGAGTCGTATCGTGGAGAGAGCCCCCACCCGGCGCTACGCGCCGACCTAAGAGCGAGCTTCGCTCGTCTCGACCCCGCAAGCGGGAGAGGTGGAACGAGTTTGTCTCACCAGACCCATTCAAGCAAACTTCATCGCGCGCTAGCGCACTGGCTCCTTGATCTCTTCTTCCGTCGTGACCGCTTGCGACGGTCCGGTCGCGCGCACCATCAGGAACGTGCCCGAGAACGCCGTGCCGCGGATGCTCCAGCGGCCGTCGATCTCGGTCGCGTCGGCGTTGACCGCGCCTTCATAGTGCACGGTGTCGTAGCCGTAGCCCGGCGGCTCGTAGCGTTTGACGAACGTAACGGCGCTGCCGGAGCGCTGACCCGCGAGCGAGGCATTGTGCGTGCTGATCGGACAGCCCGGCATCACGCAGGGCTCGGTCACGCTGCCGCCGAGCGCGCCGCCGGCGTCGATCAGCGTCGCCAGGAACGTGACCATGCCGCTCGGCTGAACATAGCTGCCGTCCCAGACGCCGGTGAGATTGTCGGTCATGTCGCTTGCCCGGATTGCGCTTGGTGAATTGCAGTGATCGATGTGGTGCAGGCAGCGCCTCAACGCAAGTCGCGCCTGCGTTCGCGCGGTTGCCTGACCGGGTAAAACGGTCTGTAATCCGACCAACAGATCAAGATGAATTCGGGAGCGGACATGACGGGAGAGGCGAAAACCCATTACGAGGTGATCGTGGTCGGTGCCGGCGTCGCCGGCATCTACCAGATCAAGCGGCTGGCCGATCTCGGCATCGACGCCACGGTGCTCGAAGCCGCGCCCGATCTCGGCGGCACCTGGTACTGGAACCGCTATCCGGGCTGCCGCTTCGATTCCGAGAGCTACACCTACGGCTTTTCGTTCTCCCGCGAGCTGCTCGACGAGTGGCACTGGAAGGAGCGCTTCTCGGGCCAGCCGGAGAATTTGCGCTACCTCAACTACGTCGCCGACAAGTTCGACCTACGCAAGCACATGCAGTTCAATTGCAAGGTCGAGACCATGCAGTTCGACGAGACGCGCGATCTCTGGCAATTGAGGATCAGTGACGGCCGCGAACTGACCTGCCGCTTCGTGGTGCTCGCGATTGGGCTGTTGTCGGCGCCGACCATGCCGCGCGTGCCTGGAATCGACGACTTCAAGGGCCGCTCGTTCCACACCTATTACTGGCCGCACGAGCCGGTCGATCTCAAGGCTAAGAAAGTCGCGGTGATCGGCACCGGAGCGACCGGCATCCAGCTGATCGGCGAGATCGCCGACAAGGTCGGCGAGCTCACGGTGTTCCAGCGCCGGCCGAACTGGAGCGCGCCGCTCAACAACTCTGCGATCTCCGAGGAGGAGATGGCCGACATCCGCGTCCGCTATGACGAGATTTTTGCAGCCTGCGCGCTGACGCCGGGCAGCTTTGTGCACGGGCCCGACAAGCGCGGCTTCTACGAGGTGAGCCGCGAGGAGCGGCTTAAGCTGTGGGACAAGCTCTACGACGAGCCCGGCTTCGGCATCTGGCTCGCTAACTTTCGCGAGATCTTCATGGATGAAGCCGCCAATGCGGAGCTCTCGGAATATATCGCGGGCCGCATCCGCCAGCGCGTGAACGATTCTGATGTCGCCGAGAAGCTGATCCCGCGGGATCACGGCTTCGGCGTGCAGCGGCTGCCGCTGGAGACGCGGTATTTCGAAGCCTATAACCGCGACAACGTGCAGCTCGTCGACCTCTCCGAGACGCCGCTGGTCCGCGTCACCGAGAAAGGCCTGCGCACCACGGCGCGCGACTACGATTTCGACATCATCGTCTACGCCACCGGCTTCGACGCCATCACCGGCGCCTACGACCTGATCGACATCCGCGGCATCGGCGGAGAGCGGCTGGCCGACAAATGGAAGCATGCGCCGTCGACCTTCCTCGGCATGCTCGTGCACGGCTTCCCGAACCTGTTGATGCCGACCGGCCCGCAAAGCGCCTCCGCCTCGACCAACTTCCCGCGCGGCATCGAGAACGGCGTCAACTGGTGCACGAATCTGCTGCAATACATGTGGGATCGCGGCCTGACCCGCGCCGACGCTACGCTGGAGGCGCAGCAGCGCTGGACCGCGCATGTCGTCAAGATGTACGAGATCATGCTGATGCGCAAAGCCAAGTCGTGGTTCACCGGCTACAACTCCAACGTCGCCGGCCACGAGGAGGGCACCGTCCGCTACTTCGTCTACAACGGCGGCACGCCGAAGTTCTTGGGGATCATCAACGGCGTCGCGGCGGAGGGGTATCGGGAGATTGAGTTTGGTGCGATCGCCGGTGGCGCCGTGCAGGAGGCGGCCACTGGCGCGTCGGCGTAGCGTAGCCCGCATGAGCGCAGCGATATGCGGGTCAGATAGAAACCCCGGATATCGCTTCGCTCATCCGGGCTACTAGCTTTGTTTTCAGGCCATCGCCACCACTATCACATCGAGCAGCGAACATACGGCGTCTCCACGGGCACCGGTTCCTTGGAGCTGAGTATGATCTTGTTCTCGCCGGAGAGCTTTATGTCGAATGACACGTCCGAAACCGCGACGCCGTCCGAGCACGCCGCAATCACGCGAACATTCTGCCCGTCATCATGCAGCGATTTGACGGTGCATTTCTGAAACGTGCCGGTGATTTGCTTGCCCTGGACGATCAAGCCGCCCGCGTTGAGGTCGGCATCCTTCTTGAACGCGAGCTTGTTGTTCTCCTTGGTGAAGACCTGATTGCAAGCCGGGGCGTCGATCGTCCAGGCTCCGCTCAAATCCGCAGCCTGTGTCGAGGCCGCTTGCGCAACGAGAAGTATGAATAGCACCGCATTGAAGGTTCTCATGAAACTCTCCAATCAAATGGTCACTAGACTGCTGGACCCTCTGCGAGGCGAACGTGGAATTGGCGCTCAATCGTCTATTTGAGGGCAGGGGTAATATCCCCGACGCAACCTTCATCGCTTTTGAGCGTCATAGCAAGCGATGAGATGGCGGATTTTTCGTTGATCCAAGTCAAGGTTCTGCGGAGCGCCTGGTGTGGCCCTGGGCCGGTTGCTGTCGTGACCGGCCCTCTACAAGCCGCACAAGTGAGTGCTCTAGTCTAGACGTAAAGGCTCTCGGCCCGCCTCTTCGTTCTGGATGGGAGCCCGTGGCAGGCCCGGACATGACACGCGGAGAGGCGAGGCCCAGCAGCGCTGGACCCGCGCACGTCGACAAGTTGTACGAGATCATGCTGATGCGCAAAGCTAAGTCGAGGTTCACAACGGGGCGACGGCGGAGGGGTATCGGGAGATTGCGTTTGGGGCGAGGGCGGGGAGTCGCGCAAAGGCGCCTGCCGATACATCAGCATAGTATGCTGTCCGAACGAGCGCGGCTATATGCGGGCTTGGCTCGGATGTCGTTTCGTTCGCCTCGGTTGTGTTCGGTTGAGCAGCTATAAGGCAGGTTCTCCCTTAAATAGACTTTCGAGCTGATTCTGGATCCTTGTCATATGCGGACCATTTCTTACCGATGCGATCTCCATCAAGCTTTTTCGGCTATGCTTAATGGCCCTGCTTCCGTGAGAGACGTACCTTGCCAGCAAGTTCAGTAATGTTTTTCCACGCAACAGGCGAGCATAGTTGGTTGACAGGGTCGGCAAAAAAAATGGGGCAAGGTGCAGTATATCCGCAACGATGCGGGAGGTCCGTAAGCATTTTCCCTGAAGCATCGACAACTTGGTTGGGATGATAATCCAATAACGATTCGTGTCCCTCGATGTGCTTTCTAACGGCGTATGAGAACCATTTTATTATCTGTTCTAGGTCCCGCTGGAAGTCCGCACGCTCATGCGCCAAGAGAAGCGATTCCATATCGCCGTCTCGATAGAGATCGTTCTCGATTGAATAGCCATCAGTCACAATGAGCGAAGGGTCTTTGTATTCAGATGGGATATGCGAAAAAAGCCATGTGTCTTGGTCAACGATAAAGGCAACTTGAATTTGAGGGAATTCATTTCGATGCCGGAATATTTCGAGGACAGTCCGCTTTCCTCCAACCGGCATTAGCGAAAGGCCGATTGCGGCGAAGCGTTCCTCAATTCTGCGAAAGACGGCATAGTCATCGGAACCCTCGGTGATGACTGTAGGAATGAAGGAGTGCTTTAAGGTCTGGACGTACTCGGACGCTGTAACGTACGCCTTAGCCATTAGCGGACGCCTCAGTTGGATCCTCTCCACGATCCATGTTCATCGCAACTTCTTTGTCTGGAAACTTTCCGTAAATGAATGGAGAGTGGGTGGCGATTATGAATTGATTTGAAGTTCCTTGAGCCTGAAGAATTGGAAATAACTGTCTCTGCCAGTCAACGTGAAGGCTCAGCTCCGGTTCGTCAATGAAGATGATACTATCCTTATAAAAGGCATTATAACAAATAAATGAGAGCATTTGCTTTTCGCCTGCGGACAACGCTTCCGAGCTGACAGCATTCGCAGCGTCGCCAAAGCTGAGCCTGGAATTCAGAACAATTCCGGTGTGCTTAAACAAACTTACAACGAGCTTTCTTACCGCCTCCAAAGGGGCGAGAATCTGTTCTCGCTGCTGGTCAAGGCCTTCGATTACGGATCGAATCGCGTCGATCACCGAATCGGGGCTTTCCGAGACGCTATGAGTTCCGGTCTCTCGCTTATATTCTTTGATGCGATCGATGATTTCTTGTGATGTCTTCTGTTGGAGCGTATTCGAGTGTTCCGACATTTCAGTGTACCGCCTCATGAGGAGGTCTACGATGTCGACTGTCGAAATTGACGACACAAAAGTATGAGCATTTACGCTCATTCGTCGCGAGAGATCGACGAGAGCTTCTTCAAGAGCAGCTTGATTTCGTGTCGTGGTTGGTCGTTGCGTGAGAAGCCCAGTCCGTCTCGGGGCAGCCTTGATCGAGAATCCCCCCTCGATTCTCCGGAAAGTTGGAAAGAAGACTGAGCTGCCAGTCTCCATAACTAGGCCGTTTGCCTCGTCGACGGGGTCGTTTTCCAGGTCTCCGTCTTCGTCGAAGAAGGAATCGATCTCGATTGTTTGGCCGTTGGATACGAACTTAATGCCGTCCGGATCGTTGCCGCGCCTATTTATTGTTATGCTGTATTCGCTTGTTTCAACGTGGACTGAAGTAAATGGGACTTCTCGGATCGCATGCTCAATATTTCCGCTAATAACGTACCATAGCAACTTCAGTAAGGTCGTTTTTCCGGAGCCATTTCGTCCGGTGAAAATGTTTAGGTCTGCATTGAGGGTCTTTGAAATTGGTGGGCTTTCGGATTTGGGCAGCCCGCTCACTTCGAACTTGTTTATCTTCACCGCTCGTCCCCCGTTGGCTCTCCCGCGTCCCACAATCTATCGGAGACTGGCCGCTGCGCTTTCCCCAACGCAGCGTTCCAGCACATTAGCATGTTTTCCTGTCCGATGCTTTCCTACAACACCCGATTGCTCTCCTTCACCTTGTCCGCATCGAGATAAACGCTAGATCCCATCTCCTTGAACTTGGCGCTCATCGTCGCCATGCCGTCCTCGATGGTGGCTGACACCGACATCCCGACGCCCGTCGGATCGTTGAGCGTCGCGGCGTAGTCGCGGACGTCCTGGGTGATCTTCATCGAGCAGAATTTCGGGCCGCACATCGAGCAGAAATGCGCGACCTTGTGGGCTTCCTTCGGCAGGGTCTCGTCGTGGAAGTTCTTCGCGGTGTCGGGATCGAGGCCGAGGTTGAACTGGTCCTCCCAGCGGAAGTCGAACCGGGCACGACTGAGCGCATCGTCGCGGAGCTGCGCGGCGGGGTGGCCCTTGGCCAGATCGGAGGCGTGGGCCGCGATCTTGTAGGTGATGACGCCGGTCTTGACGTCGTTGCGGTCGGGCAGGCCGAGATGCTCCTTCGGCGTGACGTAGCAAAGCATCGCGCAGCCGAACCAGCCGATCATCGCCGCGCCAATGCCCGAGGTGATGTGGTCGTAGCCCGGCGCGATGTCGGTCGTCAGCGGCCCGAGGGTGTAGAACGGCGCCTCGCCGCATTCCTTGAGCTGCTTGTCCATGTTGATCTTGATCTTGTGCATCGGCACGTGGCCGGGGCCCTCGATCATGACCTGGCAGCCCTTGTCCCACGCGATCTTCGTGAGCTCGCCGAGCGTCTCGAGCTCCGCGAACTGCGCGCGGTCGTTGGCGTCGGCAATCGAACCCGGGCGCAGACCGTCGCCGAGCGAGAACGAGACGTCATACTTGCGCATCAGATCGCAGATCTCGTCGAAATGGGTGTACAGAAAACTCTCCTTGTGATGCGCGAGGCACCACTTCGCCATGATCGAGCCGCCGCGCGACACGATGCCGGTGACGCGGTTGGCGGTGAGGTGGATGTAAGAGAGGCGCACGCCGGCGTGGATCGTGAAATAGTCGACGCCCTGTTCGCACTGCTCGATCAGGGTGTCCTTGTAGAGCTCCCAGGTCAGCTTGACGGGATCGCCGTCGCACTTCTCCAGCGCCTGGTAGATCGGCACGGTGCCGATCGGCACCGGCGAGTTGCGCAGGATCCATTCGCGGGTGGTGTGGATGTTGCGCCCCGTCGAGAGGTCCATCACGGTGTCGGCGCCCCAGCGGATCGCCCACACCATCTTGTCGACCTCTTCCTCGACCGACGAGGTCACCGCCGAGTTGCCGATATTGGCGTTGATCTTGGTCAGGAAGTTGCGGCCGATGATCATCGGCTCGAGCTCGGCATGGTTGATGTTGGAGGGAATGATGGCGCGGCCGCGCGCGACCTCGCTGCGGACGAATTCCGGCGTGATGAAGGCCGGCACCGCAGCGCCGAAGCTTTCGCCGTCGGCAAGCGCGGCCTCGGCGCGTTCGAGCTGTTGCTTGCGGCCGAGATTCTCGCGCTCGGCGACATAGATCATCTCCTTGGTGATGATGCCGGCGCGGGCGAACTCGAGCTGCGTGATCCTGTGGCCGTCGAGGCCGCGCAGCGGCGTGTGATGCGCGGTGAACGCCTTGGCGGCATGGGAGGCGCCGACATTGCCATTGTCCTCCGGCTTGATGGTGCGGCCCTCATATTCCTCGACGCCGCCGCGCTCCTTGACCCAGGCGAGGCGATTGCGCGGCAGGCCGGCGTTGACGTCGATCGTGACGTTCGGGTCGGTGTAGGGGCCCGAGGTGTCATAGACCGGCAGGTTCGGCTCGACGGCGCCCTCCGACAGCATGATCTCGCGCAGCGGCACGCGCAGATCGGGCGCGGCCTCCGGCGTCGCAAAGATCTTGCGCGAGGCGGGCAGCGCGCCGGTGGTGACGGCGGGACGGGTGGTGTCGGGATTGGAGCGGATGTTCATGAGGGATCCTCCGTTTTAATCTCTTGCGAAAGCGTTGTTCTCGTCACCCTGAGGTGCGCGCGTCAGCGCGCCTCGAAGGGTCGACGAGCCGGGCCGTCGCCCTTCGAGGGCCGCTGAAGAAGCGGCCACCTCAGGGTGACGGGTCGAATAGGGTGCAATGCCCAGCATCACGCGGCCTCCGCGTTGAGGCCGAGCCATTGTCTGACCCGCGCGTCGGGGTCGGGGTTCTGGGTGACGTCACTGACGACGGCGATCGAGTCCGCGCCGGCGGCGAAGATCTCGGCCGCATGCTCGAACTTGATGCCGCCGATCGCGACAAGGGGGATCGAGCCGATCCGCTTCTTCCACTCGGTGATCTTCGGAATGCCCTGCGGCTCGAACCGCATCGATTTGAGCGTGGTGAAGAAGATCGGGCCGAGCGCGACATAGTCGGGTTTTGCCGCAATCGCGGTGGCGAGCTCGGCATCATCGTGGGTGGAGATTCCGAGCGTCAATTTCGCTTTGCGGATCTCGCCGAGGTCGGCGTCGACGAGGTCTTCCTGGCCGAGGTGCAGATGCTCGGCGCCGGCGACGATCGCCGCGCGCCAATAGTCGTTGACCACGAGCTTGGTCGGCGTGCCCTTGGTCACTGCCAGCGCATCGCTGACGATCTGCAGCGCCCCGGCATCGTCGAGCTCCTTGGCGCGCAGCTGGATGGTGCCGACGCCGAGTTTTGTCAGTCGCTCGACCCATTTGATGCTGTCGACGACGGGATAGAAGGGATCAGGATACGGCATGCCAGAACGGGGTCCCAACGACAGGGGTGGAGGGGGAGGCGAAGTCGCGGGCTTCCATCAGCCCGGCTTCGTAAGCGGTGCGGCCGGCCTCGACGCCGAGGCGGAAGGCATTGGCCATCGCAACGGGATCGGCAGCTTTGGCGACCGCAGTGTTGAGCAGCACGGCGTCATAGCCGAGCTCGAGCGCCTCGGCGGCATGCGATGGCGCCCCCAAGCCGGCGTCGACCACCAGCGTGATGTCGGGCAGGCGGTCGCGCAGCAGCTTCAGCGCGTCGCGGTTGGTGATGCCCTTCGCGCTGCCGATTGGAGCTGCCCACGGCATCACCACCTTGCAGCCGGCGTCGACCAGCCGCGAGGCGACCGAGAAATCCTCGGTGCAATAGGGGAACACCTCAAAGCCGTCCTTGATCAGGATGCCGGCCGCCTCGACCAGGCCGACCACGTCGGGCTGCAGCGTGTCATTGTCGGCGATCACTTCCAGCTTGATCCAGGGCGTGCCGAATAATTCGCGCGCGAGCTTGGCGGTGGTCACCGCCTCCTTGACGGTGCGGCAGCCCGCGGTGTTCGGCAGCACGGTGACGCCGAGCTCGCGGATCAGCGACCAGAACGCATCGCCGGTCTTGCCGCCCGCCGCTTCGCGCCGCAGCGACACCGTGACGATGCTGGCGCCCGAGGCGCGGATCGCGTTCTGCATGATCGCAGGCGAGGGATACAGCGCCGTACCGATCAGCAGGCGGGACGGGAAGGATTTGCCGTAGAAGGTGACCATGATCCGTGGTGTCTCCTCAAATCACGCCGTCGTCCCGGCGAAGGCCGGGACCCATACGCCGCGGCCCTTCAAGAGGGCACGCGGGGCGTCGTTCGTTCCGCCAATAGCTGGTCGTGGTTATGGGTCCCGGCTTTCGCCGGGACGACATGGGGAGAGTGTGTGCGCCAGCCATCATCACCCTCCCTGCCGCGGCGTGATGATCTCGATTTCGTCGCCGGCTTTCAGCGCGGTGTCGGCCCAGCGGCTCTTCGGCACCACGTCGTAGTTCAGCGCGATCGCAAAATGCGTGCCCTCGTAGTCGAGCTCGGCCAGCAGCGCGTCGACGCTGTCCGCGTTGATCTCCCGCTGCTCGCCGTTGACGATCACGCGCATTGCATCACCTCATTGTCGATTTCGCCGCGCGCGAGATAGGCGAGCGTCAGCTCGGCCAGCGCCGGCGCGAGCAGGAAGCCGTGACGGTAGAGTCCGTTCACCGTGATGCGTTCCTGCTCGATCCTGATTTTCGGCAGATTGTCGGGAAATGCCGGGCGCAGGCCGGCGCCGAATTCGACGATGCGCGCCTCGGCGAACGCTGGATGCACGACATAGGCCGCGCCCAAGAGCTCCAGCGCCGAGCGAACGCTGACGCCGTTGTCCTCGGCCTCGATCGAGGTCGCGCCCAGCATGAAGCGGCCGTCGCCGCGCGGGATCACGTAAAGCGGCCAGCGCGGATGGATCAGCCGCACCGGGCGCGCCAATTCGACCTCGGAGGTCTCGATGATGATTATCTCGCCCTTGACGCCGCGCAAGCTCGGCTCGCGGTCGCGCGCGGCGAGCCCGCGGCAGTCGATCACGAGGCCGTCGAGATCGGCTGCCTCGGCGTCGCTGCCGAACTTGATGGCGCCGCCGGCCTTGGCGATCGCGGCATGCAGCCGCGGCAGCACGCGGCGCGGCTCGACATGGCCCTCGTCGGGATAGAACAGGGCGTCACGGAAACGGCCTTCGAGCGACGGCTCGAGCGCGCGAACGCCCTCGGCGTCGAGCCGGCGATGGCTGGTGGTGAGGCGGGCAAAGCGCTCGAAATCGGCGCGGTCGCGCGGATGCGCCACCACCAGCGAGCCGTTGAACGGGGTTTCCGGAACGTGCCGCCGCCACAGCTCGAGCGAGCGGATGCCGAGCCGGGAGATCACGGGCTCGGAGGCTTCCGCCTCGCACCAGGGCGCCAGCATCCCGCCGGCCCAGTGGCTTGTGGATTCCGTCATCGCGGCGTCACTGCGCTCATGCAGGGTGACGGCACGTCCGGCCTCTGCGAGCAGCAGCGCATGCCAGGCGCCGGCTATGCCTGCGCCGATGATGGTGACGGGGGAATCCCCCCGCGGTCTTGACGTCTGATACATCCCTGTCCCTTCGCCGGCATGACCCGGATCAGGTTCAAAGGGTCACCGCGGTCCCGGACTATTCGCCTACTGGCTAGTCCAAGCTTGCGGTATCTCAGCTCCTCCTTCGGAGCACCCCTCGGAACGCCCCTAATGTAGGCGGATAGGCTTGTGTGTCAACTTGTATGCCAGACGCGGGCGCGCTGCGGTGCCGCACCTCTTCATACCAGGTCGCTAGCGGAACGATCGCGTGAATAGCGGTGTGAACGGTGCGCGTCGCGGACGGCACGACCCACCAGCGCGATCCGGACGCGATCGGCGCTATTTTTCGGCCTGTTCCGGCTTCGGCTCGGCGGTATCGGCCGTCATTTGCTCCGACTTGGCGAGCTCCTTCGGCGGTGCACCCGCGCCGCCATGCTTCGCTTCCTTCAGGTGATCCCCGCGCTGGCGCTTTGCGGCGTAGTAATACCCGCCCGCGAAATAACGCACGGCTCGATCGTGATTGCCATTGGCGGCGCGATAGGCGCCGGCGAGGTACTTGATGCCGTATTTGAGGTTGGTCTGGGGATCGCGCAGACCCTCGGCGGTACCGGTGTAGCCGAGGCCGCGTGCCGTGCCGAGCTTGATCTGCATCAGCCCGATGGTGCCGCCGCGTCCGATCAGCTGCGGATGGTACTTGCTCTCGCGCACGATGACGCGATGCACCAGCTCTTCCGGCACGAGGTTCGCCTGGGCCTCGGCCGCCACCATCGCCTCATATTGCGCGCGCGATTGCGCCTGCGCGCTCGCGCAGGACGCCAGCACCGCGATCGCGGCAAGGCAGCCAAGGGCTTGTATGGTCTTCATCTCAGTCGCTCGGGGCTTTTAGATGCGCGTCGGTTCTGCGGTCTCATTGGTACGGCGAGCGGGCAGGAATGTGGCAAAACCTTCGCATCAGCGAACGTTATGCGTCCGTGATTGTCCGGATGCCGGTGGGCCGGCCGACGATTGCGCGAATGATGCTTCAAATTGTTCGCTTCAACCGTCTCAGCCAAAATTGTCTTGGCCTGCAATTTCCTTGTAATTTTTCTGACTAATTTTGCCGCACGCTATCCACAGCAGTTTGTCGTGCAAACGAATCAATGAAGGTCTAGACTTCATCCACGACAGGGTGCGCGATCGTTCAGTCAGCAGCTCTGTCCAAGCACGCAAGAAACAACATTCGGGAGATGCGCCATGGTCCGTCAGGACACCGGCTATTTGCCTCGCGAAAATCCCTGCGCGCAATGCGGCAAGCCGATCGCCCGCCCTGACTGGGTGGAGCACAGCGAAGGCCGTTCCTCGTTCTTGTGGAATTGCCGCGCCTGCAATTACCGCTTCGAGGCCATCGCGATCTACGAGGAAGCGGAGCTAATTACGCCGCTCGCCGCCTGACGTCTCATCACATCGGCTTGCGCTGATCAGGCCGCGGATTTCTGCCGCGGCCGCAATTGCTGTTGCCGCGCCGGCAATTCGATCCGGACCACGAGCCCGTGCGGCTTGCGATCGTGCAGCGACAACGTGCCGGCATGCGCGAGCACGATGGCGTTGGCGATCGACAGGCCAAGGCCGAAGCCTTCGGCCTCATCCATGTTGCGCGCCTGGTCGCCGCGCACGAACGGCTCCAGCACGCTCGCCTTGTGCGCATCCGAGATGCCGGGCCCATCATCCTCGATGTCGACGACGAGGCGGTCGGGCTTGACGTCGAGGCGGACGGCAACTTCGCCGCCGAACCGCACGGCATTCTCCACCAGATTGGTGATGCAGCGATGCAGGTCGGCCGGCCGCGCGGTCGCCATCGCGTGCTGGGGGCCCGCGTAGCTGACCTTGTGTCCCATGTCGGCGAACTGATCGGTGACGAGGTGCAGCGTGCTCGCGATGTCGACCAGCGTCATCTCCTCGAGCTTGCGGTCGTTGCGCAGGAACGACAGCACCGATTCCAGCATCGAGCGCATCTGGTCGAGGTCGCGCAGCATGCGGTGGCGGTGGGTCTCGTCCTCGATGAATTCGGCGCGCAGCCGCATCCGGGTGATCGGCGTGCGCAGGTCATGGCTGATCGCGGCCAGCATCTTGGTGCGATCGTCGATCAATGCGGTGATGCGCTCGCGCATCCGGTTCAGCGCCCGGGCCAGCGACCGGATCTCCTCCGGACCGCGTTCGGGCAGCGGCGCGGCGGCGCCGTTCAGGCTGAAGGTCTCGGCGGCCTTGACGAAGGACGACAGCGGCGCGGTCAGCGCCCATGCCGCCCACAGGCCGAGCAGGGTGACGCTGATGACGGCGAACAGCACCGTCATCATCCACGGTCCACCCCAGAACGGCCGCATGTGCTGATCCGGCGTCAGGTTGGCGGCGAACATGGCGCCGTCGGGCAGGCGGATCGCGACGCGGCGAATTTCGCCGTCATGCGGCGGGCCGCCAGCCTCGCGCGGCAGCAGGAAGATGCGATAGCCGGCGCCGAGCCGGCGCAGCGCGTGCAGGCTGGGCGTGTCGGTTTCGGTGAGCGCGCCGGCATCGGCCGGCAGGTCTCCGATCGCAAGTTGCGGGAAGGTACGGGCGACGTCGGCCACGAGCCGCGGCCGCTCCGACGCCGGGGCATGCCCGAGCAGCTGCGCGGCGGCGGCGAGCTGGGTGTGCCAGCGGTCCGAAGGCTCCACCCGATCAGGGCGATGGATCAGGAATGTGGCGGTGATGATCAAATGCAGCGCGACGATCGAAACGACGACCAGCGCCGCCATCTGGGCGCCGATCCCCCGCAGACTCAGCACGCGCAGCAGCTTCATGGTCAGTTGTTCGTGGCGGCAACCGCCTCCACCCTCGGCGTGAACACATAGCCGCCGGAACGCACCGTCTTGATCATGGTGGCTTCCTGCGGATCGGGCTCGATCTTGCGGCGGATGCGGCTGACCAGCACGTCGATCGAACGTTCGAACGAGCCGGCGCTGCGGCCCTGGGTCAGGTCGAGCAGGCTGTCGCGCGACAGCACGCGGCCGGGCCGCTCGCAGAAGGTGCGCAGCAGGTCGAACTCGGCGCTGGTCATGGCGACGCGCGCGCCTTCGGGGTTGCGCAGCTCGCGCAGGCGGATGTCGATACGCCAGCCGAGAAAGGTCAGCGTGGTCGCGCCCTCGATCGCGCTGGCGTTGCGCGCGGCGGCCTGCCGGCGCAGCACCGCGTTGATCCGCGCCAGCAGCTCGCGCGGGTTGAACGGCTTTGCCAGGTAATCGTCGGCGCCCATCTCGAGGCCGAGGATGCGGTCGACGTCCTCGCCGCGCGCGGTCAGCATGATGATCGGCGTCTGCGATTCCGCCCGCACCTTGCGGCACAGGCTGAGGCCGTCCTCGCCGGGCAGCATGACGTCGAGCACCAAGAGGTCCACTCGGTGGTCGGTCATCGCCTTCGCCATCTCGCGGCCGTCGGACGCGGTCGTGACATGACAGGAATTGGTGCGGAGATATTTTGCGATCAGGGACCGCGTCTCGCGATCGTCCTCGACGACAAGGATATTGGGCGCGGCCTGGGTCATACCGATCTTTTGTCCGTGATTCGGGGAAAGCGGCTCAGGAATTTTGTTTCAGTATGTGTCTGAAATCTTGCCCGGCTATCCGGGTTAACAGGTCGGCGGCAGGGAGAAAAGTTATCGTTCTGTCATCAATCCTGATGCCCTGGAATGCGGGCAGAACCCTTCCGGGACAGCGCATCGGTCCCTAGCCGCCATGGCAGCCGGAGAAAGGGAAGGGCGGCTGTCATATCCAGGGCGGAACCCGTCCCCCTTGCGACGCGTTATTTCCCTTTCAGGTCAGGGAGGGTGAGATGGCTGTCGAGGTCGAGACCAGGCCGCATCAGCTCATTGCAAGCGACCGGGTCGAGGGGACGGCGGTGCGCCGGGCCAATGGCGACATGATCGGCCATATCGAGCGGCTGATGATCGACAAGATCTCGGGCAAGGTATCGTACGCGGTGTTGAGCTTCGGCGGCTTCCTGGGCATCGGAACCAATTTGATCCCGCTGCCCTGGGGCCGGCTGCACTACAACCCGAAGTTCGAGGCCTATGAGCTCGACATCGAGGACGAGGAGCTGAAGCGCGCGCCGTCGTTCCGTGCCGACAAGGATTTCGATTGGGGCGATCGCTCGCAGGAAGTCGAGCTGCATCGCTTCTACGGCGTGCCGCCCTATTGGGGCGGCTTCTGATCGCGCGGCAACATGCGCGCATGACGACGCTCGTCGATCGATGATGCGGTCGCTGGGCGAGCGTGCGGCTTGTGCAGCGCGGTTCGCCGGGACGACTTAGTGAGCCAAACATCGTCACATCATGGACTGCGCGTCCGGCGCAGTCGTGAGGCTCAACCGCAAGCTTAGTTGAGAGATCACGATCACTTTCGTCAAGCGGCGCAGCGTTCCATGCGCTGAAAGTCCACATCCGCCAGTCGGCCGCATCGCCTTATCGTGTTCCTCGGCATCCAAGCGGCTTTTGATCGCAGGTCCGTTAGGAACGGTTGCGAAGATGACGGGTTTTCCCAGCATCGATTTTGGAAGAGGAGAGCCATCAATGTTGGTCAAATCCATCGTCGCCGGCCTCGCCGGCACCGCGCTGCTTGCGACCGTCGCCGTTGCGCAGACGCCAACCGACAAGGGCGACAAGATGTCTCCTGCGGCCACGTCGCCGGCTCCAGCGGCATCGACGTCAGCGACGTCGCCGACCGAGTTCAAGGGCAACTGGCGTGCGTCGAAGGTCGCCGGACTCAGCGTCTATAACGACAAGAACGAGAGCGTCGGGTCGATCAACGATCTGCTGATGGACAAGAGCGGTACGATCAAGGCGGTCGTGATCGGTGTCGGCGGCTTCCTTGGCGTCGGCGAGCATCTGGTCGCCGTGCCGCTCGACAAGGTGAAGTTCGTCAGCGAGCCGATCGCCTATACCGGCGCGTCCAACAGCACCGGCGGCACCGCCAAGACGAACACCACCACGGGCGCAGCCCCGGCGGCGGCGGCGTCGAAGCCGAATCCCTGGTATCCGGATCACGCCGTGTTCAACGCGTCCAAGGATGAACTGAAGGCGATGCCTGAGTTCAAGTACTCGACCGACTAAGGCATATCGCGACCTGCAAGAAAAAAGCGCGTCCGGCTGCTGCCGGGCGCGCTTTTTGTTGGCCGATGGATAAAATCCGGGAAGAATGTAAGGATTAGGTCAGGCAATCCAATTCGGACAGCGCGTCTCCAGGCATTGGAGAGGTGAGGCGTAGGAGAGGTCAGGTCCGCGAAGCGACCCGTTGCAATCTTCATCAACCAATTGAGCTTACGTAATCCTTCTTTGAATGGCTGAACCTGATGAATGACAAGGACCGCGAGAGCGGCGATCCCGCGGTAGCCCGAATTCGCGGCCGCTACCCGCAATACACGCGGCGCCGGTTGCAAGGCTTTGCGGAGCGGCTGCAACAGAAGGTTCATGCCGACCGCGTGCCGGTCAGTTCGCTCGCGCTTGCCGGTCCCACCGAGCGGATCAGCCTCGAGGACGCGCTCAAGCTCGATTATCGGGCGGTCCCACTGGGCGAGACGCTGGGACCGCTGTGGGCGACTTATTGGGTGCACGTCGTGGCCGAGGTGCCGCAGGCCTGGGCCGGCTCGCGCGTGGATCTGTATTGGGACAGCCGCTCGGAAGCGCTGCTGTGGCTCAACGGACGTTCCTCGCAGGGTCTCAATCCCGGCCGCCACATCGCGCCGCTCGTTCAGTCGGCCCGCGGCGGGGAGACCGTCAGCTTCCATGTGGAGGTGGCATGCAACGGCCTGTTCGGCGCGTTCTGGAGCGATCCGCAGGCCTACGCGCTGGTCGCCTGCGAGCTGCGCCGCTTCGATCCCGAAGCCTCGGCATTCTATTTCGACTACGAAGTGCTGCGCCAGCTCGAGGCTGACCGCGATCCCACGACAAGGTCGAGGTCATACGGAGCTGTCGGAGAGACGGCGCAGCCGGCGCTGGATCGGACCTGGGCGGGGCGCCTGCTGCACGATCTCAACCGTATCTGTAACATCACCGATCCCGACGATCGCGCGACATGGCCGGCGGCGCGGGCGATCCTCGACGACCTGCTCGCGGCACGAAACGGCAGCATCACCCACGAGATGTCGGCGATCGGCCACGCCCATCTCGACACGGCATGGCTGTGGCCGCTGGCGGAAACCCGGCGCAAGGCGCAACGCAGCTTCTCCACGGCGGTGGCGCTGATGGAACGCTATCCCGATTTCAAGTTCGCCTGCTCGCAGGCCTATCAGTATGCCGTCATCGAGCAGAATGACCCTGACCTGTTCGCCCGAATTCGCGCCAAGGCCGCCGCGGGCCAATGGATTCCGGTCGGCGGCAGCTGGATCGAGCCGGACTGCAATCTGCCGTGGGGCGAGTCGATCTGCCGTCAGTTCCTCTATGGTCAGCGCTATTTCGAGCAAACGTTCGGCGCGCGCTCCAGCGTGTTCTGGAATCCCGACGTGTTCGGCTACGACGCCCAGCTGCCGCAGCTGATGCAGTCGGCGGGGATGTCGCGCTTCCTGACCCAGAAGCTGTCGTGGAACAGATTCACCTCACCGCCACATCACAGCTTCCATTGGCGCGGACTGGACGGCAGCACGGTGCTGGCGCATTTCCCGCCGGCGGACACCTACAACGGATCGGCGCAGGTCGCGGAGCTCCGCTATCACGCCGCCAATTACAAGGACGCCGACCGTTCGTCCGACGCACTCTATCTGTTCGGCTATGGCGACGGCGGCGGCGGTGCCGACGAGACGATGCTCGAGACGTTGCAGCGCGCAACGGACTTGCAGGGGCTGCCGCGGATTCAGTTTCGCTCCGTCGACGAGTTCTTCGACCGCCTGGCGATATCGGCGCCGGATCTGGCGACGATCGAGGGCGAGCTCTATCTCGAATATCATCGTGGCACCTACACCACGCAGGCCGAGACCAAGCGCCTCAACCGCGCTTGCGAGGCCGGCCTTCAGGCACTCGAATTCGTGACCACTGTCGCGGCTGCCTGCCGGCAACCGGCGCCATCCGCACAGGAGATCGAAGCGCTGTGGCGCACGCTGCTGGTCAACCAGTTCCACGACATCATTCCCGGCAGCAGCATCCGCGAGGTCTATGAACGTGCGGAGGTCGAACTCGCCGGCGTGGCGGAGGAGGCCGGGCGTCGCACGCAAGCCGTGCTGGCGACACTGTGCGATCCCGAAGACGGCAATTGGACACCCATCAACACGCTGGGGTGCGCGCGTGCCGAGGTCGCGTCCGACCCCGACGGCAAGCTTCGTCACATCATCGCCGCGCCGTTTGCGGCGGGCGAAACGACGACGACCGACGATCGCGTTGTGGTCGCCGCCGATCCGGACGGCTTCGTGCTGTCGAACGCGCGGCTCGAAGCGCGCATTGACCGTAGCGGGCTTGTTCGGTCGCTGTTGCATGTTGCGACCGGCCGCGAGACCTTCGCATCACCGGCAGCCCGGCTGCTGCTGCTCGATGACCGGCCGCTCGATTTCGAGGCGTGGGATATCGATCCGTTCGCGCTGGAGACCGCGCGCGAGGTAACGGGGGAGGTGAGCTGCGCCGTGCTGTCGGATGGCGGACTGCGCGGCGAGGTCCGTTTCGAGCGCGGGCTCGGACGCGCGAGCCGGCTCGCGCAGGTGATCCGCCTCGCTGCCGGCGCCGATCATCTCGAATTCGAAACCACGGTCGATTGGCAGGAGCGCAAGACGGCGCTGAAAGTTATGTTCCCGGTGGCCTGCCGTGCATCCAACGCAACCTATGAAACCATGTTCGGCGCAACCGAGCGGCCGACGCATGCCAACACGGATGCCGATGCGGCCAAGTACGAGGTGCCCGGCCATCGCTGGGCCGATCTCGCCGAGCCGGATTTCGGTGTGTCGCTGCTCAGCGACTGCCGTCACGGCTATTCGGCGTTCGGCAACCAGCTCGCGCTGACGCTGCTGCGCGGCTCCGAATTGCCCGATCCGCAGGCCGATATCGGGCGGCACCAGATGCGCTATGCGATCTATCCCCATCACGGCGATTGGCGCAGCGCGGACACGGTCGGGCGCGCCTTGCGGTTCGAGCGTCCGGTGCTGTGGACGAGGGGAAAACCGCGCGCGCCGTTGCGACACTCGCTTTTGGCCGCGTCCCCGGCCAACGTGATCGTCGATACGATCAAGCCCGCCGAAGATAGCGACGGCTGGGTGGTACGGCTCTACGAGAGCGCAGGCATTCGCGCCGCCGCGGCGCTCGATTTCGGCGTCGACATCGCGTCGGTGTGGATGAGCAACACCCTGGAAGACCGCATCGAGGCCCTGCCGATCGAGGATCGGGGGTGCCGCCTGGCGCTGCGTCCGTTCCAGATCGCAACGCTGCGGGTCTTCCAGGCGTAGTGCTTGCAGTGAACTTTCGCCCCGCCCCGGCTTGCGCGGAGAGGCCGGATCGCATCGCTCGACGCGATCCGGTGTGGACTAAAGCGTGATGGCATTAAGTTCGATAGCCTGAATTTTTGAGGTAGTTGGCACATTCCTCGGAGGTGAAGGCGTC